>CAZXLI010000035.1:0-35213 GCA_964641795.1 uncultured Bordetella sp. | reverse complement strand
GTTGATGCGCTCGGGGCTGTAGCCGACGAAGAAGTCCTGCTTCCACTTCATGCCCGAGTGCTTCTCGAGCACCGGGATGCAGACCTCCTCGGTGGCACCGGGGTAGACGGTGGACTCGAAGACGACGATGGCGCCCTTCTTCATGTGCTTGCCTGCGCTGGTGGAAGCGCCGACCAGCGGGCGGAAATCGGGAATGTGGGCTTCGTCCACCGGCGTGGGCACGGCGACGATGATCACGTCGGCTTCGGCCAGCATCGCGCCGTCGCTGGTGTAGACGGCGTGCACGGCTTGCGCCATCTGCGCATCGCTGAGCTCGCGCGACGGGTCGGTACCGGCCTTGCAGGCGGCGACCTTGCCCTCATGGATGTCGAAGCCGATCGTGCGGCCATGCTTGGCGAACTCGACCACCAGCGGCAGGCCGACGTAGCCCAATCCGATCACGGCGATGGTTGTCATGCTTTCTTCCTTCTGCGGAGATGGCTGTGTATATCCTGGGTTATCGATCTTGGCCGCTGGGGTGCGACAGCGGCGGTGCTAGCGGCTGGGCCTGTCGGCAGAACAGCCAGCGAGCCAGCGTGCGACGGATGGATAGGCCTCGGCGGCGAAACGCTGCAGCACGGCATCGGCCGGCTGGGATTCGTTGTCCAGCACCATGATGTCGATGATCTTGCCCTGACCCGAAAGACCGCGAATGCGCAGCTTCAGCTGCTGCAGCTTGGCCCAGGCATCGCTGGTGGTGGCCAGGCCGCCGTCGCCATCGATCCAGTACAGGCGCAGGTCATGCACCTTGCGCGGCTGGAAACCCTGCTCGGCGGTGGACACGAGCACCGTGCGACGCACCTCGAGTGCCGCGTCGCCGGCCGGCAGCCGGCGGAGGTCTTCCTCGACCGGATTCCAGTGCGGCCAGACGGCATAGCCGATCTTGTGCACCGAGGACACCAGGCGGCCCGCCCGGTTGCCCGAGAAGTCCGCGACCGAGACCCACACCGTGGCATCGCCCTGGCGATAGGCGGCACGCTCGATGCGGCTGGCGCCGTCGGGCTTCAAGGCCAGCGGCGGCTCGGACTCGACCTGGCGCCAGGTGGCGGACAGGGTGCTCGGCAAGGGCGCGCAGCGGTTGGCCACGGGCTCGTCGGCCGAACCCGCGCGCGACAGCCACTGATCGGGCAGGGCACCGAATACCACGATGGCCGCCACGACACAGACGGCGGCGGCCCATGCGCGCGGTTCGCCGGGGCCGCCGCCGGCCGCAACAGACGACGCGCTGCCGCCGGCACGCTGGGCCGCGGCGCCCGGCGCCGGCGCATCGGCCCAGCGCGCGCCGATCATGAACATCAGCAGCACCACGATGCCGAAGAACACCCAGCCGTAGACGATGTGGTCGACGCCGGTGGCCAGCTGGTTGTTCGACAGGTGGCCGATCATCACGATCATGTAGGCGCGCAGCCAGTTGGCGACGATCGGCACGATGATCGAGACGCCGACGAACATCCAGCGCCGCTTCAGGCTGCTGTAGTTGAGGTACGCGAACAGCGTGCCCACCATCAGCGAGGCCATCAGGTAGCGGATGCCGCTGCAGGCATCCACCACCGACCAGCGGCCGGAAGGGATGACGAACTGGTTCGCCTCGCGGTAGATCGGCACGCCGCTCAGGCGGATGGCCGCCGCGGCGAAATCGGCCGTCATGTCCACCAGCATCGGCGTCAGGAACTCGCCGAACGGCACCATGAAGTACAGGAAGCCCAGCGGGAACATCAGCGCGCGGGTCACCTGCCAACCGAACATCACCGGCACGCTGAGCACGAGGATCGTGACCGCCATGAAGTGCTGCAGCGCGTTGACCTGTGTCAGCGTGCCGACATGCCACAGCAATGCCGGGAGCACCACCCAGGCGGCCGCCCGGGGGGTCGGTGCCGGCACCAGCGCCGCCACGTCGGCGCGCATGCGCCACACCAGCCAGGCCGAGATCGGCGCCACCACGTAGGCATGCGCGAAGGTCTGGCTGCGCTCCCAGATGGCCACCATGCCGGCCAGCGGCTCCCACATCACCGCGACCATCACCGCCAGCACGGCCAGCCAGCCGAGCAGCGGCGCACGCCAGCGCGCACGCGCGGGCGCGCTGCCGAGGGTGTCTGTCAGCATGGTGCTCATCCTGCTAGCCCACCACGTCCTCGAGAACGGCATCGAGCGGGGCCAGCCGCGCCGTCCAGTTGTAGCGCCGCAGCACCGCTTCGCGGCCCGCGCGGCCGATCGCATCGGCCCGTGGCGCATCGGCCAGCAGCGCCTCGATGTGGGCGACATAGTCGGCGGCAGTGGCGGCCGGCAGCAGGTCGGTGCCGGGCACCGCATCGATGGCGCCGACGCAGGTGTCGGCGGCCACCACCGGACGCGCCATCGCCATTGCCTCGAGCACCTTGTTCTGGATGCCGCGCGCCAGCCGCAGCGGCGCCACCACCACACGCGCATGCTGCAGGTACGGTCGCACGTCGGGCACGGTGCCGGAGACGCTGACCGCATCGCTCGCCAGGGCCTGCACGGCCGGCGTCGGGCTGCGGCCGACGATGTGCAGCCGCAGCGTCGGCCAGCGCGCCCGCAGGGTCGGCAGCACGTCCGCGACGAACCAGCTCACGGCATCCACGTTGGGCCAGTAGTCCATCGCGCCGGTGAAGACCAGCGGGCATTCATCGGCGCTGTACGGCGACGGCATCGCCGCATCGGGCGCGAAGTAGGCCGCGTCGACACCGTTGCACAGCGGCTCGACCGTCACCGCGCTCTCGGGCGCGAGCCGGTGGAACAGCGCCGTTTCCTTGTCGGTGACGAAGAACGAACGGCGCGCCTGGACCGCGACCGCCCGCTCGTAGGCCAGCAGGCGTTCGCCTTCGCGCCGGTACAGCCAGGACATCGGCCAGGCATGCCGGTCGGCATACTCGGACCACTTGGCTGAATCGACATCGACGAAGTCGACCAGCATCGGCAGCCCCGCATGGGCTTCCGCGTACTGCGCCATCGACGACGAGAACACCACCGCGGCATCGATGGTCTCGCGAGCCAGCACGTCGGCCACCCAGCGCGCCAGGCCGGCATCGCGGTAGTAGCGCAGGGTCAAGGCCTCGCCACTCAACAGGCCGGACAGGCTGGCGATGCGCGCACCCCGCGGCGACAGGCGCGCGGCATGCAGGCCTGCGCACAGGCTGCGCACGGTGTCGAGGTGGACTTCGTCCTCGGGGTCGTCGATGAAGGTGCCGAGGAAGACGCGGTGCCGCGCCGCCAGATGCTTCAGCAAGTGGTACGAGCGCACCTTGTCGCCCTTGTTGGGCGGGTACGGCAGACGGTGCACCAGGTACAGCAGGTTCGCCATCGCTCGGGCCCTACCCCAGGCTGCGCACGATGAACGGGCCGAGCCAGTTCGCCACGCCGATCGGCAGCCGGCGCCAGGTCTCGATCAGCAGCTTGAACTTGGCATTGTTCGGGTTGTTCTGCGGCACGCTGTCGCGCTTGTACAGGCAGTACTCGTAGTGCAGCGGCTGCGGTTCGAAGCCCCAGTTCTTCTTGAACGAGAACGAGCCGGTGCCCTGCTTGCTGCGACCGTAGTCGAAGACCTTGAGTCCCCGGGCACAGGCACGGCGCATCAGCTCCCAGTACTTGAAGTCGTTGCCGGCCAGGTCGCGAGCCGCGGTGTCGTCGCCGGCGTAGTACGGCAGCACCTCGTCGCGGAAGTAGAAGCTCAGGACGCTGGAGATCGGCTTGCCTTCCGCGGTGCAGACGGTGAGCACTTCGCAATCGCTGCCGAACACCTCGCGCAACTTCTGGAAATAGCGCTTGGGCATGGCTGGCGTGCCATGGCGATGGACGTTGTCGGCATACAGCGCGAAGAAGCGGTCGACGCCCTCATCGAGCTGGCTCACCAGCCCATTCTTGATGCCCTTGCGAACCATCGCCCGCTGCTTGCGCGGGATGGCCAGCATGTTCGCCTCTTCCTCGGGCAGGATCTCCTTGCGGAAGGTGACGTACAGGTCCTGCATCGGCCACTCTTCGTGGCGGCGCTGCATGTTGCGCATCTCGAGGTGCGGCACATCGAGGCGGCGCGCCAGCGCCTGGGCCTCGGCCTCGAGCGCCGCCGCGGTCTCGGCATCCTCGGCCGCCACGCCGCCGTAGACGGCGAAGGGCAGGCTGGTCAGCGCGTTGCCGAACAGCAGGCTGCGCACGTGCGCCAACGGCAGCACGCCGGTGATGCGGCCATCCGCCGACTCGGCATAAAGGAAGTGCGTCTGGTGGCGGAAGACCTCGCCGAGGATCGTCTGCCAGCCGGCGCGGTGGAAGAACGTGGCCTCAGGACAGGCCAGCACGAATGCATCCCAGCGTGCGGATTCGGCGGCGTCCTGCGGTGTGAGGCGGCGTATCGTCGACACGGGTCAGATCGGCATTGGCGCGGTATCGCGCGCCACGCCCGCAGGCGCCGGGGCACGCCCGAGAAACACGTCGTCCATGCGGCCCCAGCGGAAGTCGGCCAGCAGTTGCTGCAGCCGCCGCTCCATGCGCGAGATGTTGACGTAGTGGCGGAAGCGGGTCTTCATGTCGATGCCGTCGATGCGCGGTTGCTGCGCGTCGATTTCCCAGGGATGGAAATAGAAGATGGCCGGTTCGCCGTCTGCGCGATTGACCTGCTGCAGCATCCAGCGCGACAGCGCATAAGGCAGCAGGCGGAAGTAGCCGCCGCCGCTCGAGGGCAGGTTGCGCCGACCGAGGCGCAGGGTCGTGACCGGGATCTCGACCAACTGCTCGTTGACCCGGTAGGCGAAGCGCGGCGAATCCGGCATGCCGTAGTGATCGTGCCGGATCGGGTAGATGCTGGAGCTGTAGCGGTAGCCGGCGCGGGCCAGCGTGCCGAAGGCCCACAGGTTGCCCGTGCCGATGGAGAAGCTCGGTGCGCGGTAGCCCTGGACCTCGACACCGCCCAGGTCCTCGAGGATCTCCTTCGCCCGGCGCACGTCGAGCATGAAGGCGGCCTCGTCCAGGTCGGTGGCACGCTCGTGGCCATAGCCATGGCTGGCGAGCTCATGGCCGCGTGCGACGATCTCGCGCACCAGCTGCGGGTAGCGCTCGGCGATCCAGCCCAGCGTGAAGAAGGTGGCCTTGGCATGCCCCTCGTCCAGCAGCTCGAGGATGCGATACACGTTGCGCTCGACGCGGCACTCGCGGGAGTCCCAGTCGCCGCGGCGGATGTAGGGCGCGAACGCCGACACCTGGAAGTAGTCTTCCACGTCGATCGTCAGCGCATTGGTGATCGTTGCGGGCGGCAGAGCGGCCTGGCGATCGCGCAGCAGCACCGGGGCCGAAGCGGCGG
Organism: uncultured Bordetella sp.; assembly: GCA_964641795.1. GTDB lineage: Bacteria > Pseudomonadota > Gammaproteobacteria > Burkholderiales > Burkholderiaceae_C > Pseudaquabacterium. Next base: position 29,869 of record CAZXLI010000035.1, on the reverse strand, counting down.
TGCCCGTGGCAAATGTCCTCATGGCTTGCTTTCGTTGCCGGCTGGCGGATCGGTGCGCGGCCGCGCTGCCGCGTCCACCACCTTCTGCAACAAGGCCAGGATCTGCAGGTTGGTGCGCTCCAGCCGCAGCAGGCCGCGTTCGAGCCGCTGCAGCTGGTCGCCGCGCTGCTCGGCCGTCAGATTGGCCAGCTGGCGGGACATCGCGCCTGCGGCATCCGCATCGAGCTTCAGCTGCGACAGATCCAGGTCCAGTTCGACCACCGCATCACCGGCCGCGGCTGCGCCGACCGCGCGGGCCGCGGGCAAGGCTGCGGGCCGCGAAGCAGGCACATGGGCCTCCTGCTGGAACTCGCGCACCACCTCTTCGACGTCGGCGCGCGTCAGGTGGGTCTTGCCGGCCAGGAAGCCCAGCAGCAGCAGCCGGTCGCAGACCGAATTGATGCGCCGTGGAATGCCGTTGCTGGCCTTGTAGATGGCTTCGAAGGTATCGGGGTCGAACGTGGGCTTGCCGTCGGCTCCCGCGCACTTCAGGCGATGCTCGATGTAGCGCTGCGTTTCTTCCAGATCGAGCGGCCCGATGTGGCAGGTGGCTGCGACACGCTGGCGAAACTGCTCCATCTCGGGCCGCTGGAGGATCTCGCGAAACTCGGGTTGCCCGACCAGGAAACTCTGCATCAAGGCCTGGTTGCCGAACTGGAAGTTCGACAACATGCGCAGTTCCTCGACGGCGCGCGGCGTCAGGTTCTGCGCTTCATCGACGATCAGGAGGCAGCGCTTGCCCTTGCTGGTCTGGCTGATCAGGAAGGCCTCGAGCGTGATCAACAACTCGCTCTTGGGCACGTCCTTGACCCTGAAACCGAAGGCCGCACCAACCATGCGCAGCGTGTCCTCGGCGCCCAGCTGCGTGGTGACCAGGTGGCCGACGATGACGTTGGTGCCGTGCAGGCCATCGATCAGTGCGCGCAGCAACGTGGTCTTGCCCGCACCGATCTCGCCGGTGATGACGATGAAGCCCTCGTTGCGCGACACGCCATAGTCCAGGTAGGCCTTGGCACGGCGATGCTGCTTGCTGCCGAAGTAGAAGCTCGGGTCGGGGTTGAGCTGGAAGGGCTTGTTGGTGAGCCCGTAAAAAGCTTCGTACATGGCTAGAGCCTGATTCCGATGGTCGCGGTCAGCGCGCTCTCCACATACGGCGAGGTCGTGCTGTCGAAGCTGACATGGCGTGCACCCAGCGACAGGTTCGTGCGGGCGCCGAGCTGGCTGGTCCAGGCCACGGTCAGGGAACGCAGCTCCGAGGAGTCGAAGCCGGTACCGCCGCGCGTGCGCCCCTGGGACAGTCCGAGGTTCAGATCGCTGCTCGGTGTGAGCCGGTGGCCGACGGTGAAGTTGAAGCCCTGCTGCCGCACCTGACCGCTGGCGCCGAGGCCATCGGTGGTCGCGCCACCGGCGTCGATGCGTCGGCTGTCGCTGCGGTACAGGCCCAGCGTCAGCGTGGTGCGGACACCCTGCAGCGCCACCGAGAGGTCCTGGCGGCTCACCAGCGTCACCGCGCTGCTGACGAAGCCGCCGCTGGCGACCAGGTCGGTCGGGCTCTTGCCGGACAGCCGGATCTCGTCGAGTACCGCCTGCCGGCGCAGCGCCGGGTCCGGGATTTGCGCGGCGCGGTTCGCGAAGAGCAGGTCGTACAAGGTCAGCAGGCTGCTGCTGCCCGCGGCCGGCGTACCGGTGGAGAGGTCGCGCGAACTGGAGAAGCGCCAGTTGCTGCGGGCCATGCGGTGCTCGAAGCTCAGGCTGTGCGTGTCGCCGAAGAAGCGGCTGTCGCGTTGCAGCACCAGCCGCGTGCGCTCGCTGGGCGTCCAGGTCAGGCCCACACCCCAGGTGCCGTGGTTCTCGCTGGTGGTCAGCGAGGTCAGATTGCTTCGCTCACGGCCACCGCTGGCCGTCAGCATCAGGTCGGGGTCCGGTCGGTACGACAGGCCAACGTTGGCCAAGTCGGTCGTGGTGCGACGCCCGACGTCGTAGTCGCTGGACTGGTGCGACAGGGTGGCGGACCAGCCGATCGCCGTCGCGCTGGCCGACGTCAGCGACGCGCTGACGGAGTCAGTCGCGAGGTCGCCCGCGCTGGTCGAGGCGCTGCTGGTCTGCGAATGGCTGGCGCGTGCGCTGAGATTCGCCAAGCCGCCGAGCCGGCTCTGGATCGACGGCGACACGGCAATACTGCGGACTTCGGTGCGGTTGTCATTGGCGCCGGTCGGATCGACGCTCTGCTTGCCGAACGGCGAGATCAGCTGCTGCGAGATCGAGGCGCTCGCGTCGATCAACAGGAAATTCTCGATGACGTCGGCCTGCACCGAGGCACGCAACGCATTGGCCGTGTTGTTGGTACCGGTCTCGCGGGCGTGGATCGAGCCGGTGAGCTGGTAGTCCACCGAGCCGCGGACCCGGCCCCGATTGGCTGCGGCGCTGATACCTGCCGTGATCACGGTGACCGCGTCAGACCGGCGGTCGGCGTCGGTCAGCAGCACGTTGTTGGTCAGCGTCTCGGCAATCGACGCGGTCGGCGTGATGGTCAACGCCCGTGCGGCGCCCCCTTCCTGCGCCCAGGCCGGCGTCGCCCCTGCCAGCAGCGCGCAGCCCAGCCATGCAAGGTGCGGCGCGAACGGCAAGGAGCGGGGATCCGGCGTGAACAGGGTCGGCAAAGGCATCGGGGCGCCGCTCAGTTCGGCTGTTGTTCCTGGGCGCCGTACCCATAGCCATAGCCGTAGCCATAACCATAGGCGCCGTGCTCGTTGTTCTGCGCCTTGTTGAGCAGCATCATCCGCACCGGGCAACTCTCGATCGTCGACAGTGCATGCTGCACATCGGCCTGAAGCGTCTTGCCGGCATGCACGACCACCACGATCTGGCCCATGTGCGAAGCCAGCACGCGCGATTCGGTGGTCAGCAGCAGCGGCGGCGAATCGAAGATGATGATCCGGTCGGAATACCGCGTGGCCATGTCGTCCAGCAGTTGGCGCATCGCATCGCTGGCCAGCAGTTCGGTGGCCCTCGGATGCGGCGAGCCACTGGGCAGGATGGTCAGCTTGTCGACATTGGTGCGCAGCAGCACGCTCGACATTTCGGCGCGGCCTTCCAGCAACTCCAGCAGACCCGGTCCGGGTGGCAGTCCGAGCATGCGCAGCACCGACGGGCGGGCGACATCCGCATCGACCAGCATCACGGTGTGGTCAAGCTCGGCGGCGATGCTCATCGCCAGATTGACCGAGGTGTAGCTCTTGCCCTCGCCGGACAGGGCACTGGTGACCATGATCAGGTTGCCATGGTTCACCGGCACGGCGCCTTTGCCGATCGCGTTCTGGATCAAGGGCCGCTTGATCACACGATACTGGTCACCGATGTTCGTGCGAGGCGCGGTGGGCGTCACGATGCCGGCGGCGGTCAGGGCGTCGAGGTCGAGCTCGACGCGACGCGACGAGACATGCGATTCCTCGAGCACCCGGGGACGCGCCGGCGTCGGGCCATCGGTCGCCGCGGGCCTTTCAGCCATGGGCGCTGGCGCCACCGGCGCAGCGACCGGCGCGGGCTCGGGTCTGGCCGGCGCTGGCGTCGGAACCGGGGAGGCCTGCGCTTCGCCCGGGATCTCGATCCCGGCCTCGCGCAATTGGGCAAGCCGCTGGGCGGCCTGCTCTATCAAGCTGCTCATGTCGCTACCCCGCCTGCCGGTTTACCAGAATCGACAACACGGCCATGCCCAATCCGAAGATACCGACCAGGCTGCCGGATCCGGCCAGAAAGCGCAGCCTGTCCATGCGCCTGCGACGGTCGTCGTCTTCGCTCAGAACGAGCGAGACCACTCCCAGCACGGGCAGGCCGGTCTTGGCGCGCAGCTCGTAGGCCGCGTCGTACACCGGCCGGAGCTGGCTGGCCGCAAAGGCCACGAAGACCGCCACGCCCAGTGCTGCGAGCAGGGCCAGCGGATAGAGGATGAAGCGATTCGGCGAGACCGGCTGCGGGGTCACCCGCGGCGGATCAATCAACCGGAAGTCAGCCACGCCGGACGCCACATCCAGGTCACCCGACATCACGGCCGATTGCCGACGCGACACCAGGTCCTCGTAGTTCTTCTTGATGATCGCGTAGTCGCGATTCAGCTGGGCCGCCTCGGCCTCGATCTGGGGCGCGGTCTTCAGCGAGGCTCGCGCCTGGGCATAGCGCGATGAATACTCGGCCACACGAGCCTTCAACGAAGCGACCTGCACTTCGGAACTCGCCAGCAGCCGATTGAGCTCCTGCGCCGCCAGGCCGCCTTCAGACGACTTGACGGAGCCGGGCGTGCTGAGCATCAGCTTGCGCTGTTCGGCCACTTCCTTCTTCTTCTGGTCTTCGAGGTCCTTGATCAGGCGACGTGTGCTGACGATGTCGGGGTGCTGATCGGTGTAGCGCTGCAGCAGCGCGTCGAGGTTGCGCTTCTGCTCGTTGATGCGTGCGTCGATCTCGGGCGTCGAGATGTTGACGGCCGATTCCTGCAGCAGGCTCTGCGTCACGCTGGAGCTGCCCTGTTTTTCGGCGGCCAGCTGCTGCTTGGCGGCGTCGCGGGCGTTCTCGGCCTCACGCAGTTCGAGCCGCGCCTGCTCCAGTTGCTTGCTGATCTCGCCCAGGCGCGCCGCCGAATCGCGTCCATCGGCCGATTGCGTGTCCAGATTGCGCAGGCGGAACTCCTTGAGCCGCGTCTCGGCTTCTTCGAGCTTGGCCTCGTAGCTCTTGATCTGCTCGTTGAGGAAGACCTTGGCCGAATCCGTGTCCTTGCGGGTCGCGCCCAGGCTGGACTCGACGAAGATCGACACCAGCGACTGGATCACCCGCTTGGCTTTCTCCCGGTCCGAATCGCGGAAGCTCAGCGTGTACAGGTTGTCGCGGCCCGTGCTGCGCACCTCCAGCGTCTTCGTCAGCCGCTCGATCAGCGCTTCCTGGTCGCCCTTGTTGGTGTTCTTGAGGTCGAGGTCGGCCATGCGCACGAGCTTCTCGACATTGGGCCGGCTGATCAGCGTGCGACTCAGCATACCGACCTGCTGCTCGACGTTGGGCTGGACCGTCAGGCCCGACATCAAGGGTTTCAGGATCGACTGCGTGTCGACGTAGATCCGGGCGCTGGCCTCGTATTGGTCGGGGATCTTGTAGACCACCACCGCGCCGGCCGCGCTGACCAGCCAGGCCGCCAGCAGGGCAGGCCAGCGGAACTTCCACATCCGCCGCAGGATGGTTGTCAGCTGCGCAATCAGTTCTTCCATGACAGCTCGCGATGAAGTCGATTCAGGCCGGGCCGCAACCTTAGAACAGGCTCTGCGGAATGATCAGGATGTCGCCCGGCTTCATCTCGACGTTGGCGGAGACATCGCCGCGCTTGAGCAGGTCGCGCAGCCGAATCGAGTACTGCTTGTTGCCCTCGGACGCGCGAACGATGGTGGCCGCATTGCCGTTGGCGAAGTCGGTCAGGCCGCCGACGGCGATCATCACGTCAAGCACCGTCATGTTCTGCTTGAAGGCCAGCACCTGCGGCTTGGCGGCCTCGCCGACCACGCGGATCTGCTCGCTGTAGGGGCCGGTGAACCCCGTCACGATGACGGTGACGATTGGATCGCGCACGTACTTCGACAGCGTCTTTTCGACATCGCGCGCCAGTTGCACCGGGGTCTTGCCCTGCGCGACGATCTCATCGATCAGAGGCGCGGCAATCTTGCCGTCGGGCCGCACCGGGACCGCCATCGACAGCTCGGGGTTGCGCCAGACGTTGATGCTGACGCTGTCACCCGCGCCGATCACGTAGTTGTAGTCGTTGACATCGGCCTTTGCCGGCGCAGGCGGGAAGTTCTGCGAAGCGCAAGCGCCGAGCAACAGCGTGAGACCGAGCACGCACAGCGCGTTGAGGTGCCGTGTCAGGCTTGCAATGGATTGAGTCAGCATATCTCCCCCTAACCGACTGGGATGAAGTCACATTCGGGTGTCGCCGGACCGGGCGGCTCCGCCAGCTTGGCGCGGCAAAGTCACCTGCTACGCGGCATGAATTCTGGGATCATGACACAGCGAACCATGCGCAAGCAGCACGCTGCTGCAGAGCAGCACGGGCACACAAGCAAAATTTAACGCTGGGCCAGTCGACGATCTGCGGATACCGGGCTGCGCTCGCTTCCCGGCTGCTCAAGCACTCGATTCCCGGCGCTTCTTCGCCGGGACATGATGGTCAGAAATACCAGACGCCGATGAGCTGAAGCACCTGTCGGTAGGGATAGGAGCCGAATTCACTGTCTGCACGCCCGGAAAAGCGCTGCCACTGCAATGCGGCATCGAACTTGTTCCAGTGGTAGCGAGCCTCTGCCCACAGCAGCCGACTGTGGTCGACCGCATTGCCACGAACAAATGCGCTCACATCGAGGTTCTTGAGGCCTGCGTCCTTCTGGGCAACATGCGCTATCCATGCGCGCCGTGACCCGATCTCGAGGCTTGACTGTGTCAGGTCGACAAATCGCGCGTAGGCGCCCGGACCGCCGGCCTTCAACGCCTGCCACTGTGACCGATCGAGGCCAGCACCGTTGTACTCGCCTTCCAGCGTGAGCGACAGGCGCGTGGGGAAGGTGTAGGTGAATCCGATGCTGGCGCGCTGCAACCGACGCTGGGGTCCGGACTGACCGAGGGCCTCCTGCAGCAGGTCGGTGTCCCGGCCGGTGCTGGCCTCGCCATAGGCGACCAGCGCGTCGCTCACCAGCGCCGTGGCATTGACGCCGATCTGGGTGCCTCGGCCGGTCTCGCCAAACACCAGCAATTGCCCGTTCACCCGCTGCGAGGCAGCGCTGGAGAGGGTGAGCAATGCGCGATCGGTGTGATTGGTGCGCCCAAGGTCGGCCGACAGCGGTGCGTCGCTGCGAGCGTGCCGGATCTCCGGGGCCAGCGAGAGTGACGCGCTGCCCGAGCTGCCCAGCACCGTACCGGTCAGCATCACCGTGCCCAGCCGGTTCTCGCGCAAGGCCACCGGATCGGCCGTCGTGACCGTGCGCAGCGCCGATTCGCGGAAATAGTCGGTGGGGTTGTACCCAAACGCCGGCCCGTTGCGCAGATTGACGCGGCCAGCCTCGAGGGTGACGGACTCGCCGGTCCAGCCCGCCCGAAGCTCGCGCAAGCTGTTGCGCGTGGAGCGCTCGCCCGCCGGCACAGGATGGAAGTCGTCCAGCCGATCGGAAAAGGCAACGCGCCACGGACCCCAGCTACGCTCGTAGCGCAGATCCACGGCGCCGCGGTGAAGGTCCTTGCGCTCGGCGCCGCGCAGGTCAACGCTGCCCACGGCGCCCTCGACCAGCAGACGCAAGGCCGGCTGCGCGCCAGCGGGTGTCGCGCTCGGTTCCGGCAGGCTCGGCAATTCGTCTTCTGCCGCAAAGGCCGCGCCCGCGCACGCCAGCATCACCCCCGCCAGCATCCAGGCGGATGGCCTGATGGCAATCGGCCCGGCATTCATTCCGCGGTGAAACGGGGCAAGTAGTCGCGCTGGAACCATTGGACAGGGATGTCGCGCGCCGAGAAGTCCGTCAGTCGAACGACGGTGATCGATTGGGGATCCAGCCCATCCACGATCACGGTTTCCGTGGGACGCTCCGCGCCGAGCTGCTGCTGATACCTGCGATAGTACGCGGTCTTCAGCAGGCGACCTGAATCGGCGTAAAACTTCGCCTTGAGCGGCGCCGAGGTGTCGGCGTCCACCCACAGTTCGATGCCGGCGTAGCTGGCGTCGTCGTTGGCCGCGGTGAGCTTGAGTCGCCTCGAGCGACGCTGCTTGCGCTCGCCATCGACCACATTCTCTTCAGCTTCGATCACCGGCGTGTAATCGCGCTCGAAGTTGACGGTGACGACATCGCCATTCGACGCCTGACCCATGAGGCGCTGCTGGGGCGATATGCGAACCGACGACTTGGTGCCAGGATCGTAGAACCACAGGTCGCTGCCATTCTTCAACAGCACCTTGCCCGCGTCGCGCGCCGGCTGCGTGAAGCGCAGGACGCTCGCGAACTGCCCGCCCTTCTCGAGGGTGCGCGCATAGCTCACCAGCGTGCTGGTGTTGACCTGCTGGCCCTTCTCGAACTCCGTCATCGTGACGACGACACGAAACGGCCGCGCGGGATTGCGAATGGCGTCACTGGCGGACAGCACCGCACGCGGATCGGTGGCGGCGAAGGCCGCTGCTGCGAGGCTGCCTGCCGCCAGGACGACGGCACTGCGACGGGTCAGCAAATCAGGCATGTCGGAGCGCCTCCACCACATTGAGCCGCGCGGCGCGGTACGAAGGCCACCAGGCAGAGACCATGGCCACGATCATCAGTCCGAACGCGGTGCCGAAGAGGGTTGCATTCTCGCCGGCGATCTTCAGGTGCAGCGGAATCACATCGGAGCTGGCCGGAGGCTGCCACGTGATGCCTGCGTGATTGACCAGCCAGCCGATCGCCAGGCCAGCCACGATGCCGGTCAGCGCCCCGCAGAATCCGATCAGGCAGCCCTCCATGACGAACAGTCGCTGCAGGCTGCCGCGGCGCAGGCCGATCGCGCGCAGGGTGCCGATCTCGACTGTCCGCTCGACGACGGCTGCGTTCATCGTGTTGCTCACGGTGAACAGGACGATGCCGCCGATGAGCGTGAAGATGAAGCCGAAGATCACGTCGAACAGTTGCACGGCCTGTCCATAGAAGGGGTTCAGCTCCTGGAACGTGCGCACCGCCAGCGGCGGCCCACCGCTTGGCCGCTGACTCAACAAGGCCTCGAGCCGGCGCTGGGCAACCGCCATGTCTGCGGTGTGCTTCAGCTGCACCATGATGGCGGTCACTCTCGGCTCATTGCGCCCGTAGACCAGTCGCTGCGCATAGGCCAGCTGCAGGATGACGGTGACTTCGTCGAGCTCCTTGATGCCCTGATCCTCGGCTGCGACGACGTTCAAGGCTGCCACGTTGGGCGCGCCACGGCCGCTGCTGGACAGCAGCTCGACGCGCGCGCCGCCGGCGCCATTGCCGGCGGGCGCCGGCCCACCAAGGCCGGCGAGCGCGGCGATGTCCGCCGGCAGCGCCTTGGCAGGGCCGGTCGACGACGGCTCTGCCGACTGCGGCTGGGGGCAATTCGCCACCTTCAGGCGCCCGCACAGCTGGAGCACGCGGGCGACGCCCATGCCAATCACCGCAGCGTCGCTCGCCGCCCCTTCGAGGCGGAAGGGGTGGTCTGCCAGCGTCACCGAGAACTCGTTCCAGGCCCGCATCCGATTCACATCTTCCGGCACGTAGGCAACTCCCAGCACCGTTGACGAGACGCCCGCGTCGAAATTGCCCGCCACCCCGCCCAACTGCAGGCGCGGCGTCACCATCGCCACCATCTGCGACAGCTCCGGATCACGCTTGATCGCTTCCACCAGCTCGCCGTAGCGCGGTATCCCATAGACGGTCGGATTGCCCGTGCCGTAGAGGTAGAAGTCCCGGTGCTGGACCTGCAGATGACCGCCCGCGCGCACGTGGGTCGTGATCATGCTGTAGCGAATATTCGCTTTGAAGCCGCCAAAGAGCAGGATGGCGGTCAAGCCGATCGCCAACGCAAACAGCGTGGAGGCCGAGCGCCGCCGGTTGCGCAGCAGGTTGCGGGCGGCGAGCTGCAGGTCGCCCCAGAAACGCCCGAGCGCCTCGCGTGTCGGCAGGCGCCATCGCCGCATGCTCATGACAGCGTGTCCCCCGCGTCCTCGGCTCCCGCCGCTGCAGCACCAGGAGGCTTGCGCTTGATGGACTGGATGACCCCATCGCGCAGGATGATCAAGTCGTCCGCGGCATTGATCAGGTTGTGGTCGTGCGACGAGAACACGAACGAGATATTGAAGGCTTCCTGCATCTGGCGCATCAGCGCCAGGATGGCTGCACCCGTCTGGCTGTCCAGGTTGGCCGTCGGCTCATCGGCCAGCACGAGCTTCGGTTTGCGGGCCAGCGCGCGCGCAATCGCCACCCGCTGCCGCTGGCCACCCGAGAGTTGACCCGGGCGATTGTTGGCACGGTCGGCCAGCCCGACGGCATCGAGAAGCCGCCGTACCCGGCGTCGCCGCCGCTCTGGCTCCATCCCGGCGAGGACGAGTGGGTACTCGACGTTCTCCGCTGCCGTGAGCACCGGCACGAGGTTGAAGTTCTGGAACACGAAGCCGATGTGACTGCCGCGAAAATCCGACAGCTCGTCGTCCGACAGACGGTCGATCGCCTGACCAGCGACCTGGATCTCGCCCTTGTCGGGCCGATCGATGCAACCCAGCAGGTTGAGCAGCGTCGTCTTGCCACTGCCTGAGGGGCCGAGCAGGACGGTGAACAGCCCAGGCCGGATGACGAGGTCCACCTTGCGCAGCACCGGCACCTGTACGTCATCCATCTGGTACGACTTCTCGACGCCGTCAAGCAGCGCCACGGGTTCTTCCATCGCCTCGCTCCACAGCATCCTTCTAGGCACCCAGGTTCAGGCGCGGTCGAATCAGTCGCAACAGCAGCCACTGCAACGGGTTGGCATTGCCCCACGGCCGCCAAGTCCACTTCAGTCGCTGGCGATAGGCGTCGAACTGCAGTGCCCAGGGCGCCGGGCGCAATGGGCCGCGCTTGAGCAGCAACTTCATGACCGAGGTTCCCATGAGGCCTGCGCACAGATCGCAGGCCATCACCGTCGATGGACCACGCTGCTCTGCAAAGTTCACGGCGTCCGGCTGAGCGAGATAGTTGCGCTGAAGCATGGCGGGCGAGAGGCCGGCGATGAAACGCGCAAACTGTTCGTTGCGACCCCGTCCCTCCAGTTGGAAGTACCGCTCGAAGCTCATGCCGGCGGGGTCAAAGTACAGCAACGACGCACCGATGCCGAGCGGCGCAGCCGTCAGCGCAGGGATACCCCGCGCATGGCAGGCCGCAAACACCATGCGGCGAGCCTCGATCGCGAAGAAGTCGATACCGTCGACATAGACATCCACGCCGTCGAGGAACCGATCGAGGTTCTCTGCGGTGACGCCATCATCGAATCGACGGATCTCGGCGTCGGGATTGATGTCCAGAGCCATCCGCGCCATCACCTCCGCCTTGGGTTGGCCCACGGTGGACATGAAGGCGCCCGCCTGCCGATTGAAGTTGTGGACCGAGAACTCGTCGAAATCGGCGATCGCGAAGCGCGCAATGCCCAGACGCGCGAGCGTGATCAGGTGCGCGCCGCCGACGCCGCCCATGCCGGCAATGGCCACCCGCGCCTGGCGCAGCCGCTGCTGCTCATCCGTAGCGAGCCAGCCAATGTTGCGTGAGAACGCGTCGCTGTAATCGAACATGGCCGGCAGTGTATCGATCAGCCCGCGTCCGAACCACCGCCGCCGCGGCCGAACGACAAAAAGCCCCTGCGGCTTGCACCGCAGGGGCTTTCAAGAGCGTCAGGCAGTGACTTCAGGCCTTGCGCGAGCGGCGCAGCGTGCCACCGGCCAGACCGACGAGCGCCAGACCGACCAGGGCCAGCGAACCCGGCTCCGGCACATTGAAGCGCACGCTCGAATCCAGCGTGGTCTGGCGGGCAAACGGGCCGTTGCCGCCGTTGGCGCCGATCGCCAGTTGGTCAGCGGTCGGGATCGGCGGGTTCACGTTGGTGTCCAGGTGGAACGAGATCGCCACGTTCTGCTGGGCCAGCGAGTACCAGTTCTGCGGACCCGACTGGAAGTTCCAGAAGTTCTGGCAGAACGTGGTCGTGCAGTCGTTGGTGCCGTTGTTGTCGAAGTCGAAGCTGATGTTGCCCAGCAGATCGAGGTTGGCAGCGTTCAGCGTCGAGCCGGTGATGTTGACGCGCAGCACTTGGATGTGCTCGTCAGCAACCGTCGACAGGTCATCGTAGTAGACAGCGAAATCGCCGCTCGAGAACGAAGGACCGCTGGCGCCCAGCGTGCCGTTCAGCATGTAGTCATACGTCAGCGAGAAGCCGTTCAGCGGGTTCGTGCCGCCGAAATTGACGTTCAGGCCTTGCGTGTCCTGAATGGTCGTCAGCGCGTTGAACGAATCGATGTTCTTCTGCGCGGTGTTGGCCGTGTCGTTGATGTTGACCAGCGGAGCGCCGCCGGGATTAGCCAGCGTGGTGTAGTTGTTGCTGCCAACGAAGCCGGCGCCGTTGATCACGCTCTTGCGATTGGTGTCGACGACTTGCGAGCCGAGACCAACCACGCCCTGGTTGTTCAGGTAGTAGAGCGAAGTCGCCAGCGTGCCGGTGATGCCGAGCTCGTAGAACGCTTGCGTGGTCGTGCCAGAGCCGTACTTGTCGACACCGGTATTGATGAACACGCACTTGTAGTCGGCAGCCGGATCGTTGGTTTCCGGGCAGGTGGGGGACGCCAGCACGGCGCTGGACGCACCCAGCAGGCCGATTCCGGCCACCACCGAGAGACGCTTGAACAGAGAAATAGACATGTGGGGCTCCTGTAGCTAAGTGGTGAGGCTGTCGGTCATTGCCAGACCTCGCCCTGACCTGGCAACTAAGTAGCACCAACCGTGCCAACCAACCGAGCGGCTCGAAGAACGAGCCTAACCTATTGTTTTGTATGGACTAAATGCCCGACCCCGATCGGTGAACAACCCACATCCGCCCAGCAGCTCCGGCGACTGTAAAAACCTCCGACACTCAGACCGCGCCTCGGAACCCCTGCCGCGCATCCCATGGATTGGCCAGGAATGCACGACTCCTTGAGTATCTGCAAGACGCGGCCGTTGACCTCCCGTGACAGGCTGGTAAAGATCACCGACCCGCATCCCGCCGACCGGCCGGGGCCACCCGGCAGGTTGCCAAGCATCGGTCAAAATGCCGGGGGCAAGCCGGCCCCGGCGGTCGTCAACAGGAAACCCGCATCTTGCACACTCCCCACTGGCGCCTTGCCGCCGCCCTCAGCGCCAGCGTGTTGGTCGTCGTTGCCACTGGTTGCGGCCCCAACGAATCCAAGGAACAGCAGATCGCCGCGGCGAAGGCCGCCTTGGCCAAGAACGATCGCCGGACGGCCATCGTTCAATTGAAGAATGCACTGCAGCAGGACCCCAAGTCTGCCGAGGCGCGCTTCCTGCTCGGCGATGCGCTCCTGAAGACGGGTGACTACGCGGCCGCGGCGCAGGAACTGGCCCGTGCAGCCGAGCTCAAGCATGACCCGAACGCATTGCTGCCTTCGCTGGTCAAGTCGATGGTCGCCACCGGCCAGGCCAAGAAGGCTGTCGAGCTCTATGGCAATGCGAAGCTCACCGATCCTCGGGCCGCCGCCGAGTTGAGCGTCGCGCTGGCCACCGCGTATGCCGCGCAAGGCCTGCGCGAGCCCAGCCAGACCTCGGTGAAGACCGCGCTGCAGCTCGACCCCAAGAACAGTGCGGCCCGACTGCTAGAGGCACGCTCCGCCGCACAAAGCAAGGACTTCGATGGTGCCTTGAAACTCGTCCGCAGCCTCATCGCGGACGATGCCAAGAACCGCGAAGCGCTGCAGCTCCTGGGCGAACTGCTGTGGAGCGGCAAGTCGGACGCCGCCGGCGCCATCCAGGCATTCCAGCAAACGCTTGCGGTCGATTCGAAGTACCTGCCGGCCCATGCTGCGCTGCTGGCCATCTACCTGCAGCGCCGCGATGTCAACGGCTTCAAGACCCAGTTTGCCGCCTTGAAGAAGGCGCTTCCGGATCATGCCGAGACTCGTTTCTACGAGGCCCAAGTCGCGCTCGCGGAGAAGGACTACAAGCGGGCCCGCGAACTGACGCAGCAGTTGCTGCGCGTGGGCCCTGACAGCCCTCGCCTGCTGCAGCTCGCCGGTGCGATCGAAGCCGCTGGCGGCTCGCCGGCCCTTGCCGAGACGCATCTGAGCAAGGCCCTGCAGCTGGCCCCGGGACTGCTGTTTGCCCGGCGTCTGCTGGCTGAAACCTACAACCGCAACGGGCAGCCCGAGCGGGCACTCGCCACCCTGCGCCCGCTGCTCGAGGAAGCCCATCCGCCGGCCGAAGCACTGGCGCTGGCGGCCGAGTCGAACCTCTTGCTCGGCGAGCCTCACAAGGCCGAGGCCTTGTTTGCGGAAGCGGCCAAGACCAACCCGTCGGACTCCAAGGTGCAGACGGCCCTGGCCTTGACGCAGATCGCGAAGGGCAACTACGGCGCCGGGTTTGCGCAGCTCGAAACCGTCGCGGCCCATGACTCCACGACCTTCGCCGACCTCGCGCTCATTGGGGCACGCATGCGCCGCAACGAGCTCGACGCGGCCCTGCAGGCAGTCGACAAACTGCAGGCCAAGGTGCCGAACCGCCCCTCGCCGTACCATTTGCGCGGCCGCATTCTCATGTTGCGCAAGGACTGGGCAGGCGCGCGGACGGCCTTCGACAAGGCGGTGTCGATCGATCCGGCGTTTTTTCCGGCCGTCGCGGATCTGGCCAGCATCGATCTGGTGGAAAACAAGCCCGATCAGGCGCGCAAGCGTTTCGAGGACGTGCTGGCGCGCGAGCCGCAGAACATGCGGGCCCTGGTGTCGCTGGTGACCTTGCGCACACGAACAGGTGCGCCGGCCTCCGAAATCGAGGCCATGCTGCAGAACGCGATCCGCCAGAACGCCACCGAACTGGCGCCGCGTGTGATGCTGGTTGATCACCTGCTGGCCCAGGGCAACAACAAGGCCGCCGTGACGGTCGCCCAGGAAGCCGTGGCCGCGCTGCGGGACAACCCGATCGCGCTCTCGGCGCTGGGCCGGGCGGAACTCGCCAACGGCGACACCCAGCAGGCCATTTCGACCTACGGTCGCCTGGTGGCGGCACAGCCCAAGGCGACGCAACCGCTGCTGGCGCTGGCCGACGCGTACATCAGCGCCAAGGACACACCAGCCGCAACGCGAACGCTCTACAAGGCGCTGGAGATCTACCCCGGTCTGCTCGATGCCCACCGCCGGCTGCTAGCCCTGGCCCTCGCCGACAAGCGCATGGACCAGGCGCTGGAGATCGCGCGCGCCGTTCAGAAGCAGCACCCGAAAGCGCCAGCAGGATACCTGTTCGAGAGCGAGGTCCTGGCCAAGCAGCAAAAGTGGCAGCCGGCACTCGCCGCCGCCAAGACTGCCCTCGAGCGCCAGCGCGCGACCGAGATCGCGCTGAAGGTCTACACCCTCCAACTGATGGCCGGGCAACAGGCCGAGGCTGAACGCTTTGCCGCCGACTGGCTGAAGCAACAGCCGCGAGACGCCGCGTTCATGGCCAGCATGGGGGCGGTTGCGATCGAAAAACGCGACTATGCCGCCGCCGAACGGCACTACCGTGCGGTGATCGGTCTGCGTCCAGACGACGCATCATCACTGAACAACCTCGCCTGGTTGCTGCTGCAGCAGGGCAAGCCCGGTGCCGCCGAATTCGCTCAGCGCGCCAACCAGCTGACGCCCAATCGTCCGGCCGTGATGGACACCCTGGGCAGTGCGCTGCTGCAGGAGAACAAGCTGCCCCAGGCGATCGAATGGCAGCGCAAGGCTGTCGATGCCGCGCCCAACGTGCCCGGCTACCGCCTGAACCTGGCGAAGAGCCTGATCAAGTCGGGCGACAAGGCCGCCGCCCGTGCCGAACTGGAAAAGCTGCTCAAGCTGGGCGACAAGTTCGGCGGCCAGGGCGAGGTGGAGGCGCTCCTGAAGTCGATCTGACGCCCGCGGCGCTCGGCCATCAAGCCGAGCGCTGCTACTTGATCGACAAGCGATGCATCAGGTCGTAGAGCGTTGGACGGCTGACACCGAGCAGTTCCGCCGCTTTCAGGATGTTGCCGTCGGTACGCGCCAGCGCGGCCAGGACGGCACGTCGCTCGGCGGCCTCGCGGATCGCGCTCAAGGTCAGGTCGGTCGCGTCGCCCTCCGACGCGGTGCCTTCTGCCGCGTCGCTTCGCGGCAGTCCGATGTCACCCAGCGTGATCATGCTGCCTTCGGCCATGATCACCGCCCGCTTCACCGAGTTCTGCAACTGGCGGACATTGCCTGACCACGGCGAGCGCTCGATGGCACGCAAGGCCTCGTCGGTGAACGTCATGTGACCTCGCCGCTGCTCTTGTGAAAAGCGCCGGAGGAACGCGTGGGCCAGCAGCACCGCGTCACCCTGGCGCGAGCGCAGCGGCGGAATGTCGACCACGATCTCCGCCAGTCGGTAGAACAGGTCCTCGCGGAAGCGTCCATCGGCAATCAGCGCCTTCAGGTCCTGGTGCGTGGCACACACCACCCGCACGTCGATGGCGATCTCCTGGCGGCCCCCGATGCGTTCGATCTTGCGCTCCTGCAGGAAGCGAAGAAGCTTGGCCTGCAGCGGATGCGGCAGGTCGCCAATCTCGTCGAGCATCAACGTGCCGCCGTTGGCCGTTTCGATCTTGCCGACGGTCATCTTCGACGCACCGGTGAACGCGCCGCGCTCATAGCCGAACAGTTCGCTTTCCAGCAAGGCCTCGGGAATCGCCGCACAGTTGATCGCGACGAAGCGCCCCTGCCGCTTGGAGGCCTGGTGCAGGCCCTGGGCGAGCACTTCCTTGCCGGTGCCGCTCTCGCCAAGCAGCAGCACCGTGGCATCGCTGGCCGCGACCCGCTCGATGAGACGGCAGATGCGCAGCATCTCCGGATCGCGCGTGACGAGGCCGGCCAGCGCGTCCGGCTGATGCAATGCCTGCAGGCGGCGGTTCTCGCGTTGCAGTTCGAAGAGTCGGAAGGCTCGATTGATGGTCAGTTCGAGCAATTCGGGCTCGAACGGCTTGGCGAAGAAATCGTAGGCGCCAAGCGCCACGGCACGCAGGGCATTGGCCTGGTCGTTCTGGCCCGTGAGGACGATGACTTTGACGTCGGGATCGAGCTCCAGCAGTTGCTGCAGCAGCGCGAACCCTTCGGACACCGAATCCGGGTCGGGCGGCAAGCCGAGGTCCATCGTCACCACAGGCGGCTTGTGGCGACGGAACTGCGCCAATGCGCTTTCGCGATCCGAGGCGGTCACCGAGTCGAACTTGTCGAGCGACCACTTGATCTGCTTCTGCAGCGCCAGGTCATCCTCGACGATCAGCAGGGGCTGGGTGTTCGCGGCGCTCATTGTTCGCTGGTCATCTGCAGGTCGGTGACCCGCCGTGAGTCGAGGATCGGCAGCAGCACCGTGATCTCGGACCCCCGGCCCGGCTCGCTGTGGACCTCGATCGTGCCGCCGAGCTCCTTCACGTACTGGAAGCTCTCGAAGGCTCCGATGCCCATGCCGCCCTCCTTGGTGGTATTGAACGGCCGGAACAGGCGAGTCTGGATGAACTCCTGAGACATACCTCGGCCCGTGTCACCGATCACCATCATCGCCCGACCGGCCGACTGCTGGAGCCGGACCCAGACCTTACCCGATGGCGGCGTGGCATCAAGGGCATTCTGCACAAGGTGGCCCAGCACACGTTCGAGGCGGGACTCGTCGCCCCGTGTGGCCACCGGGTCGAGCACCTGCAATTCGCAAGCGCGCCCTCGCCGGGCCACGGCGTCGACGAGTCGCTGCAGCAGCGGCTGAAGCTCAACGCCGGAGGTGGCTCCCACGGGTTTTGCGCCTTCTCGCAACTGCAGCATCATCTGCCGCATCTTGTCCAGCGAGCTCTCGATCGTGAGCAGCATGTCCTGCTGGAACTCCGGGTTGCTGCCAAATCGCCGTGCGTTCTTGAGCATCAGCGAGAGCTGGGTCACGATGTTCTTCAGGTCGTGCACGACGAAGGCCGACATGCGATTGAAGGCGTCGAACTTGCGCGCCTCCAGCAAGGCCTCGGTGGCCTGCATCTGTGCCAGGAAGGCGGCGGCCTGGCGTGCCGCGATCTTCAGCAGGTCACGCACCTCCCAGTTCGGCTCGACGCGCGCGCGCGGCTGTGAGAGCACGACGAAGCCGGTGAGTTCGTCCGCCACCAGCAGCGGAATCACGAGCCAGGCATGAGGACTGGTGACGAGCCACAGCGGCATCGTCAGTTCACCATAGCGGCGCGGCTGGGCACGGAACTCGTCGATGTCGATGATCCACTGGTGCTGGCGCAGGAAGTTGCAGAAGGGCGAATCGGCGGGCTCACGCTCGCTGATCTCGGGTACGTTCCAGCGTGCAGCCGGTACCATCGCGGCCCCGTCGAGATCGAGCGTCCACAGGCTGCCCGAAGGGCACTCCACCAGGTCGGCCAGGCTTCGGATCACGAGCACACCGACATCCTGCGGAGCCGACTTGCTCGACAGCATGGCGGTGACGCGAAGCCATTCACCACGGTAGTCGTAGCGATAGGTGAAGAAATTCTTGCTGAGGAAGACGCGCAGGCGCGAGCGGACCGCGCCGGACAGCACCACGACAGCCAGCATCAGCAGTGCCAGGATCAGCAGCGCCAACTGCATCACCCGACCCCAGTCGCCACCGAAATAGCGCACGTAGTAGCCGACGGCCGCAAAGAACAGCAGATAGCCGCCGATCAGCAGCAGCGAGGCCGAGTAGAACGCAGCGCTGCGCGACAGCTTGAGCCGGCTGATCCAGGTCGACTGGCGCCGCGAGGCAATGAACAACAGCGGCAGGGTCGCCGCGTAGACCATGCCTCGCAAGTTCAGGGCGTCCGGGTCGAACTGGCCGAACATCACGGCTTCGGTATACAGGTAGATGTCGAACGCGAAGTTGAAGCCGAGGGCCACGCACACCGGCTTGGCGTTCCAGCGCCCGTCTTCGGTCTGGTTGCGAAACAGCTGTTCGAGCAGCACCAGGCCGACCACGCCGAGGCCCAGGCCCGTGGTGACCGCCGCGGTGCGCAGACCGGATTGGTAGATGGCCGCGATGTTGCAGATCGACGCCGAGACCCACACCAGCAGCACGGCGGAACGCAGCAGGCTCGGGCGCCAACGGCGCGTGCCACCGCCAACCGCCGGCAACTGCAGCAGGAGCAGCAGGAGCCACAGCCCGTAGCGCACCATGTCGAGCGCCACGGTGATCGCGGTGCTGATCTTCCATGGCGAATAGGCGTCAATGGCCGCCGACGTGCCCCAGGCCGCGGTGGCCAGCAGGGCGGCCAGGAAGGTGGCCGCAGCCGGATCCCGCCACGTCGCCAGCGGGCTGGCGCGCAGAAGGTACAACGCGAAGATCGTGCTCGCGACCGCCGCCAGGGCGAATCCCCACGGCGCGAGGCTGCTCATCTCGTCCAAGCGCGTCGGCCCCCGATTCGTGGCCGCGTCGACAAGGCTTCGCCGCTCGTCAGCGCGGCGTTGGCATGGCTCAGCGTGCGCCCTTGCCCGTCAGCACCACGCCGACCGTCTCGAACAGGATCACGAAGTCGAGGAACAGCGAATGGTTCTTGACGTAGTACAGGTCGTACTGCAGCTTCTCCGCCGAGTCTTCGACCGTCGAGCCGTACTGATACTTGACCTGTGCCCACCCCGTGACGCCCGGCTTGATGCTGTGTCGGACGGCATAGTACGGGATCTCCTGAGTCAGCTGCTCGACGAAGTACGGCCGCTCGGGGCGCGGCCCGACCAGGCTCATCTCGCCCTTCAGCACGTTGAACAGCTGCGGCAGCTCATCGATGCGCGTCTTGCGGATGATGTTGCCGATCCGGGTGACGCGGCTGTCCTGCGCCGAGGCCCAGACCGGCTTGCCGTCCTTCTCGGCATCGGTGCGCATGCTGCGGAACTTGGTGACCTTGAACACGCGGCTGTTGGCGCCGACGCGCTCCTGGCGGTAGAAGATCGGGCCACGGCTCTCGAGCTTGATGGCGATCGCCGTGAGGAGCATGACCGGTGCCGACACCAGGATCAGCACCAGCGAACACAGGATGTCGAACGCACGCTTGACCAGGCTGCGAGCCAGGCCCTGGTTGAATCCGTCGCCGAAGATCAGCCAGCCGGCATTGACATAGTCGATTCGAATCTGGCCGAGCATGCGCTCGAAGTAGGTGGTGATGTCGAACACGCGGATGCCGGCCAGCTTGCAGTCGAGCAGCTCGCGCATCGGCATGCTGCCGGACCGACGTTCGGTCAGCGCGACGACGATCTCGTCCACGCCGAGCTGGCGCGCGGTCTCGCTCAGCGAGCGCTGGCCGCCCAGGCGCTCGGCCTCGGGCACCATCGGCTGCTTTTCGTTCGGGCCCGGGAAATAGCCGACGATCTTGGCCAACGGATCTGACTTCTTCAGCGTGGCGCCCACCATCTGCGCGGCCTGGCCGGCGCCGAAGATCAGCACACGGTTGCTGGTGCGCGTCTGGCCGGTCCAATGGCCCACGAACACGCGGCGCACGATCACCATCGAGATCACCAGCATCGCAGAGACGCGCACCGCCGCCATGTTGGAAAACTCCAGCGGCAGCATCGCGAAGACCTGGTAGGTCAATGCCAGCGCCAGCACCAACGCCAAGGCGGCGCGCAGGCACGATTCGACGAGGCTGCGCTGCGACGAGCGCTGGTACAGACCCGACAGGCTGTTGATGACGAACATGCCGACCGCCAGGCCCAGCACCTGCGTTCCTGCCAGCGGCATCGGCACGTTCATGCCACCGCCTTGCACCATCATCACCGCAGCCAGTGCGAGCAGGGCAAGGCCCACGTCGAACAGGATGCGGCGCAGGGTCCAGGCGTGCAGATAGTGGTTGAAAACGCGAATCATTGGTTCTCCCGCCAGCTTGCGATGAATGACAGCCTGTCCACTGGCGCTCACCCGATCTCGATCGGTTACTCCGGTGCGGCACTACCCTGCCGCTGGTCTTGCTTGCTCGTTATGCCCCACGCAGATGCCACGGCAATGACATGAGGCCTGGTGCTGTTTCAGGTCGGACGCCACTGTAAGCAGCCGAATTCCAGCGCGACAACCCCGGCCTTGAGGGGTGCGCGCGACCGATGTCACACTCTGTCGAGATCCCTGTCGTGATGTCGCTGCAAGCTGAACAAAGTGCTCAACGATTGGCCAGCAGGTCGGCCGCGTACCGCACCGGAATGGCATAGCTGATGCCGGTGGGCTGGCTCAGCGCCGATTCGCGTGTGCCCTTCAGCAGGCCCATGTTCAGCACCGCCAGCACGGCCCCGGTCTCGGGATCGAATACCGGGCCGCCGCTGTTGCCGGGATAGGCGATGGCGTCGAGCTGGAACAGCTCGAAAGCGCCCTGGCGCAGCTGGCGCACGGCTCGCTCGTCGAGTTGGCGCGAGGTGGGCGCCGGGAGGGCCACCGCGGTCAGCGAGGAGACGATGCCGTGGTGCGTCACATGACGGAAACCCAGCACCCCGGCAATCGGGAAGCCCATCAGCGCGATCGACTGCCCTTCGCGGACGGTGGCCGAATCGCCGAGCTTCAGCGCCGGCAAGGCTGTGCCATCCACCTTCAGCAGCGCCAGGTCATGGAGCGGATCGCTGTCCAGCACCGTGACAGCACGCAATTCCGGGCTGTCCTTCCCGCGCGGCAGCAGCACCATCAGCTTGGCATCGAGGTCGACGGCCACGCCGCTGGGCAGCACGTGGGCGTTGGTGATCACCAGATTGCCGTTGCCGACCACGAAGCCGCTGCCGTGGAAGGTGAAGCGCGGACTCTTCAGGGCGTTGTAGCTGCCGATGGCCAGCACCGAGGGCTTGATCGACTCAACCACCTCCGGCAAGCCCGCCCATGCCGCGCCCTCCAGCCAAAGCAAGCAGCCGGCCAGCAACACGCGCAGCAGTCTCAACAAGGGGTCTACTCCAAAGGGCGGCGCAGGCCGCCCGGGGGACCGCATTCTGCCAGTCAGGCCGCGGGCGCCAGCAGTGGCTTGGTGACCAATGGCGTCAGCCCGCCCGTGGCCAGGGGCGCGAGGTCCGCATGGGTCTGCCCCTGCTGCAAGGCCTGCACGCAAGCGGCCCATGCCGGGTCGGGCTCCAGCACCCGGAAGCCATAGAAGATGCCGGCCTGCGAAGCCGCCCGCCGCACCGCCACCGCTTCGACCACCGAGCTCAGGCCGGTGCCCAGTTCCACCCGCAGCCGGCCCCGCGTGCCCTCGGGCAGCGGCATGCGGCACTCGGCCTGGCAGCCGGACAGCGAGAGTTCCACCACCTTCAGTTCGAAGCTCAGTTCGTCGCCATACGACTGCACCAGCAGCTGGGCCGGGCAGTTGATCGAGTACCGCTGGTGGCGGCGCAGCGCTTCGCGCACCTTGCTGGTCTCGCTGACCTGCGGCAGCGCCGGCGCATCGGCCTCGAGGTCGTAGATGCTGCGCAGCAGCAGCTTCTTGCGCTCGTCGAGCGACTGGAAGACCTGCGTCTTGCGGTTGAAGAACAGGTCGATCAGGCTGCCGGTCATCACCGGGTCGTTGGTCGTGTGATAGCGGCGCGCCGGCGCCTGGATGTTCGGCAGCCGGGTCTCGACGAAGTAGCGATGCAGGTTCTTGCGCTCGGCGCGGCCGCCGTAGACCCGCTTGAACTGCTCGCGGGCGTGCGCCAGGTCCAAGGTCGCGCCCACCGCGGGCGCGCCATTGGCGAAGTCGTAGTGGTCGACGGTGTGCGCGTGCAGCCGCTCGAAGAACAGCAGCGACTCGTACATCTCGATCTTGTTCGGGTTCACCGCGATCACCAGGTGCCGCGTATCGAAGTACTCGGTGCAGTACTCGTACATGAACTTCATCAGCGGGAACAGGATCTTGCCGCCGGTCTTGCGGAAGTCCGGGTGCACCGCCAGCGCGGAGATCTCGGCGATGCGGCCTTCCTTGGCGCGCACGCCGCTCAGGTCGAACACCGACTGCAGCGGAAAGCCGAACACGCCCTCGCGGATCAGCGACATCGTGCCGACGACCCGCCCGTCGACCTTCGCGCACAGCGTCGTCGTGGTCGGCAGCGCGTGGTAGATCGTCACGCGCAGCCCGGAGGGATCCGGCTTCATGAACCCGGAGGCCACGTACGCGTCGTGCAGCAGGCGGAAGCAGGCCTCCAGTTCTTCCGCGGTGTCGGCGATCTTCAGCGTCAGTTCGGGCCCGGGCGCCGGATCGCAGTCGACCATGCGCCGGAACAGCGCGAACCGCCACGCGCGTGGCAGCAGGCTCAGCGCCCCTCTTGCCGCCTGGTGCAGCAGCTTCCTGATCCCTGAGCGCAGTGAACGCTTCATGCCTTGCTTTCCGATGCGAATCCGTGGCCGGGTACGTCGCTTTCGCGATGACGGCCCTTCTGGACTACGGCTGCCGTGACCCTTGCCTTGAGGGCAAAGGCCCCGACTGTCGCAATCGGATACACAAACGCGGGTCTTCTCGACAGGGAAGGATCCGCTATCCCGCTCGTTGCACCAGGCGCACCCGCCGTTGCGGACCTGCCACGCCGATGTGGTCGAGCGGCAGCTCGGTACTGGCCTTGATGCGATTGAGCACGATGCTCGAGCGCACATTGACCACACCGGGCAGCCGTGTCAATCGGCGCAACACCGAGTCGGACAGCACATTGAGCGATGCCGCGACGATCTGCAGCAGGTAATCGGCCTCGCCGGCGATCGAGTAGCAATCGAGCACCTCGGGAAACTCGCCGATCGCGCGCTCGAAGGCCTGGCCCTCCTCGCCGCCATGGCGCGCGAGCGTCACG
Source organism: uncultured Bordetella sp. (assembly GCA_964641795.1). Taxonomy (GTDB): domain Bacteria; phylum Pseudomonadota; class Gammaproteobacteria; order Burkholderiales; family Burkholderiaceae_C; genus Pseudaquabacterium. The sequence continues at coordinate 6,312 of CAZXLI010000035.1, read as the reverse complement.
TAAGTGAACGATCGCACCTCCAGCGACAGCGCCGCCGGATCCAACAGGGCCACGTAGGCGCGGATCACCCCCAACCCCTCCAGCCGCTGGATGCGCCGGCTCACCTGCGAAGCCGACAGGTTCAGCCGATCGCCCACCACCTGGTTGGTGGCATGGCTGTCCCGCTGCAGCAGGGTGAGCAACTGGACATCGAGCGGATCGAGCAGCAGATCGTCCATCGGCAGCTATTCTATGCACGATCTGTGCATGATCACGGCTAACCTGCGCATCAACTGCAGACACCTTGCGCCGAATCCGCTCAAGAATTCGCCTACCGCGCTTGAGGGCGCATCAAACCGAAGGGCATCGCCATGCAAGTTCCCGCTTCGATCGAGCCGCACAACCCGATGGGCACCGACGGCTTCGAATTCATCGAATACGCCGCGCCGGACCCGGTCGCGATGGGCGCATTGTTCGATCGCATGGGCTTCCGGGCGATCGCGAAGCACCGCCACAAGAACGTCACGCTGTACCGCCAGGGTGGCATCAACTTCATCGTCAATGCCGAGCCCGATTCGTTCGCGCAGCGCTTTGCGCGCCTGCACGGGCCCAGCATCTGCGCGATCGCCTTCCGCGTGCAGGACGCCAAGTACGCCTATGAGCGCGCCATCTCGCTCGGCGCCTGGGGCTATGCCGGCCATGCCGCGCCGGGCGAGCTGAACATTCCGGCGATCAAGGGCATCGGCGACTCGATCATCTATTTCGTCGACCGCTGGCGCGGCAAGAACGGCGCGAAGGAAGGCGAGATCGGCAACATCGGCTTCTACGACGTCGACTTCGAACCGCTGCCCGGCGCCTCGCTGAACCCGCCGGGTGCCGGCCTGCAGGTGATCGACCACCTGACCCACAACGTGCACAAGGGCCGCATGAACGAATGGGCCGAGTTCTACGAGCGCCTGTTCAACTTCCGCGAGATCCGCTACTTCGACATCGAAGGCCAGGTCACCGGCGTCAAGAGCAAGGCGATGACCAGCCCCTGCGGCAAGATCCGCATCCCGATCAACGAGGAAGGCAACGAGGCCAAGGGCCAGATCCAGGAATACCTCGACCGCTACCGGGGCGAAGGCATCCAGCACATCGCACTGGCCTCGACCGACCTGTACAAGACGGTGGATCACTTGCGCGGCAACGGCGTGACGCTGCTCGACACGCCGGACACCTACTACGAGCTGGTCGACAAGCGCATTCCCGGCCACGGCGAGGACCTGGCCGCGATGCACAGCCGCAAGATCCTGGTCGACGGCAAGCCGGGCGACCTGCTGCTGCAGATCTTCTCGGAAAACCAGCTGGGCCCGATCTTCTTCGAGTTCATCCAGCGCAAGGGCAACGAAGGCTTCGGCGAAGGCAACTTCAAGGCGCTGTTCGAGAGCCTGGAGCTCGACCAGATGCGCCGCGGCGTGCTGGCGCCCAAGACGCCGGCCTGAACGCCGGCCCGGGCACCGATTCTCAGTACCCTGCCGCAGTGGCCGTGGCGAGCCAGTCGGCTACCGAGCCGAGCGGCAGGATATCGGGAGACAGGCTGGGTACCAGCGCATACAGCTGGCCGTTCGCCACGCCCAGGTAGTTGCCGCTGGCCGCGTAATAACGCAGATAGTAGCCGGCCAGCGTGGTCGAGACCGTGTTGGCCGGCCGCGCGTGCTGCGGGTACAGCGCCTCGATGTAGTTGAAGACACGGTCGGCATCGGTCGGCGCGGTCAGCACGGTGGCCGTGTAGACCATCACCATGTTCTGCATGCGCAACGCACTGCACTGGCTCGGCGCGTTGATCAGCGGCACCTCGTCGAAGGCCGGGCCCAGGCAGCCGGGCGCGTAGTAGGGCTTGACTGCCGCGATCGAATCCACCACCGCCATGCTGGGCGCCGAAACGCGGCCGAACACGGTGAAGCCGCCGTCCACGGTGTCCAGGCCGCTGTTGTTCGCCAGGTTGACGAACCACTCGGAGGTCGCACTGTCCGGCTTGCCCCCGAGGCGGGCCATCGCCACCGTGCCGCGCAGGTTCGAGCGGTTGGCGCCGAACTCGTTGGCCACCGCGGGCTTGGCCGGGATCGTCGCCGGCCGATTGCTCGCGGTCCAGGTGTAGCCGCCGCCCTGGATCACGAAGCTGGGGTCGTTGCGGTGCACGATCGAGTTCGTGAAGCTGCCGTCGTTGACATAGGCCAGGAAGTTCGCCACCGTGCGCGGCGCTTCGGCATCGAGCAGGTGGATGTCCAGCGGGCCGAAGCTGGTCACCAATCGCACCGTGGTGGCGGAAGCGGCCGCCGCGGCACTGACCAGCACGGCCAGTGCCATGGTCCAGGCGGCGAGGCGTCGCCGCGAAAACGATCCCATCACAAGCATCCTTTCTCCGGGGCGCAAGAGCCCGGTGCGCATTGTGCCCAGCACCGGCGCCCGGGCCTCAGCGCTCGCCCTTGCGGTAGGGCTTCATCAGGGCCTGCGGGTAGGCCGCGCGCCGCGCCACCACCACCAGCGCCACGATCGACAGCCCATACGGCAGCATCAGGTACACCTGGTACGGCAGCGAAGCGCCGGCCGACTGCTGCAGCCGCAGCTGCAGCGCGTCGAACACCGCATACAGCAGCGCGCCGAGCAGCGCCTTGCCGGGCCGCCAAGACGCGAACACCACCAGCGCCACGCAGACCCAGCCGCGGCCGTTGACCATGTTGAAGAAGAAGGCGTTGAAGGCGGCCAGCGTCAGGAAGGAACCGGCCACGCCCATCAGCGCCGAGCCGGCGACGATGGCCGCCGTGCGGGTGGCCGCGACCGACAGGCCCTGCCCTTCGGCCGCCTGCGGGTTCTCGCCCACCATGCGCAGCGCCAGGCCGGCCGGCGTGCGGTTGAGCAGCCAGGCCAGCAGCGGCACCAGCGCCAGCGCCAGCAGGGTCAGCGGTGTCTGCTGCGCGAGCACCGGGATGCCCAGCCCGCTCATCTCGCCGAAGGGCGTGATCGTCGGCGGCGTGTTCACCTTTGGGAAGCCGACGCGGTAGCCGTAGTAGCTGAGTGACGTGGCCAGCAGCGTGATGCCCAGCCCCGAGACATGCTGCGACAGCGCCAGGCCCACCGTCAGCGCCGCATGCAGCAGGCCGAACGCGGCGCCGGCCAGCGCCGCCACGACGACGCCGACCCACAACCCGTGCCCGAAGTACACCGCGAGCCAGCCGCTGAAGGCACCGGCCACCATGATCCCCTCGATGCCCAGGTTCAGCACGCCGGCGCGCTCGCACAGCAGCACGCCCAGCGTGCCGAAGATCAGCGGCGTCGCGATGCGCAGCACCGCAACCCAGAAGCTGGCTTGCGAAACGATGTCGATGAGTTCGGTCATGTCGACCCCTCGGCCGACGAATACATCGGCCAATCCCCCGAGGGGATGCGGGCCGGCTTGGGAGCGGGCCGGCGCTCGGCCCGCGCGCTCATCTCGAGCCTCCGCGGCGCAACCGGTACTGCGTCAGCAGCGTGGCCACCAGCACGCTGATCAGCGAGGTCGCGACGATCACGTCGGCGATGTAGGTCGGCACGCCGACCGCGCGGCTCATGCTGTCGGCGCCCACCAGCATGCCCGCGACGAACACCGCGGCGGCCAGCACGCCCAGCGGGTGCAGGCCGGCGAGCATCGCGATCACGATGCCGCTGTAGCCATAGCCGGGCGACATGTCCATCGTCACGTAGCCGGTGCGCCCGGCCACTTCCACCGCGCCGGCCAGCCCGGCCAGCGCGCCGGACATCAGGGCCACCAGCACCGTGGTGCGCAGCGCCGGCACGCCGGCAAAGGCCGCGGCGCGCGCATTGGCCCCGGTGGCGCGGATGTCGAAGCCCAGCACCGCCTGCTTGAACAAGGCCCACAGCGACACGGCCAGCAGCACGGCCAGGCCCAGCCCGCTGTGCAGCCGCGTGCCGGCGATCGGCCGCGACAGCTCCAGTTCGCTGGCCAGCGGCAGGCTCTGCGGCCAGCCCAGCGCGCCGGGGTCCTTCATCGGCCCGTCGAGCAGGGCCGAGACGCCGAGCAGCACGATGAAGTTCATCAGCAGCGTGGTCACCACCTCGTCGACACCGAGCCGCGCCTTCAGCAGCGCCGGGCCCAGCAGCAGCAGCGCGCCGGTGGCCGCCGCAGCCAGCAGCATCAGCGGAAACACGAGCCAGGGCGAAGCGAACAATTCACCGCCCATTGCCACGCCGCCGACCGCCACCGCCGCCATCGCGCCGCCGTAGAACTGCCCTTCGGCGCCGATGTTGAACAGCCGCGCCTTGAACGCGACGGTGGCGGCCAGACCGGTCAGCACCAGCGGGATCGCCCGCGTCAAGGTCTCGCTCCACGCGAACAGCGAGCCGAAGCCGCCCTCGAAGATTGCCGCGTAGGTGCGCTGCAGCGGCGCGCCGGCCCACAGCACCAGCAAGGTGCTAACGAGCAAAGTGAACGCCACCGCACCGATCGGCGCCAGCAGCAAGGCCAGCGCCGAGGCCTGCGCGCGTTTCTCGAGCCTCATGCCGCGGCCTCCGTCGCTGGCGGCACCGGCGCGCCGGCCATCGCCAGGCCCAGCGCCTCGCGCGTCCAGCGCGGGGCCGGCCGCGTGGCGCTCAGGCGCCCGGCATGCATCACCGCGATGCGGTCGCCCAGCGCCATCACCTCGTCGAGGTCGTCGGAGATCAGCAGCACCGCCGCGCCGGCATCGCGCGCGGCCAGCAGCTGCTGCTGCACATAGGCCACCGCGCCGATGTCCAGGCCCCAGGTCGGCTGGTGCGCGACGATCAGCTTGGGCGCCGCGCCATCGGGCGAACGCAGCGCGCGGCCCAGGATCAGCTTCTGCATGTTGCCGCCCGAGAGCGCCCGCGCCGGCGCCAGCGGACCGGCGCCGCGCACGTCGAAGTCGCGCACGATGCGCTGTGCATGCGCCATCGCCGCGGCACGCCGAACCCAGCGCAAACCGGCGAAGCGGCGCGAGAACAACGGGCTGCGCAGGCGTTCGCTGACGGCGTTTTCCCATACCGGCAGGTCGCCGACCACGCCCACCGCATGCCGGTCCTCCGGTATGCGGGCGATGCCGCGCGCCACGCAGGCCGCGGGCTGCGCGGGCAGCGGCGCACCCAGCAGCGTGACGCGGCCGGCGCTGGCCCGGCGCGTGCCGCACAGCAGTTCGGCCAGCGCCAATTGCCCGTTGCCGGAGACGCCGGCAATGGCCACCAGTTCGCCGGCGTTCAGCGTCAGCGACACGCCGTCGAGCCGGCCGCGTTCGCCCGCCGCGGTGCTGACACCGTCGAGCACGCACACCGGGTCACCCACCGTCGCGGCCGGCCGGTGCTGTGGCGGCGCCACCGCCTGGCCCACCATCCACTGCGCCAGCTGGGCCTCGTCGACCTCGGCGGCCCGGGCCTCGGCCACTTGGCGGCCGGCGCGCAGCACCAGCACCCGGTGCGACACGCGCAGCACCTCGGCCAGCTTGTGACTGATGAAGATGATCGACAGCCCTTCGGCCACCATCTGCTGCAAGGTGGCGAACAGCGCCTCGCTCTCCTGCGGCGTCAGCACCGCGGTGGGTTCGTCGAGGATCAGGATGCGGGCACCGCGTACCAGCGCCTTGAGGATCTCGACGCGCTGCCGCTCGCCGACCGAGAGGCTGCCAACCCGCGCCTCGGGCTGCACCGCCAGGCCGAAGCGCTGCGCGGTGGCCAGCAGCCGCTCACGCGCGGCGCGGCGGCGCGAGAACGGCTGCCACCAGGGCTCGGTGCCGAGCATCACGTTGTCCAGCACCGTCAGGTTGTCGGCCAGCGTGAAGTGCTGGTGCACCATGCCGATGCCCGCGGCCAGCGCGGCCCGCGGCTGGCCCGGCGGTAGCGGCCGCCCATCGACCTCGATGTGGCCGGCATCCGCCTCATAGTGCCCAAAGAGAATGGAGACCAGCGTCGACTTGCCGGCCCCGTTCTCGCCCAGCAGCGCGAGCACCTCGCCGCGCTGCAGGTCGAACGAGATGTCCTCGTTGGCCACCAACGCGCCGAAGCGCTTGTGGATGCCCTGAACGCGCAGCAGGGGCTGCATCACGCCAGCAGTCCGCTCATCTGCCCGCCCGCGATGCGCGCTGCATCGATCCACTATCAAGCCGCAGGAGCGACCGCGCTCGGCACGTTGCAGCCGTTGGCGATGCTGTTGCGTGCTGAGATCGGCGCGCCCGAGCGTCTTGGTCTGCGGGCGCAGCGGGCCGAGTCCGGCGGTCAGCCCTGCGGGCTGACTCCGCTGCGGTCCTCGGCTTGGGGGCGCGCGGTCTACTTAGACATGATGGTCGCCCC
>CAZXLI010000034.1:0-35406 GCA_964641795.1 uncultured Bordetella sp. | reverse complement strand
CTTCCCAGATGGCGGGCAGCTGCTCGACGCGCGCGCCGAACAGGTCGACGCGCTGGCCGCCGGTGATCTTGGTGTACAGGCCGTACTTCTTGGCCACCATGCCCACCGCGATCAGGCCCTCGGGCGTGACCTCGCCGCCGGGCATGCGCGGCACCACCGAGTAGCTGCCGTCCTTCTGGATGTTGCCCAGGTAGTAGTCGTTGCTGTCCTGCAGCGACTGCAGCTCGGGCTTGAGCACGAACTCGTTCCAGCACGAGGCGAAGATGCTGGCCGCCGCGGGCTTGCAGATGTCGCAGCCCAGGCCCTTGCCGTGCCGGGCCAGCAGATCGTCGAAGCGCTTGATCTGGCCGACGCGCACCAGGTGGAAGAGCTCCTGGCGCGAGTACGCGAAGTGCTCGCAGAGGTGGTTGTTGACCGCCATGCCGCGCTTGCCCATCTCGGCCTTCATCACCTGCGTGACCAGCGGCACGCAGCCGCCGCAGGTGCTGCCGGCCTTGGTGCAGGCCTTGATCTGCGCGATGGTGGTCGCGCCCTCGCCCACCGCGCCGCAGATCTGGCCCTTGGTGACGCTGTTGCACGAGCACAGTTGCGCGGCATCGGGCAGCGCATCGACGCCCAGGCCCGGCTTGGCCTTGCCGTCGGACGAGGGCAGGATCAGGAACTCGGGCTCGGCCGGCAGGGCGATGCCGTTGAGCGCCATCTGCTGCAGCGTGCCGTACTCGGCGGCGTCGCCCACCAGCACCGCGCCCAGCAGCAGCTTGCCGTCGGCGCTGACGACCAGCTTCTTGTAGGTCTGGCGCAGCTCGTCGGTGTAGTGGACGCTGCGGCAGCCGGGCGTCTTGCCGTGCGCGTCGCCGATGCTGGCGACATCGACGCCCATCAGCTTGAGCTTGGTGGAAAGATCAGCGCCGACGAAGGCCGCATCGTGCTGGCCGGCGATGTGCCGCGCGGCGACCCTGGCCATGTCGTAGCCGGGTGCGACCAGGCCGTACACCTGCTCGTTCCAGCTGGCGCATTCGCCGATCGCGTAGATGTCGTGGTCGCTGGTGCGGCACTGGCTGTCGATCACCACGCCGCCGCGCGGGCCGACGGCCAGCACCGACTGGCGCGCCAATTCGTCGCGCGGGCGGATGCCGGCGGAGAACACGATCATGTCGGTCTCGAGCCAGGTGCCGTCCTCGAACACCATGCGGTGGCGCGCGGTGGCGCCGTCGGTGATCTGGACCGTGTGGCGGCTGGTGTGCACGTGCACGCCCAGCGCTTCGATCTTGTGGCGCAGCACCTTGCCGCCGCCTTCGTCGACCTGCACCGCCATCAGCCGCGGCGCGAACTCGACGACATGCGTCTCGAGCCCCATGTCGCGCAGGGCCTTGGCGCATTCCAGGCCCAGCAGGCCGCCGCCGACGACGACGCCGGTCTTCGAGCGCGCGCCCGAGGCCTTCATCGCCTCGAGGTCCTCGATCGTGCGGTAGACGAAGCAGTGCGGCCGCTCGCGGCCCGGCACCGGCGGCACGAAGGGCACCGAGCCGGTGGCCAGCACCAGCTTGTCGTAGTGCAGCTGCTCGCCGTCGGCGGTGGTGACGGTGTTGGTGCGGCGCTCGATCGCGGCGGCCCGCGTGGCCAGCTTCAGCGCGATGCCGGTGCGCTCGAAGAAGCCGGCCTCCACCAGCGACAGGTCCTCGGCGCTGCGGCCCGAGAAGAAGTCGGACAGGTGCACGCGGTCGTAGGCCGGGCGCGGCTCTTCGCACAGCACGGTGATGCGCTCGGGCCGTGCGCCGGTCTCGACGAGGCTTTCGAGGAACTTGTGGCCCACCATGCCGTGGCCGACGAGGACGATGTGCATGTGATCTCTGCGAGCGAAGGGCGCGCGCGGCCATGGCGCCAGCCTGGCAACGAGCGGGTTGAACAACGAAGGGGAATGAAGGGCGCGCGGCCGGTGGGACCGGTGCGGGGCGGGAGGGGGACCCGACCACTCCGCCTGCGTCAGCGGAGCGCCTGAGAGGACGATCGATGCGCTGGGTGCGCAGCGATCACGGGCAGGAGGTGAGCAAGAAACGGGCCCGCCGTTTCGAGCGGTTTTTCACGGCTCGGCCGGCGCCGATGCACCAGCGGCGTGAGGCGGCGCGGGCCGGCCGCACGGACTTGGCGCTTTCGCGCCTGTTCCGGGGCGGAGGCGGTCAGGGCCGGACGGCGGCGCCTTCCAGCGCCAGTCCCGCGGCGCGCTGCACCAGGTAGGCCTCGATCGCCAGCGCCTCGTCGGACTCCGGCGCAAAGGGCTCGGCCCGCACGCCGACCAGGCAGCTGCGCAGCCGGCGCTGCAGCGAGCCCATCGACTGCCATTCGAGCCGGTAGGTCGGCACGCCGGTGGGATGGGCCTGCGGGATCAGCGCGCCGCCCAGGCGCTGGCCCGCGCGCTGGTCATGGCAATGGGCGCAGGCCAGGTTCAGCTGTCCCAACCGTTGCTGCCACAGCGCCTGACCGCGGGCACGCCAGGGGCTCAGCCGCGGGTCGGGATCGGGCACGATCGGCCGGCCACGCGATTGCCAGTGCAGCCAGGCGGTGAGCGCCAGCACCTCGTCGCCGTCCGGCGGCTGCGAAGCGGCGCCCTGGCGCTGCACGCGGCAGCGGTCGATGCTGGCGGCCAAAGTGAGCGGCCTCTGGTTCGCTGCATCGAAGCGCGGGTGGCGGGCGGCGACGCCGGCCAGGCCATCGGCATGGCAATCGGCGCAGCGCTTGCCGTTGGCGGCCGGCCGCGTCCACAGCGCCTCGCCGTCGCGCACCCACAGCAGCGCGGGGTTCTGCGTCTCGTCGCGCTGCATCGCCTGCAGCGCCGGGCTCATCTCGTCGACGCCGCGGCGGCGCGCATCGTCGGCGGCCAGGCCGGGCAGCGCGGCCACCGCCGCGGCCAGCAGCGCCGCCAATCGCCGCCGGGTCATGGGGCCTGCACCGCCACCGTCTCGGCGTGGCGGAAGCCGTTGTCGCCTTCCCAGCTGAAGGCGAGCGTGCCGCTGCCGGCCACGCGCCAGCAGAAGGCGAGGTAGGGGTTGGCCGCGATCGCCGGGTACAGCGTGGCGGCGAACACCGGCTGCTCGGCGCCGGCGGCGTCGCGGAAGCGGCAGCTGAACTGCGTGACGATGCTGCGCGGCAGCGGCTGGCCGTCGCTGTCACGCCGGTAGCCGGTTTCCATCGGGTGCGCCAGCGTGGCGCGGATCTCGATCACCTCGCCGCGCTTCGGGTTCGGCGGCAGGTGCACCAGCGCTCGAACGGCCATGGCCCTAACCCTCGATGCACGCGGCCAGCGTGACGATCACGTCGACGGTGTACGACCAGACGCTGCCGTCGTTCAGCCGCGCCAGCGCCACCAGCTGCTGCGAGGTGGCCAGGCGAATGCGCGTGGCCACCTCGGCGCGGCCATTGGCCGGCGACAGCTGGCAGCGCAGCACGTCGCGCTGCGGGTTGCGCTCGTTGAAGATCACGATCTCCTGCACATGCGATGCGGCCGTCATCGGCGACTCGACCGTGATGCGCACCGGCACCGCATTGCCGTTCTCGACCAGCGGCGCGATGTCCAGCGCCACGCGCCCTTCGCGCGGCACGGCGTCGCCGGCCCAGGCGCGCACGGCCGCCTCGAGCGCCGGCGCCAACGCATGCGCCGGCCGCACGGCCAACGCCAGCAGGCCGGCGACGAGCAGCGAGCGGCGGGGCAGCGGGGCCGGCAACATCGGGCGCATCAGGCTCTCGAATCGAGCGCCGAGTGTACGAAGCGGCCCGTCACCCTCCTGGCGACGCAGGCGCCTCGGCCCTGAGGCGGAACTGCCGGCTGAATCCGAAGCGCCGGTGCACGCCGGTCGGCTCGCCGACGAAGGGCAGGCGGAGACCGGCCGCGTCGAGCAGCTCCAGCGACCACTCGTCGTCGTCGAAGAAACGGAAGCGCAGCACGTGACCCGCCGGCTCGCCCACGAGCCGGAAGCTGCCGGTGCTGTACATCGCGCCCAGCGAGGCCGAATCGATCAAGCGGAGCGAGGCATCGAGCAGGTGGATGTGCAGGAAGTCTTCGAAGGGAACATCGTCGGTCAGGAAGAGCAGAAAGCGCGCGTCGCCGATGCCCTGACATTCGAACGCCGCTTCGAGCACCAGGCCCGGCAGCGGCTCGGCGGTGCGGTGACCATCGATGCGGACCTCGCTTGCGGGCAGCGAGTCTGAGCTGGACGCGTGGCGTGGCTGCAGCGCCACGCGCTCTGCAGGCATCGGACGGATCATGGCTGCGGCGGCTACCACAGGCTGCTGGCTCCGAAGGCGGCCAGCGCACCACCCACAAAGGCGCCCACTGCGACGCAGACCGGGGCGCCCGGTCCGCAGGCCAGGCCGGCCAGCGCCCCGCCGGCAATGCCTCCGGCTATGCCCGCTCCAGTGGTCACGACTTCCCGTGCTGCGGCCTGCCCCATGTTCTCGGCCGTGGCCACGGTGTAGACGGAGATGGCCAATGAGACGAACAACAAGCTGCGGCCCGCATAGGACAATCGGCGCATCGCGGCGGTGACGCGCGGGTTCGACCGGCCCGCAGCGACGACGATTTCGGCGTAGACAGCGTTTCGTTGGTTCGGAGCCAGCGCGTCGAAGCGGGCGGTGCTGCCGTACAGCTGTTGCACTTTGCGGGCGATCAGGTCGTTGAGTGTCCGGCCTTCGCGCTTCAACTGCTCCGCCATGGCGCGCCCCACCGGCGTGCTTCGCCCTCGAATCACTTCCATCACGAGGTTGCGCGTCTCCTGCGCCTGCTGTGCCGCTTGAGCCCAGCTGATGCGGCCGCTGGTGGCGGCCGCCCGCAGTTCCTCGGCCATCAGTGCGATCTGTCGCGTGTAGGCATGGCGGGCGGCGGAGTCGATCGCCAGATGAGCACCAAGGTTCGCGACCTCGGCCTCGAGTGACCGAATGGCGTTGTCGAATGTCGTGCGGTCGGCGTTGTTGGCTACGACGGCGTTCATGCAGGCTTCCCCGAAGGCTCAGTGAGAGGCGCGGATTGTTCGAACCTCCCTCAGCGGTGCTCCATCCCTAACGCAGCGTCTGCAGGTAGGCCACCACATCCTCGATCTGCGCATCGTCGAGCAGCGGCTTGCCGCGCCAGGCCGGGGCCACACGCTGCAGGTCGGCGCGGCCGGCGTAGGCGGGCATGATGGTGTCGGGATTGAAGCGCTGCGGCTCGCGCACATGCTGGCGCAGTTCGTCGGCGCTCAAGCGGCTGCCGATGCCGGCCAGGTCCGGCGCGAGCGTGCCCTGCAGGTGCGCCGGCACGCCAGGCCCGCGGTGGCACAGCAGGCACAGGCCCTGGCTGCGGCTGTTGACGATGGCCATGCCGCGCGCGGCGTCGCCAGCGGTCGCGCCGACAGGCAACACGCAGCCCAGCGACAGCGTCAACACGAGGGCGCGGCACCGTACTTCAAGCGCACGCCGCGGAACCGGCTCTGCCGGGCCGCCGGCGTGGCCCCCTCGAGGGGGCCACGCCGGCGGCGCTCCGGGGGTGGGCTCACGCACGTTTGAGTGAATGGTTCTTCAGCGGCAGCTCGCGGATGCGCTGGCCGGTGGCCGCGAAGATCGCGTTCAGCACCGCCGGCGCGGCCACCGCGATGGTCGGCTCGCCCACGCCGCCCCAGAAGCCGCCGGAGGGCATCACGATGGTCTCGACCTTGGGCATCTTGGCCATCAGCAACGGCGGGTAGGTGTCGAAGTTGGCCTGCTGGAAGCGGCCGTCCTTCAAGGTGCATTCACCATACAGCGCGGCCGACAGGCCATAGGCGAACGAGCCTTCGACCTGGGCCTCGATCTGCTGCGGGTTCACCGCATGGCCCGAATCGGTGGCCGCGACGATGCGGTGGATGACCAACTCGCCGGCCGGCGTCACCGAGACCTCGGCGCAGGCCGCGACATAGCTGCCGAAGCCCATGATCTGCGCCAGCCCGCGGTGCACCGGCAGGCCCTTCACCGGCGCGGCCGGCTTGTCGTAGCCGGCGCGTTCGGCCACCGCGTTCAGCACCGCCAGGTGCTTGGGCGACTTGGCCAGCAGCTGGCGCCGCAAGGCCAGCGGGTCCTGCTGCGTGGCATGGGCCAGCTCGTCGATGAAGCACTCGAGGTAGATCGCGTTGTGGTTCAGGTTCACACCGCGCCAGAAGCCGGGGCGCACCGGCGGGTTGCGCATTGCATGCTCGATCGACAGGTGCGGCACCGCATAGCCGAAGGCGCCCTCGGCACCGCCCTGGTTGAGGCCCTGGAACACCACCGGGTCGCGGCCGTCGCGGATGTTCTGCGGGAACAGGCCGGCGACGATCGACTGCCCCGAGATGCGCATCTGCAGCGCGGTCAGCTGGCCCTTGTCGTCGAGGCCGGCCTGCAGTTTGCACATCGTCACCGGGTGGTAGAAGCCATGCAGCATGTCTTCTTCGCGGGTCCAGAGCAGCTTGACCGGCGTGCCGGGCATCGCCTTGGCGATCTCGACGGCCTGGCGCACCCAGTCGGTGGCGCCGCGCCGGCCGAAGCCGCCGCCGAGGTGGATCTTGTAGACCTCGCACTGGGCCGGCTGCAGGCCGGAGGCTTCGACCACCGCGGCGAAGGCGGCCTCACCGTTCTGCGTCGGCGTCCAGACCTCGCAGCGATCGGGCGTCCAGCGCGCGGTGGCGTTCATCACCTCCATCGTCGCGTGGTTCTGGTGCGGGTAGCTGTACACCGCCTCGATGCGCCGCGCCGCGCCGGCCAGCGCTTCCTTGGCATTGCCGGCCTGGTGGCCGACGATGGCCTCGGGCGCATCGAGCCCGGCCTTCAGCATGGCGGCCACGTCGGCGCTGGAGAGCTTGGCGTTCGGGCCTTCGTCCCACTCGATCGGCAGGGCGTCGAGCGCGCTCTTGGCGCGCCACCAGGTGTCGGCCACCACCGCGACCGCGCTGTCGCCCACCCGCACCACCTGCTTGACGCCCGGCTTGGAGGTGACCGCCGCGGCGTCGAAGGACTTCAGCTTGCCGCCGACCACCGGGCAGTCGCGGATGGCCGCGTTCAGCATGCCCGGCAACTTCAGGTCCATGCCGTAGACCTGGCGCCCGTTGAGCTTGTCGGCCGTGTCCAGGCGCTTCACCGGCTTGCCGGCGAGGGTCCAGGTCTTCGGGTCCTTCAGCGCAATGTTGGTGGGCGGCGTCAGCTTCGCCGCGGCCGCCGCCACCTGGCCGTAGCGGACGCGTCTTTTGCTGGGTAGGTGGGTGATGGTGCTCTTCTCGGCCAGGCACTCGCTCACCGGCACCTTCCAGGCATCGGCGGCGGCCTGCACCAGCATCATGCGGGCGGCGGCGCCGCCCTTGCGCACGTACTCGTGCGATTCGCGCACGCCGCGGCTGCCGCCGGTGGAGAAGTTGCCCCACGCGCGGTTGCGCGCAAGGTTCTGGCCGGGCGTCGGGTACTCGGTGCGCACCTTGCTCCAGTCGGCCTCCAGCTCTTCGGCCACCAGCTGGGCCAGGCCGGTCAGCGTGCCCTGGCCCATCTCGCTGCGCGCGATTCGGATCACGATGGTGTCGTCGGGCTTGATCAGCACCCAGGCGTTGAGTTCCGGGTTGTCGGCCGGTTGCGGCACCGCCGGCACGTGGAAGCCGAGCATCAGCCCGCCGGCGCTGGCCGAGGTGCTGGCGACGAAGCCGCGCCGGGTGACGAGGAGCCCCTCGCCCGATGAGTACATGGGCCGATCCCCCGAGGGGGTGACCGCGGACGAGACCCGTCCAGTGGACGGGTCTCGCCAGGGAACGGCCGGCTTGGGAGCGGCCCGGCGCTCGGCCCGCTGCCCGCTTGACACCGGACGCCTCAAGCCACACCTCCCTTCGCGGCCAGCTTGATCGCCGCGCGCACGCGGTTGTAGGTGCCGCAGCGGCAGATGTTGGTGATGTTCTCGTCGATGTCCTGGTCGGTGGGGTGGGGCTTGGCCTTCAGCAGCGCGGCCGCGGCCATCAGCATGCCGCTCTGGCAGAAGCCGCACTGCGGCACGTCGAGCTGGGCCCAGGCCTTCTGCAGCGGATGGGTGCTGCTGGGCGACAGGCCTTCGATCGTGATGACCCGGGCCTTGGGCTCGACGGTGGAGACCGGCCGCACGCAGGACCGCGTGGCAACGCCATCGATGTGCACGGTGCAGGCACCGCAGGCGGCGATGCCGCAGCCGTACTTGGTGCCGGTCAGGCCGAGCTGCTCGCGCAGCACCCACAGCAGCGGGGTCTCGGGTTCGGCATCGTGCGTGAGGGTCTTGCCATTGACGTTCAACGTGGGCATGCGGTCTCCCGGAGCGGTGCGGATCAGGCGTTGCGCGGCAGCAGCTGGATGAAGGCGAGCGTGGCGCCCTGCGGGTCGTCGAACATGCCCATGCGGCCGATGCCGGGCACGTCGTGCAAGGGCATCAGCGAGCGGGCGCCGAGCGACTCGGCCTTGGCCAGCGTGGTCTCGGCGCTGGCCACCGCCACATAGGGCAGCCACATTGCCGGCGCGCCGGCCGCCGCGGCGGCCAGGCCACCGCGTTGCTGGCCGTTGCGGGTGAGCAGGTAGTAGTCGCCCTGCGGCATCGCCATCGTGTCGTGGCCGTAGCCCAGCACCTGTTCGTAGAAGGCCAGCGCGCGGCGCGCATCGGGCGTGCTCAGTTCGGTCCAGCAGAAGTGGCCGGGCGGTGACTGCTGCACGTCGGGCGGGTCGCCCTGCGCGCTGGTCCACAACGCCAGCAGCGCGCCGGTGGGATCCTCGATCACCGCGCCGCGGCCGACATCGGCGTAGTCGGACGGCGCCTGCACGCCCTTGGCGCCCGCGGCCACCGCGAGCCGATAACTCGCATTGACATCGGCCACCGAGACATACGAACGCCAGCAGGCGGCGGCGCCCTGGGCCAGCGGCGTCAGGCCGCCGATGCCGGCATCGCCGTTGAGGATCATCGAATAGCGCTCGCTGCCCATCGGCATCGATTCGACATGCCAGCCGAACAGGCTTTCGTAGAAGCGGCGCGCGGCGCCGAGGTCGGGGGACTGGTGCTCGTACCAGACGAACTTGCCGGGCAGTCGATCCATGGTGGGACTCCGGTGGGAACGGCCGAAGGCGCCCGCTCAGCCGTGGGACGGGTGCGCAGGTCCAGCGCGGGACTATGCTGCGCGGGCGACGATACTGCCGCAGACCGGGCACTGGCAAGAAAGGGCTTTCGTGGGGCGCCGACGCGACAACTCCGATGCGGCGGATGCCGCCGCGGCCGCCGAGGACAGGCGTTTCGTCACCGCGCTGGCGCGCGGGCTCGAGGTGCTGCGCTGCTTCCGGCCGCAGGACCGCTGGCTGGCGCACCAGGAGATCGCGCGCCGCACGCGGCTGCCGGCCTCCACGGTCTCGCGGCTGACCTTCACGCTGCAGGCGCTCGGCTACCTGAAGCACCGCGAGGCGAGCGGCGAGTACGCGCTCGCGCCGGCGGTGCTGGCGCTGGGGTTCTCGATGCTGTCGCAGTTCGACATCGGCCGCGTCGCGCGACCGGTGATGCAGGCGTTGGCCGACCATGCGCAGGCGGCGGTATCGCTGGGCGTGCGGCGCGAGCTGACGATGATCTACGTCGCCCACTGCCGCAGCAGCGCGCGGCTGACGTTGGGGCTGGATGTCGGTACCCGGCTGCCGCTGGCCACCACCGCCATGGGCCGCGCGCTGTGGTGCGGGCTGCAGCCGGCCGAGCGGGAGCACCTGGCCCAGCGGCTGGCCGCCGAGGCCGGGCCCACCTGGGCCGCGCAGCAGCAGGGGCTGGCGCGTGCGCTGGCGCAGTTCGAGCACGCCGGCTTCGTCACCAGCGAGACCGAGTGGGAGCCGGAGATCAGCGCGGTCGGCGTGCCGGTGGACACCGGCGACGGCCGCGAGCCGATGGCGCTGACGATCGGCGGGCCGTCGGCCCGGCTGCAGGGCGCCTTCCTGCATGACGATCTGGGGCCCCGGCTGGTGGCGGCGTCGCGCAGCATCACGGCCGCGCTGCAGGCGGCCGACTGGCGTGACTGACGGCGACCTTGCGGCGCTGCCGCGGCGCGCCGCCTGCGCCCGCTTGCTGGCCGCCCCGCTGGCGCTGCTGGGTGGCTGCGCGGGCACCGGCGCGGGGCCTGCCGTCGAGCCCTACACGGCCGAGACGACGTACCGCAAGCTGGTGGGCGCGTACCCGTTCATCCGCATCGCCAGCGACGAGCCGGGGGACGCGGTCGAGCTGCGCACCGGCCTGGTCTACGCGCAGCGCGGCGACCATGCGCTCGCGCTGGACCTGCTGCTGCCGCGCGCGACGGGCGCTGGTGCGCGCCGGCCGCCCGGCGCGATCGTGCTGGTGCACGGCGGTGGCTGGCGCAGCGGCGACCGTCGCGAGCTGCGGCCGCTGGCGGTGGGCCTGGCGCGCCGCGGCCATGTGGCCGCCTGCATCAGCTACCGCCTGTCCGGCGAGGCCAGGTACCCGGCGGCGGTGCACGACGTGAAGGCCGCGCTGCGCTGGCTGCGCGGGCAGGCCGCGGCGATCGGCCTCGACGAACAGCGCATCGCGGTCGGTGGCGGCTCGGCCGGCGGCCAGCTGGCCAGCCTGGCGGGCGTGACCAACGGGCTGCCCGGCTTCGACGATCCGGGCGCGCCACCCGGGGCCGCCAGCAGTGCGGCCCAGGCGATCGTGAACCTCGACGGCTTGTCGGACTTCACCTCGGAGGCCGCCCGGCGGCACGAGGACGATCCGCGCAAGCAGCCCTCGGCCGCCGGCGCCTGGCTGGGCGGTCGCTATGCGCAAGCCCGCGCGCGCTGGCACGAGGCTTCGCCGCTCACGCATGCCGGGGCGGGAACGCCACCGATGCTGTTCGTGACCAGCGGCGAGGCGCGTTTCAGCGTCGGCTGCGACGACATGGTGGCGCGCCTGCGGCCCCTCGGCGTGCCGGTGCAGGTGCGGGCGCTGCCGGACGCGCCGCACTCGTTCTGGCTGTTCGAGCCCTGGCTGGCGCCAACCGTCGACACGGTGGCCGATTTCCTCGGGCGCTACCTGTGAAGGCGACGGTCGTGGCGCCGCGCCTGGGCCAGTGCCAGCCATTCGTGCAGACCGATCAGCCAGGCACCGGCCAGCAGCAGGCGGTGGCGGGCGGCGGACAGCGCGGTGCTCATCGGGCGGCCTCGGTGGATGCAGGGAGCCCCCAAGGCTAGAACCTGCGCATGACAGTGCCGTGTCGGCCGGCCGGCGGCCGCGCCCCGCGGTTCAGGCCAGCGCCTGCAGCAGCCACTGCTGCAGCGCGTGGATCTCCTCGATGCACACCGAATGTTCCATCGGGTACTCGTGCCATTCGACCGCATAGCCCAGCGCCTGCAGCGCGTCGCGCGCGGCGGCACCGCGCGCCAGCGGCACCACGCCGTCGTTGCGGCCGTGGGCCAGGAAGATCGGCACGCTGCGGTTGGCCGCATGGGCTTCGGCCGCGGTGGTCTCGGGCAGCGGCAGGTAGCCGGACAGCCCCGCCAGCCCGGCCAGCCGCTGGGCATGGCGCAGGCCGGCCAGCAGCGTGATCGCGCAGCCCTGCGAGAAGCCGGCCAGCACGATGCGCTGCGCCGGGATGCCGCGTGCCACCTCGCGCAGGATCAGCGCATGCACCTCGCGCATCGATTGGCGCAGGCCGGCTTCGTCCTCGCGCCGCACCAGCTCGTTGCCGAGGATGTCGTACCAGGCACGCATGCGGTAGCCGCCGTTGATCGTCACCGGCCGGATCGGCGCGCGCGGCAGCACGTAGCGCACCGGGCCGATCGGCGAGAGGTCCATCTCGTCGGCCATCGGCAGGAAGTCGCTGCCGTCGGCACCCAGGCCGTGCAGCACGATCACGCTGGCCACCGGGGCCGCGCCAGGACAGAGTTCGATGGTGTCGAGCATGGGACGGCGGGGAAGGGCGCGGGTCGAAGCGGCGATGATGCGCCCAAACCGGCGCCCGGCCGCCAGCCGCGGGCGCATGGACCGCGTGTGTGTGCCTGTCACACCACGCTGCTAGCGTCGGCAGCCGCCCGTGCCGCCGACCGCCCGCTCCTCGCCACCACCGCCGCTGCCTGAGCTCGACGCGCTGCAGCGCCTGATCGACCAGGCCGGCCCGGCCCTGCAGGCCGAGGTGGCCTGCGAGGTGGTGCTGGACGACGAGCGCCTGCCGGTGTGGCGGCTGACGCTGGGCAACCCCGATCCGGCGTTGCCCGGCTTCGGCGTGTTCGGCGGCGTGCACGGGCTCGAGCGCATTGGTGCCGAGGTGGTGCTGGCCTGGCTGCACAGCCTGGTGATGCGGCTGCGCTGGGATGCCACGCTGCACCACCAGCTCGAGACCCAGCGCATCGTGCTGATGCCGCTGGTCAACCCGGGCGGGCTGCGGCGCGGCACGCGCGCCAATCCGCAGGGCGTGGACCTGATGCGCAATGCACCGATCGACAGCGACGATGCGGTGCCCTGGCTGCTGGGTGGCCACCGCCTCGGACCCGGCCTGCCCTGGTACCGCGGCGCGGCCGGCGCACCGATGCAGCCCGAGGCGCAGGCGCTGTGCGCGACCGTGCAGCGCGAACTGCTGCCGCGGCCCTTCAGCCTGGTGGTCGATTGCCATTCCGGCTTCGGCCTGCGCGACCGGCTGTGGTTTCCGTTCGCCCACACCGCGCGGCCGATGCCGCAGCTGGCGGTGCTGCAGGCCTTCGGCGAGATCATGGACCAGTCGCTGCCGCATCACCCGTACGTGCTGGAGCCGCAGAGCCGCCATTACCGCACCCATGGCGACCTGTGGGACCACCTGCTGCTGCAAGCCGTGCCGGCGCAGGTGTTGCTGCCGCTGACGCTGGAGATGGGCTCCTGGCTGTGGGTGAAGAAGAACCCACGCCAGCTGTTCTCGCGCCGGGGCCTGTTCAATCCCCTGATCGAGCATCGCCAGCAGCGCGTGCTGCGACGCCACCTGGCCTGGCTGGACTTCGCCTCGCGGGCGGCGGCCAGCAGCGCGCGCTGGCTGCCTGCCGCGGCGGCGCGGGTCGCGCTGGAGCAGGCGGCGCTGACACGTTGGTACCGTACCCGTACCCGGTGAATGCCACGGGCGCCCTACACTCTCGCCCTTGTGTTTTTGGGGGCCCGGCCCCCGGGATGTCTTCAGCATGTTCACGCCCCTCGCCGCCCGGCGCCGTCCGGTGATCGTTCCCCACCTGCTGGCGCTGCTGCTGGCCACCGCCGCGGCGGTGCCGGCCCTGGCCCAGCAGCCCGCCGCGGCCCCGGGCTCGGCGGCCAGTGCGCCCGCCGGCCCGACGATGCGCAACGAGGTGATCAAGCCGCTGCTGGCGGCGCAGGAGGCGCTCAAGGGCACCGACGATGCCGCCGCGGGCAAGGCCGCGCTGGCCAGCGCGGCCGAGGCCGAGGCCGTGCCGGCGCTGACGCCCTTCGAGACCTACAACATCCAGCGCATCAAGGCGGTGGCGGCGTTCAAGGCCGGCGATCGTGCCCTGGCGCTGACCACCTTCGAGACGGTGCTGGCCTCGCCGCACATGCCGCAGGCTGACAAGCTGCCGATCACCGAGGTGTCGGCCAAGCTGTCGCTGGAAGCGAACAACGACCCGGCGCGCTCGCTGCGCCTGCTGAAGGCCTACCGCGAGCTGGGCGGCAACGATCCGGCGCTGCGGCGCCGCTATGCCGCGCTGCTGGTGGACCGCAACGACCATGCCGCGGCGCTGAAGGAGGCGCAGTCGGCGGTCGAGGCCGACGAGGCCGCGGGCCGCGCGCCTTCGGAGCTGATGCTGAAGGTGATGGCCATCAGCTACAACAAGCTCAACGACCAGACCGGCTACAACGGCGTGCTGGAGAAGCTGACGCGCTACTACACGACGCTGGACTACTGGGCGGAGCTGATCTCGCGCACCGCGCGCCGCCCCGGCTTCGCCGAGGAGCGCCTGCGCCTGGACCTGTACCGGCTGCAGCGGGCGGTGGGCCTGGTGCTGGAGACCGACGAGCAGGCCGACATGGCGCAGCGCGCGCTGCAGGCCGGCCTGCCGGCGGAGGCGCAGAAGCTGATGGAAGAGGGCTATGCCGCCGGGATGTTCAGCAAGGGCACGCAGGCCGCGGCCTACCAGAAGCTGCGTGACCAGGCCACCAAGGCGGCGGCCGCCGACCAGAAGGGCCTGAACGACAACGAAGCGGCCGCGCGCAATGGCAAGGACGGCAATGCCGCGGCGAACCTGGCGATGGCCATCGCCGGCACCGGTGCCAACGAGCGTGCGCTGGGGCTGCTGGAGGCCGCCATCGCCAAGGGCGGGCTGCGCCAGCCGAATGACGCGCTGCTGCACCAGGGCATGCTGCAGGTTCGGCTGGGCCGCACCGACGATGCGCTGAAGACCTTTGCCGCGGTGCAGGGCAGCGATGGCGCCGCCGACCTGGCGCGGCTGTGGTCGATCCACCTGCGCAGCGGCGCCAGGAAATAATGTTCGAATGACGCGGCCGGCGCGGCCCTCGTGGCGTGCCGCCGCCAACCGGAGGCGATGATGGGCGTGCTGGTGCTGGGTCTGCTGCTGTTCCTGGGCATGCATTCGACGCGCATCGTCGCTGACGGCGCGCGCAACGGTTTCATCGCCGCGCGTGGCGCAGGCGCCTGGAAGGGCCTGTACACCGTGGTGTCCATCGTCGGGCTGGGCCTGGTGGTGTGGGGCTACGGCCTGGCGCGCCAGCAGCCGATCGTGCTGTGGGCCAGCCCGACCTGGACGCGCCACCTGGCGGCGCTGCTGATGCTGCCTTCCTTCGTGCTGCTGACGGCCGCCTACGTGCCGGGCAACGGCCTCAAGGCGCGGCTGGGCCACCCGATGCTGCTGGGCGTGAAGACCTGGGCGCTGGCCCACCTGCTGGCCAACAACACGCTGGCCGACCTGCTGCTGTTCGGGGGCTTCCTCGTCTGGGCGGTGCTGTGCTTCCGCAGTGCGCGGGCGCGCGACCGCGCGGCCGGCACGCGCTACCCGGCGGGCAGCGCGGCCCGCACCGGGCTGACGCTGCTGATCGGCGTCGTTGCCTGGGGCGTGTTCGGCTTCTGGCTGCACGGGCCGGTCATCGGCGTGCGGCCGTTCGGCTGAACGCGGTCCCCCCGAAGCGCCTTCGGCGCCTCCCCCCGGGGGGCACCGCCTGCGGCCCGGCAAAGCCGGTTCCGCGGCGGTTGCTGGGTCCATCCGGGCTCGTGCCGGTCAGTCGCTGTCGGCGTTGGCGTCGGCGTCCTCGTCGCGTGCCTGGCGCACGCGCTCGGCCAGCTGCTCGCGCATTGGCGCCATCGCGCCGACCAGGGCCTGTGGCGTCGCCGCGCCGCCCAGGCGCAGCGCCGGCAGCGGCAGCGTGCTCATGTACGGCGCGCGGGTGTAGCGGTCGGTGCTGCGGTGGATGTTGGCGAGGTTGACGATGCCGTAGCCCAGCGTCAGCAGCGCGACGGTGGCGGTGACGATGCGCCCGTGCTGCGGCAGCACGTGCGCCAGCTGCGCGCGCAGCAGCAGCGCCAGCAGCAGCACGCCGATCGCTGGTGTCAGCTGCCACAGCCAGGCCCAGCCGAACATCGCGCCCAGCTGCGGCACCAGCACCTCGCTGGCCTCGGTGGCCAGCAGCCAGGGCAGCACGAGGCGCAGGTGGCCGAAGAAATCGAACCGATGCTGGAACAGCTTGGACACCAGCGCCCACACGCCGCACCAGCCCACCAGCGCGAGCGGCAGGCCGAACACCAGCGGCAGCCAGGCGGTGAGGTCGGCGCCGGGATCGAGCGCCACCCACTGGCGGCCCAGCATCAAGGCCATCAGCGCCAGCCCCTGCGCGGCCAGCGTCAGCGGCTTGAGCTCGGTGAAGATCAGCCGCCGCTCCGGTGCCAGCACCTCGCCGCGCAGCCGCAGCCGCAGCCGCGTGGCACCCAGCTGCAGCAGCGCGCCACCGGGCGCCAGCATGCGTTGCTCGCCGGCGGCCAGGCGCTGGCCGTCGAGCAGCACGGCGTTCTCGCAGGTGCCTACCGTCAGGATGACGCGGCCATCGGCATCGGCCTCGAGCCGCGCATGCTCGGCCGCGACGTGCGGGTCGTCCAGCACCACGCTGTTGCTCAGCGCGCGGCCCAGCGACAGCGGCCACTGCGTCACGTCGACGGTGCGTCCGACGCGTCCGTCGCGCTCGATCAGCTCGATCAGCGCGAGCCGGTCTTCGGGGCGATCCATGCGAATCCGTCGAGGTAGTGTTGGGCCAGCCGCTGGGCGTTGGCAAAGCTGACGCCGTGCGCGTCGAGCCGGCCCTGCGCGCCGGTCTGCGTGGCGTCCAGCGTGGCCACCAGCACACTCAGGTCGTGCAGGCCTTCGAGCTTCTTGTAGGCCCGCACGCAGACCACCGCCCGCAGCGGCAGGCCTTCGCGCTCGATCGTGCGCTCGACACAGCGGGGCGCGGTGCGGGTGGGGTCGTCAGCGCCCATGAACTCGTTCTGGAAGCTGCTCGAGTAGCGCTCGGCGAAGCGCAGCGTGCCGAGCTTGCTGCCGTCGTAGGTTTCGTGGCGCACGGTGAGGTAGCCGGTCTGCAGGCGGCCGGTGATGTAGACCCGGCTGTCCATCTCGCAATCGGAGCGTTCGAACTGCAGGCCGCGTTCGACCTGCGGCGCCCGGCCCCAGCAGCGCATCCACAGCTCCTGCGGCACCGGGATGCGGTAGCGCGCATGGCCGGCATCGCGCCAGGGCTGGGCCAGGAAGCGTTCGGTCAGGTCGGATTCATGCGCCAGCAGCTGGCGCGTGATCTCGGGGTAGGCGGGCTCGCTGACCGGCTTGGCCGCGCGGCCACGCTCGAGCAGTGCACGCACCGGTGCGGCCGGCACCAGGAAGCTGACCTGCTCGCCATCGCGTCGCGCCGCGACGTTGACGCCGACCAGCCGGCCCTGCTCGTCCAGCGCCGGGCCACCGCTCATGCCGGGGCTCAGCGAGCCGCCGAAGAACAGTGTCTTGATGAAGCTGCGCTCGACCGGGCCGTTGTAGGTGCCCTCGGCCACCGCGAAGCCGACATCGAGCGGATTGCCGAGCGAGAAGATGCGCGCGCCGCGGCCGATGCCGTCGGCTTCGGGCGCCAGGTTCACGCTGCCGCGCCCGGCCAGCGGCGCGGGGTCGACGGGCTTGAGCAGCGCCAGGTCGCGCAGCACGTCGAAGGCCAGCAGCTGCAGCGCGCCCTGCTTGCCGTCGATGGTCGCGTACACCAGGCGATAGCGCTTGGGCTGCAGCGCGTACTGGCTGACGACGTGGTAGTTGGTGATCAGGTGCCCTTCGGGGCTGACCAGGAAGCCCGAGCCCACCGAGGCCTGGCTGTCCTGCGTCTTCAGCAGCGTGCGCACCTGCAGCAGCAGCGGGCGGTTGCGCTCGTAGATGCGCTGGCCGGTGCCGGAGACCGGTGCCGGCTCGGCGCCGGGGGCGGACGCCGCGCTGGCCGCTGGCGGCGCGACAGGGGCCGCCACGGCGGGCGGGCGGGCGGCGGTGGCGCGGCCCGGCAACAGGGAGAAGGTGGCGACGAGAACCAGCGCGCCAACCGCCAGCAGCGGCAGCGCGCGGCCCGATCGCCTGCTGGCTGCCGTGAGCATCAACCCATTCTAGGGTTGACCGCTGCCGAAGAAGTGGTCGAACAGATCGGTCCCGTCCAGTTCGCGGGTCTGCAGGCCGGCGATCGGCTCATCGAAGGCTTGCGGCGCCTCGGTGCCGGGCGGCAGCGCCTGCGGCTGGGTCGGATGCCAGACGGCGACGGTGCGCGCCACCGTGCCGTGCTGGCGGTAGTGCGCGAGGATGTGCGACAGCGAGGGCAGCTCTTCCCACTCCAGCGCCTCGGCGACATGGCCGACGGGACTGGCGCGTTCGCGTCCACGCGGCGACGGCAGGGTGCCGGGCTGCAGCGCGGATGAGCGACGGGTAGAGCGGTCCATGATCATCAGCTTAGGGGCCGGCGACCCGGGGCAATCGGCCGAACAACGCCGGCCGGACGTGTCAATTTGTGTCGTCGCCCGCGTCGACCCGTTTCACCAGCTCAAGCGCACGGCGGCCGTGAGCGCGCGCCCGCCCAGCGGCGCCAGCTCGCGCGCGGTGCGCACCGCGGTGGCGTTGTAGGCCAGGCGGTCGGTGGCGTTGTCGAGCTTCAGGGTCCACAGCGCGTCGGTGCCGCCCCATCGGGTGGCCCAGCCGGCCCACAGGTTCAGCAGCGTGTAGCCGGGCGTCGGCACGTCACCGCCGGACACGCGGTTCTGCGCGGCGGCATGGCGCAGCTGCGCGCCGCCGCGCCAGGCGCCGTGGGTGGCATCGAGTGCCAGCGTCGCACGCATCGGCGCCAGGCGCGGCAGCGGCTCGCCGCTGTCGGCGTTGCGGCCGCGCAGCCAGTCGAGGTTGGCGCTCAGGTCCAGCGTCCACGGGCGTTCGACGAACCGCGTGCGGCCTTCGAGCTCCAGGCCGTGCAGCCGCGCCGGCACTGCGCGGAAACGGTATTCGGGCACCCCGGTGGTCTCGCCGTTGTCACCGGTCTCGGGCCGCTGGACGCCGGTGGCATCGAGCGCGATGTAGTTCGCGAAGCGGGTCGCGAAGACCTGCGCGCGCAGCTGGTGCGGGCCCTGCTTCCACTGCAGGCCGAGCTCGGCCTGCCGGCTGCGCTCGACGCCCAGGTCGGGGTCGCCGCGCTCGAAGGCGCCGGTGGCCACGTGCACGCCGTTGGCGAACAGCTCGTAGTAGGCCGGTGCGCGCTCGGTGTGGCCGAGCGAGGCGCTCAGTCCCCAGCCGGCGGCCAGCGGCCAGCTGCCGGACAGCGAGAGGTTGCGCGGCGTGAAGCGGCGCGTGCTGGCGCCGCCGAAGCGCGGTGCCGCGCTGTCGGCTGCGTCGCCTTCGGACCCGACGCGGCTGCGCTCGAAGCGCGCGCCGGCACTGAGGCTCGCGCCGCCAGCGAAGCGCAGCTCCTCGAGCGCGAAGACGCCGGCACTGCGGCTGTGCGTGGTGGGCACGAAGGCTTCTTCGCCGAGGGCCGAGAAGTCCAGCTGTTCGGCCTGCAGCCCGAGCACGCCGTGCAGCTCGCCCAGGGGCGTCGCGACGGCCTTGAGCCGGCCCTGCACCCGCAGGTCGTCGCCCTGGCTGTCGAACACCGTGCCGACGGCGCCCGTGCCCTCGACCTCCTCGTGCCGGTAGCGCGTGTGGCCGAGCCGGAATTCGATCTGGCTGAACGGCCCGGCGGCGAGCTTGCGCCGTTCGCCGGCCAGCTGCAGCTGCTGGCGGCGCATGCGGATCGTCACGTCGGGCTCGACGGTGACGCCGTAGTCGTTGCGGTAGCCGTCCACCGAGGCGCCGATGAAGCCATCGGCATCGGCCCAACTGAGGCCGAGCGCGCCCGCCCGGCTGTCGCCGGCGCTGTTGGCGATGCGCCCGGTGGCCGGGCGGACCTCGCCGTCGGCGACCGGCACGAAGCGCGGCACGCGCAGGTCTTCGCTGCGGCGGGCGGCCACGTCGGCGTGCCAGCTGAAGCCCTTGGCACCGCCTTCGAGCACCGCGGCGCCGGCGCGCTCGGCGGCAGCGCCGCCCAAGCGCAGCTCGCTGCGGCCGGTGAAGCCGTCGATCGCCTCGCGCGGCACCCGGTTGTCGAGCGTGTTGACCACGCCGCCGGTGGCATTGCCGCCGTACAGCAGCGCGGCCGGGCCGCGCAGCACCTCGATGCGCTCGATCACCAGCGGGTCGATCGCCACCGCGTGGTCGAAGCTCAGGTTCGACGCGTCGGCCGACGCGCCGCCGTTGTCGAGCAGGCGGATGCGGTCACCGTCGAGGCCGCGGATCACCGGGCGCGCGGCCTGCGGACCGAAGCCGGTGGTGGCCACGCCGGGCAGGCCGCTGAGCGTTTCGCCCAGGGTGCCGGCGCGGCGCAGCGCGAGGCCGTCGCCGGCCAGCACCGAGCTGGGTTGCAGGGCCTCGTCACGGCCCAGCGGATTGCCGGTGACGACGACGGTGGCGGTGGGGGCGGCGTCCTCAGCCCGCGCGGCGAAGGCGCAGCAGGCCCACAGACAGGCCCAGGTCACGCGGCGCAGCGCGTGCCCGGAAACGGGGAATCGGGACATCGAACATCCTTGCAATGACGGCCGGGCGCGGGCGGCGCTGAAGCGGCCCGCGCGGATCAGGGAACAACAGCGGTCAGAGCAGGACGGGTGGCGCGCGCGCGTGGTAGCCGGCACCGGTGCCGCCGCGCAGCAGCACCGCGGGGGGCGGCAGCGCGGCATGGCGCAGCCGCAGCGACTGCAGCACCAGCACTGCCGGCAGCAGCGCGGCGCCCAGGGCGCCGAAGGCCAGGCACTGCAGGCAGACCGCATCGTCGGCCGGGGCCGTGGCATCGCTGCCCTGGCCGGGCGCCTGCACGCTGGTGGTCTGCGCCTTGGCCTGCAGGTGCGTCAGGCCATGCAGCAGCGCGATCGGCTGCAGCAGCAGCACGAGCAGCGAGAGCAGGGTCAGCAGGCGGCGCGAGCGCATGGTCGGGCGGCAGCATAGCAGCGCGATGTGTCCGGTCCCCACCAAAGGGGGATGCGGCTTCCGACCCTCGGGTGATGGTGCTGGCCGCCGCCGCGGCCGAAGATGCCGCCCATACCAAGACACCAGGGGGAATCATGAACATCTCGACCCACGCGGCCCCGGCCGACCGCAGCGCACTGCCGCTACCGCGGGGCCTGCTGGCGGACGACGAGGTACCGGCCGGCTGCGGCTGGTTCGAGTCCAGTCACGAACTGCGCCAGGGCGTGCGGGTGACCGAGCACGCCGGCTTCGATGCACTGCCGCCGGGCGTCGTGCCGCTGGCCTGGCAACTGGGCTGCCTCTGAGAGCCCGAGCGTCGTTCGCTCATGCCCGAAGAACTCTCAGGCGCGGGCGGCGGCGCCTCCAGCGCCTGCATCTGCACGGTCTGCAGGTGCTGGCGCCGGAAATCGCGGTGCATCTGCAGCCGGGTGTAGGGCTGCGGCCGGTGCGACAGCGCGAGCGACAGCCGCGTCACCATGTCATGCGTGCGCGAGGGCGGCGCCTGCGCCACGCCCAGGCTCAGCCCCAGCGCCAGGGCGCCCAGCAGCCACAGGCTGAAGCGCAGGCGTGGCGCATGCGCGGCCCACAGCGTGGCCGCGCTGGCCAGCGCGCCGAGCAGGTAGCCGCCGAACACCTCGGACCACGAATGCGCCAGCACCGGCACGCGCGAGGCGGCCACCAGCGCGGCCAGCGCATAGCCGAAGGCCAGCCCGCGGCCATGCCAGCGCTCGGGCAGCGAGCCTTCGGCCAGCCGGCACATCACCGGCAGCACCGCGGCCGCGAACATCGCATGGCCCGACAAGCCGGTGAAGTCCCAGGGCGCGTAGCCGAGCTCGTAGCCGATGAAGGCCACCTTGCTGGCGGTGGTGAGGCTTGCGGCCACGCCGGTGGCCAGCAGCCAGCACAGCGACAGCCGCCAGGCGCCGTGCCGCAGCACCAGCCACAGCACGGTGGCGGCCATGGCCGGCAGCAGCAGCTGGGCTTCGCCGAGCCGGGTGACGATCTGCCAGGCCAGCCCGCCGGCCGATTCGTGGGCGTTCAGCAGCACAGGACAGGGACAGCGGGTGGCCTCAGCGCTGCGGCGGTGCGGTGTAGCGCTCGACCAGCGCGGCTTCCAGCCGATAGGCCGAGGTGCCCATCGGCGAGCCCTGGCGCGCAGCGCGCAGCCGGCCGCTGACCCACACGGTGTCCATCGCGTGATAGCCCTGCAGCGGCTTGGCCGGCTGCACCAGCACGATCTGGTTGGCCGGCGGCGGCGGCGTGTGGATGCAGGCGCCGAAGTACGGCACGAGCAGGAATTCGGTCAGTCCGGCGCGCGATTCGTCCAGGGGCACGAGGTAGCCCGGGAGCCTGATCGCCGCGCCGTCGAGCTTGGGTTCGGCGGGCGCGTTGTCCCAGGCCTCGCGCATCTTGCGCATCATGTCGGAGGCGGCCGGGTCGCCGTCGTTGAGGGCGGCCAGGCCCGGGGCCTGCAGGCCCTTCATCGGATCCCAGCCTTTGGGCACCAGGTCTTCCCAGGTCACCGTGGCGTAGGCGGCGGGTTTGGCGGCAGGCTGGGCGTTCAACCGGGCCGGGCTGGCGGCCGCCAGCGACAGCAGCAACAGGTGTCGACGCGAGAGCCGGACGGCGTGGAGATGATCGGACATGGCCCGCGTATCTTGCCTGAGCCCGGCGTCACACGCGGGGCGAAAGGCCGTCGGCCAGCGACAGCCGGTAGGCACGCCAGCCGGGCAGCAGGCTGGCCACCGCGCCGGCAGCCAGCAGCGCGCCGATCAGCCGCCACTCGGCCAGCCCCGGCGGCGCGGCGTGCAGCACCAGGCCGAACTGCTGCTGCGCCCAGCCGCCGAGCGCCGCCACCGTGCCCCAGCAGGCCAGCACGCCCAGCGCCACGCCGGCCACGGTGAGCAGCCCGCCTTCGAGCGCCAGCAGCCACAGCAGCGTGCGCGGACCGGCCCCCACCGCGCGCAGGATGGCCAGCTCGCGTCGGCGTTCGTTCAACCCGGCCAGCACCACCGCCACCAGCCCGGCCAGGCTGACCAGTGCCACCAGCGCGCTGACGGCCTGCAGCCCGCGCTCGCCGAAGTCCAGCACCTGCCACAGCTCGTCCAGCGCCACGCCGGGCAGGATGGCGAGCAGCGGCTCGTCGCGGAAGGCGGCCACTTCGCGCTGCACGGAGAAGACCGCGGCGCGGTTCTTCAGCCCGACCAGCACGGCGGTGACGGCGCGCGGGGTCAGGTCGCGCTGCGCGGCCTGCTCCGCATTGAGCTTCATGCCCGGCAGCCGCACGCCGGCCATCCAGTCGGCATGCAGCGCCTCGATGGCCTGCAGGCTGACATGCACCGTGCGGTCCACCGGCGTGCCGGTGGGCTGCAGGATGCCGACGATCGTAAAGGGCTTGTCCTCGTGGTCGTGGTGCTCGATCGCGCCGTCGCCGTGCGACAGCTCGATCTGCTGGCCGGGCCGGTAGCCCAGGCGGCGCGCGACCTCGGCGCCGACCACGGCCTCGTACAGGCCTTCGAAGCCACGGCCCTGCGCGAACTGCAGCGGCTGGCGGTTGCCATGGCGGAAGTGCGTGAAGTAGTCGGCCGTGGTGCCCAGCACCGCGAAGCCGCGGTGGCTATCGCCCAACGAGAGCGGCACCGTCCAGGCCACCGCGGGATGCCCGGCCAGCTTCTGCACGCTGGCGTAGCGGATGTTGTTGCTGGCATTGCCGATGCGGAACACCGCGTACAGCAGCAGCTGGATCGGGCCGGTGCGCGCGCCGACGATCAGGTCGGTGCCCGAGACCGCCTGCGCGAAGTTGTCGCGCAGGTCCTGCCGGATGCGTTCCAGCCCCATCAGCAGAAAGCTCGACAGCGCGATCGAGGCCAGCACCAGGCCGAGCGCGAAGCGGCGGTTCCACGCGCTGCGGGCGGCCAGGCCGAGCAGCGGCGTCATGCGCCGGCCTCCGCGGGCCGCCGGGCCGCCAGATCGAGATGACTCACAAAGTGAGCGGCCAGGCGGCTGTCGTGGCTGACGAAGACCAGCGCGCTGCCAGCCTCCGTGCAGCAGTCCAGCAGCAGCTGCATGAAGGCTTCGCGCAGGTCTTCGTCCAGCGCCGAGCTCGGTTCGTCGGCCACCACCAGCTCGGGCTGGCCGATCAGCGCCCGCGCCGCGGCCACCCGCTGCTGCTGGCCGACCGAGAGCTGTGCCGCAGGCCGGCGCCACAGGGCAGCCGGCAGGCCGCTGCGTTCGAGCAGGCGTTCGGCACTGCCGGCCGGGGCACGGGCCGCGCGGCTGGCGGAGAAGCGGCAGGGCAGGCGCACGTTGTCGATCACCGACAGGTAGGGCAGCAGGTTGAACTGCTGGAAGATGTAGCCGATGTGGTCGGCCCGGAAGCGGTCGCGCCGCGACGACGACAGGCTGGCCCAGGGCGTGCCCAGCAGCTGCACGCTGCCGGCATCGGGCAGCAGCACGCCGGCGATCAGCGCCAGCAGCGTGCTCTTGCCGCAGCCGCTGGGGCCGCGCACGAACAGCCGCTCGCCGCGCGCCAGTGCCAGCGCCTCGAGCTGCAGGGCGTCGGCACGCTGGCCGGGATAGCGGTAGCGCAGGCCCTGCAGCGCCAGCACCGGTGGAGCGGGGGAAGGGGACATCGGCCGGCAGCATAAGCCGGACGGCCGGAACCGCCGCGGGCTTTCGTTCTTCGGCATGATGCGCGGCTTTGGCCAGCCCGAAGGGAACGCAGCGCATGAAAGCCATCTGGAACGGCGTGGTGATCGCCGAGAGCGACGACACCGTGGTGGTGGAAGGCAACCACTACTTTCCGGAAAGCGCGTTGAAGCGCGAGTACACCAGCTTCAGCAACCACCGCAGCAGCTGCCCGTGGAAGGGCCAGGCGCGCTACTACAGCCTGCTGGTCAAGGGCGAGATGAATCCCGACGCCGTCTGGTACTACCCCGAGCCGAGCGAGGCGGCGGCCCAGATCAAGGGCAGGGTCGCGTTCTGGAAGGGTGTGCAGGTCGTCGCCTGAACCGTCGATCGGGCCCCTGAGCCCGTCGGCTGGCAACACATTGTGTCGAGCCGGATACGCTGCTTCACGGCTGCCTCGCAATCGGCCACAGCGCGGCAACGCGCCGGACGTGCAATGCCCGCTGCATTGTCTGGATGGAGCGGCGAGGGATCGTGTTCAAGAACTTCAAGCGGTGGTGGGCCCTCGGGTCCGTGGTAGCCCTGGCCGGCGTGGTGCTGGTGGCCTGTGGTGGCAATGGCAGCGGCAGCAGCAGCGGTACCGCGCGGGTGCGGCTGCTCAATGCCAGCACGGCGTACAGCTCGCTGGACTTCTATGTCGACGACAGCAAGAAGAACAGTGCGCTGGCTTATGGCGCGGTGGGTGAGTACGCCGATGTGGGCACCAGCAGCCTCTCGACGGTGATCACCAACGCCGGCAGCACCTCGGCGCTGTCGACCACCGGCCGCACGCTGACCGGCGGCGTCTCGTACACCGTGGTGGCCTATGGCTGGCAGGGCGCGATGAAGACGGCGCTGCTGGAAGAGGACGCCGCGGCGGCCGACAGCGGCAAGAGCAAGCTGATGGTGCTGAACACCGCGCCCGATGCCGGTACGCTGGACGTCTACCTGACCGGCAGCGACGAATCGCTGGACAACGCCAGCCCGGTGGCGGCCAGCGTGGCCGGCGGCGGCACGGTGGGCTACACCTCGATCACGGCCGGCACCTACCGGCTGCGCGTGACGGCTGCCGGCGACAAGACCGACCTGCGCCTGGACGTGGGTGGTGTGACGCTGGCCAGCACGCAGGTGGCGACGATGATCATCACGCCCGGCCCCAGCGGCGTGCTGGTGCATGCGCTGCTCGAGCTGCAGCAAGGCGCGGTGAGCCAGTTCAACAACAACCTGGCCCGGGCCCGGGTGGTGGCCTCGGTGGCCGGCAACGGCAAGGTGACGGCCAGCATCGGCGGCATCACGCTGCTCTCGAACGGCACCTCGCCGACGATCGGCAACTACGGCAGCTTCATCGCCAGCAACAGCGCGCTGCAGGTGGTGGTCAATGGCACGCCGGTGCTGGTGAGTTCGCCGACGGTGGCGGCCGGCACCGACCTGACGCTGATGGTGTGGGGCGATGCCAGCGCGCCGCAGTTGACGGTGATCACCGACGACAACCGCCTGCCGACCGTGTCCACCAACACCAAGCTGCGGTTGGTGCACGGCGTGTCGGGCCTGACCGATCCGTTGACGCTGACGGCTGACTTCAGCGTCATCGCGCCCAGCGTGGCGCTGGGCAGCGCCTCGGCCTACGGCAACGTGACCGGCGGCACGACGCTGCGGCTGGACGTGACCTCGCCGCTGTCGACCACCGCGCTGTACAGCCTGAGCGACGCGACGCTGACGGCCCGCAGCCTGTACACGCTGTACATGCTGGGCGACGCGGCGCATCCGTCGGCGGCGCTGCGCAAGGAACGCTGAGCCGCGCCGCCGGCAGGGCCGGCGGTCGTGCTCAGGCGAGGACGCCGTTCTGGTAGTCCTCGACCGCCTGCATCAGCTGCTCGCGGGTGTTCATCACGAACGGGCCGTATTGCGCGATCGGCTCGCGCAGCGGCCGCCCCGCGATCAGCAGCGCACGGGTCGGCTCGCTGCCGGCCTGCAGCACGACGCCGTCGCTGTCGGCCGCGTTCGCGAGGATCGCCATGCGTTGCAGCGGCACGGCGGTGTCGCCGATCGACAGGCCGCCGCGGTAGACGTAGACGAAGGCGTTGAACGCCGGGTCCAACGGCTGCTCGAAGCGCGCGCCGGGCGCGAAGTGCAGGTCCAGGTACAGCGGTTCGGTCTCGGCGCGCTGCATGGCACCGGCCACGCCGTGGCTCTCGCCGGCGATCACGCGGGCGAACACGCCCGCGTGGGTGAACTCGGGAATCTCGTCGCTCGGGATGTCGCGGTACCAGGCCGGGATCATCTTGTCCTTCGCGGCGAGGTTGAGCCAGAGCTGGAAGCCTTCCATGCGGCCCTCCTCCTGCTCGGGCAGCTCGCTGTGGATCACGCCACGGCCGGCCGTCATCCACTGCACGCCGCCATTGGTCAGCAGGCCTTCGTGGCCGGCCGAGTCGCGGTGGCGCATGCGGCCGGCGATCATGTAGGTCACGGTCTCGAAGCCGCGGTGCGGATGGTCCGGGAAGCCGGCGATGTAATCGCCCGGGTTGTCCGAACCGAAGGCGTCCAGCATCAGGAACGGGTCGAGCCGGCGCTGCAGCGGGTTGGTCAGCACGCGGGTCAGCTTGACGCCGGCGCCGTCGCTGGTGGGCTGGCCGGCGACGAGCCGCTCCACCGTGCGCGGGCGCTGGATCGCCAGGGTGTCGAGGGTGGTGGTGCTCATCGCGGGGGTCCTTTCGTTGAATGCTGGGATCAGACGGTCTCGGTGCTCTGCAAGAGCTGCGCGATCTGTGCCTGCGCATCGGCCACCGCGCGGGCTTCGGCTTCCGGGCCCATCGCCAGGCCCTCGGCATAGATGAAGCGCACATCGGTCATGCCCAGGAAACCCAGCGTGGTCTGCAGGTAGGGCACCACGGTGTCGCTGGCCTGGCCGCGGTGCACGCCGCCACGCGTCAACACGGCGTACACGGTCTTGCCCTTGAGCAGGCCTTCCGGACCCTTCTCGGTGTAGCGGAAGGTGACCCGGGCACGGGCAATGGCATCGATCCAGTTCTTCAGCTGGCTGGGCACGCCGAAGTTGTACATCGGCACGCCCATCACGATGACGTCGGCGGCCTGGATCTCGGCGATCAGCGCATCGTCCTGCGCGACGCGGGCGGCCTGCGCCGGCGTGCGCTGCTCGGCGGGGGTGAACAGCGCTTGCAGCGTGGCTTCGTCCAGCGCAGGATGCGGCGTGCTGGTCAGGTCGCGCACGGTCAGCGTGGCTTGGGGGTCGGCCTCGCGCAGGCCCTGCACCAACTCGTTGGCCAGGCGGGTCGAGAAGGAACCGGTGCCGTTCGCGAACGCACGGGCGCTGGAATTGACTTGCAGGATGTTCATACGGGCTCCGATCCGGGTGTGTGGCTTGATGGTTCTCAATGTATTGGCGTCAAACCAGCAACGGAAGCCCGTGAATTGCACAACATCGTTGCAGCAACGGAACAATAGACCCCAGAATCGCGCCCATGATTGACCTCGATGCCAATGACCTGATGCTGTTTGCCCGCGTCGCCGAGGCGGGCAGCTTCAGCCGTGCCGCCGAGCGGGTGCGGCTGCCCAAATCCACCGTGTCGCGGCGCATCGCGGCGCTGGAGAAGCGCTTCGGCGAGCGGCTGCTCCAGCGCAGCACCCGCAAGCTGGCGATCACCGATTTCGGCATCGGCGTGCTCGACCATGCCCGCGCGCTGGCGGCCGAGGTCGATGGTGCGCAGGCGCTGGCCCAGCACCGTCAGGCCAGGCCCAGCGGCCGGTTGCGGGTGTCGATGCCGGGCGATTTCGCCAGCGTCGCGCTGCCGCAGATGCTGGCGGCCTTCGTGCGCGAGCATCCGGCCATCGTGCTGGAGCTGGACCTGTCGCCGCGGCGGGTCGACCTGATCGGCGAGAACTTCGACCTGGCCGTGCGCATGGGCGACCTGCCCGACGACAGCCAGCTGGCCGCGCGCAAGCTGGCCGAGATGAGCGTGGGCCTGTACGCGGCGCCGAGCTACCTGCAGCAGGTGGGCGCGCCGGCCGAGCCCGAGGACCTGCTGGACCTGCACGGCCTGCTGCTGATGTCGCGCAGCGGCGAGCCCAAGGGCTGGACGCTCGAGCGTGGCCCGGCCGGCGCGAACGGCGCGCGCGAGCAGTGGCGCGGCACGCCGGCGCAGCACACGGTGGCCAACTCGCCCGAGGCGCTGATGCGCATGGCCGAGGCCGGCATCGGCGTGGTGACGGTGTCGGACTTCTTCGCGCGGCCCGAGGTCGAGCGCGGCAGCCTGGTGCGGGTGCTGCCGGACTGGTGCCTGCCGCCGGGCGTGTGCTGGGCGGTTTTCCCCGGCCGGCGCCTGATGCCGGCGCGCACGCGCGCCTTCCTCGATGCGCTGGTGGCGACGATGGGTGCCTGCACCGAGCCATCGGTCAAGGCCTGAACCGACCGCCTAGCAAGCGAAAGACGCGGCCATGGCGATCGCCATCACCGTGCACCACCAGCGCCGGCTGCGCGAGGTCTGGCGCTCGGCCGGCTGGCCGTACCAGGATCCGATCGAGATCGAGCTGCTGGCCGCCGGGCTGCTGAGCCGCGAGCGCGATGCCCAGGGGCGCGAGACCGTGCGCGTCACCGAAGCGGGCATCGCGCTGCTGGCGCAGACGCTGCAGCGCAACCGCGGCGCGCGCGATGCGCACGAGGCGCTGGTCGGCCGCATTGCGCGCGAGATGCAGCGCGCGGGGCGCGTGGTGTGGCGTGGCCTGTCGCTGCGCGCCAAGGTGGGCGTTGGCGACGAGGCCGGCTGGGTGATGGCGATGCCCGATGTCTACTCGATCCGCCACACCACGGTGGAGGACTACCTCGAGCCAGTGGTCCACGAGATCAAGGTGCGGCGCGCCGACCTGCTGGCCGACTTGCGCAAGCCTGACAAGGGCGAGGCCTACCGGCAGATCGGCGGCGAATGCTGGTACGTGCTGAAGGCCGGCATTGGCGGACCCGCGGACGTGCCCGAGGTCTATGGCGTGCTGGCCGCCCACGACAGCGGCGAGCTCGAGGTGCTGCGCCCGGCACCGAAGCGGGCGATGAAGCTGCCCTTCGGCATCTGGATGGCGTTGGCGCGGGCCGCGCCCGAGCCGAACGACGACGACGCGCAGTCGGGGTTCTAGACCACCCCCGGAGCGGCTGCGCCGCTGCCCCCTCCAGGGGGCTGAGCCTGGACATTCAAAGTCCAGTGGACCTTGGATGCCTGGCGAAGAGTCGGGTCCTTGGACCCGACGCGGCCTGCAAGGCACGCCAGCGGACCGGCGGAGCCGGATCCGCGGCGCCTGCTGGACGGTTGCCGCCTGCTGCTGTCAGTTCGCATGGGCAGCGCGCGGGGCCCGCTCGTCCGAGCGGCGCCGCAGCAGCAGGTACAGCAGCGGCCCGATCGAGCCGAGCAGCAGCGTCACCGGCACCCATGGCCAGAAGGCCCGGCCCTCGCGGCGCGTGTCCTGCCACATCCAGGCCAGGACCAGGGTGAGTGCGATGGTCAAGTCTGCCAGCGTCTGCCAGCCGGCCGGGGTGGACAGCAATTGCTCGAAGAAGCCGACCAGCCCGGTGCGTGACAGCACGTACAGCGTGAAGGCCGTGAAGGCGGCGGTGACGAGGGTGAGCAGCGGTCGCATGGCGGGGCTCCTTTCGGGCGGGTTGAAGACAAGGTGCAGCCAGTCTGCGAGCCGCCGGTGCGCGCCGGCAATGACCTCGCAGGTCATGGCCGTCGGCGCGTGGATGCGGCAGCATCCGGGCCATGCTCGAAGCCGCCCTTGCCTCTTCCCCTGCCGCCCGCACCGGCGCCGCCCGGCGCGCGGGCGACAGCCTGCGCGCGTTGCGCCAGCGCCGCCACATCAGCCAGCTCGAGCTGTCGCTGCGCGTGGGTGTCTCGCAGCGTCACCTGTCCTGCATCGAGACCGGTCGCGCGCAGGCCAGCCGCGAGATGCTGCATGCGCTGCTCGACGCGCTGGACGCGCCGCTGGCCGAGCGCAACGACACGCTGCTGGCCGCCGGCTATGCGCCGGCCTTCCGCCAGCGCACGCTGGCCGACGCCGAGATGGCACCGGTGCGCGATGCCTTGTCGCGCCTGCTCGAAGCGCATGACCCGGCGCCGGCCTTCGTGCTCGACGATGCCTGGAACCTGCTGCAGGCCAACCGCGGCACGGCGGCGATGATGGTGCTGCTGGGGGTCGATCCGGCCAGCCTGGGCGGCGGCGTCAACCTGTTGAAGCTGATGTTCCTGCCGGGTGGGCTCTCTGCCGCCTTGATCAATGCCGACGAGGTGGCCGGCGAGGTCTGGCAGCGCGCCCAGCGCGAGGCCATGCTGTGCCCAGGCCTGCGTCGACTGGTCGAAGAGCTGCGCCCCCAGCTGCCGCGGCGGCTGGCCGCGCACGTGCCCGGCGCGCAATCCTCGCCGCTGCTGCTGACGCGGCTGCGCACCGCGGCCGGCGGTGAGCTGAAGTTCTTCTCGACCTTCACGACCTTTGGCGCGCCGCTGGACGTGACCGCGGCCTCGCTGCGCGTCGAGCACTTCTTTCCGGTCGACGACGCGACGCGCGAACAATTGGCCGCGGCCGCGGCGGGGCTGCCGGGCTGACCCCAAGGCCCGGCGCGCCGCAGGGCGGCACAATCGTCTTTTCCCCACGAAGGAAATCCCGATGAGCCGCCTGACCCTGGCCGCCCGTGCCGCGCTGTTGAGCCTGAGCCTGCTGGCGTCGCTGCCCGCGCCAGCGGCCGCGCCCGCGAAGTCCGAACCGGGCGTGGCCTGGCTGGCCGCCGCCGGCGACGCCGACATCGACAAGGCTTTCGCGCAGGCCCGCAGCGAGAAGAAGCCGGTGCTGCTGTACTGGGGCGCGAAGTGGTGCCCGCCGTGCAACCAGCTGAAGGCCACGCTGTTCAACCGCCAGGACTTCATCGAGCGTTCGAAGAGTTTCGTCGCGGTCAACATCGACGGTGATCTGCCCGGCGCACAGAAGCTCGGTGCGCGCTTCAAGGTGCGCGGCTACCCGACGCTGATCCTGATGCGGGCCGACGGGGCCGAGCTCACCCGCCTGCCCGGCGAGGCCGATGCGCCCCAGGTGATGGCGTTGCTGCAGCAGGGCCTGGCCGGCGGCCGACCCGTGAAGGCCGTGCTGGCCGATGCGCGGGCCGGCAAGCCGCTGGGCGCCAGCGAGTGGCGCGCGCTGGCGCTGTATTCGTGGGACACCGACCAGGACCAGCTCGTGCCCGAGGCCGAGCGCCCCGGCCTGCTGGCCGAGCTGTCGGCCGCCTGCCCGGCGGCCGAAGCCGAATCGGCCACCCGGCTGCTGCTGAAGTCGCTGGCCTCCAGTGACGATGGCAAGGGCCTGAAGCCCGATAACACGGTTCGTGAGCGGGTGCGCAAGCTGCTGGCCGACCCGGCCGCCAGCCGCGCGCAGATGGAGATGCTGGTGAATTTCGCGCCGGACATCACCCGCGCGCTGGCGCCCGATGCCGGTGCCGACCGCCAGGCGATGGCGGCCGCTTTCGATGCCGCGCTGCAGCGGCTCGAATCCGATGCCAGCCTGTCGCGGGCCGACCGGCTCTCGGCGCTGGTCGGGCGTGTCGAACTGGCCCGGGTGGACGCGCCGAAGTCCGAGCGCCATCCGAAGATCGATGCCGCGCTGCTCAAGCAGGTGCGCGAGCATGCCGCCCGCGCCGACCGCGAGATCACCGATGGCTACGAGCGCCAGGCCGTGATCACCGGTGCCGCCTACATGCTCAGCCAGGCCGGCTTGTGGAGCGACAGCGACGCGCTGCTGAAGGCCAATCTGGCCAAGAGCCATTCGCCCTACTACCTGATGAGCCAGCTGGCCGGCAATGCGCGCAAGCTGGGCCGCAAGGACGAGGCGCTGCGCTGGTACCAGCAGGCCTTCGACAAGAGCGAAGGCCCGGCCACGCGCCTGCAATGGGGCGCCACCTACTTCACGGCGCTGGTCGAGCTGGCGCCGCAGGACGCCGCCCGCATCGAGAAGACCGCCGCGCAGCTGTTCGGCGAGGCGGCCAAGGACAAGGGCGCTTTCTACGAGCGCAGCGCGCGCTCGCTGCAGAAGGTGGGCAGCCAGCTGGCCAGCTGGAACGGCGGCGGCCAGCATGCGGCCGCGCTGGAGCGGCTGCGCAAGCAGCTTGACGGCGTGTGCGGACAGATCGACGCGGCCGACAGCCAGCGCGGCACCTGCGACGCGCTGGTCAAGACGCTGGCCAAGCGCGCTTGAGTCGGCCCCTCCGGCCCTTCGGACCGGTCCTCCGCGGGGATCCGCCCGACCGGGCCACCCGGATCGGGCTGAGTCGCGCCCTTACTTGGCGATCAGGCCTTCGGCCTTCATCGCCGCCTGCACCGCCGGGCGGGCCGCGACGCGCGCCTGGTAGGCCTGCACGTTGGCCAGCGCCGTCAGGTCCAGGCCGATGCGCGCGGCCCAGTTGGTGACGGTGAACAGGTAGGCATCGGCCACCGTGAACTGATCGCCCATGAGGTAGGCCTTGCCTTCGAGCTGCTCGTTGACCCACTGGTAGCGGCCGAGCAGGCGCTCGCGGTACACGGCTTTGCCTTCCTCGGGCATCGCGGGGTTGAACAGCGGCGAGTAGCTCTTGTGGAGCTCGCTCGAGATGAAGTTCAGCCACTCGATCAGCCGATAACGCGCCATCGTGCCGGCGGCTGGCGCCAGGCCGCTGGCGGGCACCTGGTCGGCGATGTACTGCACGATGGCCGGGCCTTCGCTCAGGCGCTGGCCGTCGTCCAGCTCGAGCAGCGGCACGTAGCCCTTGGGGTTGATGGTGTAGTAGTCGGTGCCGTCGAGCAGCTTGTGGCTCTTGGTGCTGGCCATCACCGGCTGATAGGCCAGGCCGGCTTCGTTGAGCACGATGTGCGGGCTGAGCGAACAGGCGCCGGGGCTGTAGTAGAGCTTCATGGCGTTTTCTTCGGGTTGGGGGTGCGCGACGATAGCCGTCGCGTCAAAACCCCTGGGCGCGCTGCGGCTATGCTAGTGGCTGTCTTCGCTTGCGGCCCTCGACCGCCCCTGACCATGCCGCGTCCCGTGCTCGACGAATCGCAGATCCACCCGGCCATCCGGCAGAAGGTGGCCGAGCACCACAGCGCGATCGTGCGCGAGGTGCAGGCGGCCGCCGCGCAGCACCCGGTGCTGGTGGTGGGCATGCGGCAGAACCCGTTTCCGCGCCAGGTGCGCAAGGCGCTCGACGAGGCCGGCATCGCCTACCACTACCTCGAGTACGGAAGCTACCTGAGCGAGTGGCGCCGCCGCACTGCGTTGAAGATGTGGACCGGCTGGCCGACCTTCCCGATGGTGTTCGTCAAGGGCATGCTGGTCGGCGGTTGCGACGACACGCGCAAGCTGATCGCCAGCGGCGAGCTCAAGCGCCTGCTGGCGGGCTGACGCGCGCCACCGGCCTGCCATTCGCCCGCCCGGCCGGCCGTTGACGCGGCCGGGCGGGCGTTTCGCCACATCGCCGATGCGGCAGGCCCGGCCAGCGCGCAAGAATCGCCGTCCATGAGACGCATCACGACAAGGCCCGTCGTCCGCCGCTGGTGGCTGCTGGCCGTGCTCGCCGCCTTGCCCTGGGCGGCCCGGGCGGCCGACCTGCCAGCGGGCCTGGCGCCCTGCCGCCTGAAGGGCGTGGAACACGAGGCGCTGTGCGGGCGCGTCAAGCGCCCGCTCGACCCCGCGCAACCGCAAGGCGTGCAGATCGACGTGCATTACGCGGTGCTGCCGGCGCTGGCGCGCCGCAAGGCGGCCGACCCGGTGTTCTTCTTTGCCGGCGGGCCGGGGCAGAGCGCCATCGACCTGGCCGGGCCGCTGTCCAAGCGCTACGCCCGCTTCAGCAACCGGCGCGACCTGGTCTTCGTCGACCAGCGCGGCACCGGCCGCAGTGCGCCGCTGAAATGCGCCGACGACGACGAGCGGGCGCCGACGCAGCCGCTGGCGGCGGTGCTCGACGAGGCGCAGCAGCTGCAGCGCCTGCAGGCCTGCCGCGGCGCGCTGCAGCAGCTGCCGCACGGCGACCTGCGCCAGTACACGACGACGATCGCGATGGCCGACATCGACGCCGTGCGCGAGGCGCTGGGCCTGGCACAGATCGACGCGATCGGCGCTTCGTACGGCACCCGCGCGGTGCTGGAGTACCTGCGGCAGTATCCGCAGCGCGTGCGGCGTGCGGTGATCGATGGCGTGGCGCCGCCGGACATGGCGCTGCCGGCGGCGTTCTCCACCGACAACCAGGCCGCGCTGGACGCGGTGTTCGCCGCTTGCGAAGCCGATGCCGTCTGCCGCAGGAACCATCCCGCGCTGCGCGCCCAATGGCGCCAGCTGCTCGATTCGCCAACGCGCGAAGTGAGCGTCCAACACCCGCTGACCGGCCAGAGCGAGCGCGTCATGCTGACACGCAGCATGCTGCTCGGCGCGGTGCGCACGCCCTTGTACAGCCCGGTGCTGGCCTCGGGGCTGCCGGCGGCCATCCACGAGGCCGCCGAGGGCCGCTACGGGCCGCTGCTGGGGTTGTCGACGGCGCTCGGCGGCATCGGCGGCATGGCCACCGGCATGCATTTCTCGGTGGTGTGTGCCGAAGACCTGCCGCGGCTCGCGGCCGGCGCCGATGCGCCGGGCCGCGATTTCGGCGACAGCTTCGCCAAGGTCTACCGCCAGGTCTGTGCCGATTGGCCGCGCGGCATGCCGCCGCCGGCGTTCTACACGCTGCCTGTCGCGCCCGCGCCGGTGCTGGTGCTGTCGGGCAGCGCCGACCCGGTGACGCCGCCGCGCCATGGGGCGCGCGTGGCGCAGGCGCTCGGCGCAAAGGCCCGCCATGTGGTGGTGCCGAACACCGGCCACGGCGTGCTGCAGCTGGCCTGCCTGCGCGACGCGGTGCTGCGTTTCATCGATGCCCCCAGTGATGCCGAGGCGCTGGCGGTGGACACCACGTGCGCTGCGGGCGTGCCGCGGCCGCCGGCCTTCGTGCCGATCCAGCCCGTGGCGGCGGAGGGCGCACGATGATCGAGGTTCAAGGCTTGAGCAAGCGCTTCGTGCGCGGGCGCGGCCGCAAGGCCCAGGTGGTGCAGGCGGTCCAGGACCTGAGCTTCCGCGCCGAGGATGGCCGCGTCACGGGCCTGGTAGGACCCAACGGTGCCGGCAAGACCAGCACCTTGCGCATGATCGCGACGCTGACCACGCCCGACGCCGGCCGGG
>CAZXLI010000033.1:0-35726 GCA_964641795.1 uncultured Bordetella sp. | reverse complement strand
CTTCACCGGCATGGCCGGCAGCCGGCTGCCGATTGCGGTCGCTCACGGTGAAGGCTATGCCGACTTCTCCCAGCGCGGCGACGCTGCTACAGT
Source organism: uncultured Bordetella sp. (assembly GCA_964641795.1). Lineage (GTDB taxonomy): Bacteria > Pseudomonadota > Gammaproteobacteria > Burkholderiales > Burkholderiaceae_C > Pseudaquabacterium. Next base: position 35,633 of record CAZXLI010000033.1, on the reverse strand, counting down.
GCAACGCGCAATGCGCTATGTCGACCACCATGGCCACCCGACCGAGGTCTACCCGTTCAATCCCAACGGCAGCCCCGGCGGCCTGACCGCGGTGACCACGCCCGACGGCCGCTTCACCGCGCTGATGCCGCACCCCGAGCGCGTGTTCCGCAACGTGCTGATGAGCTGGACCTCGGGCGAGCGTTCCGCGCCGAGCCCGTGGATGCGCATGTTCGGCAACGCGCGCCGGTGGGTGGGCTGAGCATGCGCGGGCCGATCGCCACCGCGCTCGCAGCCTTCACGCTGGCCACGGCGGCGGGCGCGCAGCCTGTGGTCGACAAGGCCACCTACACCTACGCCGTCGTCCAGGGCGCGGTGCTGAAGGCCGATGTCTACACCAGCGCCAGTTCGCCCTTTGGCCAGCGCCGGCCGGCCGTGGTCTTCGTGCACGGCGGTGGCTGGACCTGCGGCAACCGGGATGCCTTCCTGGGCTGGCCGCAGCATCTGGCCGAGGCCTACGGCGTCGTCGCCATCAGCGTGGAATACCGGCTGGCACCGGTGACCGATGCGGTGCTGGGGGCCGATGGCCGCATCGTCTACCCCGGCACGCGCGACGGCTGCAGCGAATCCACCGCGCCCAGCGACGACCTGGGCCTGCCGCGCAACCGCGCGCCGTTTCCGGCGCAGATCGAAGACCTGCGCAGTTTCATGTGGCAGCTGCGCCTGCATGCCGATGCGCTGCAGGTCGACCGCCACCGCATCGCCGTGGTCGGTGCCTCGGCCGGCGGCCACCTGGCCGGCGCGCTGGCGGTGGTCGACTCGGCGCCGGCGGCGCTGCCGGCCGGTCTGAGTGCCCGCGAGGTCTACAGCCTGCCGAATGCCGTGGTCTCCGTCTCGGGCCCCTGGAACCTGGCCACCACCGACGCGCTGCCGGACCCGAGCGTCCCCGGCATCCTGCGCAACCTGTTCGGTGGCGAACCCAGCGCGGCGCAGCTGGCGGCCGCGTCGCCAACGCGTTATTTGCCCGGAGGACCGTCGCCCGTGTCCGGCCGCGATTTCCCGCCCACGCTGTTCATCCATGGCGAGGCCGATACGCTGGTGCCGGCGCAGCAGTCGATCGAGGCCTGCGCGCTGATGGCGGCGTCCTGCGCGCAGCGGCAGCCGCAGGTCGTGCGCACGCCGCCGGGTGTCGACCCGCACGACACGCTGTACCTGCTGCAGCAGCGCTACGACGCATTCATTGCCTTCCTGGCCGGCACGGTGGGTCGGCCGGTGGCCGTGCCCTGACGCTGCGGGCCCCGCGCAACCGCTGAAACCACCGGCTTGCGGCGCTGAAGCCGGGCTGAAACCTCGCGTTGGGAAGATGCCCGCGCCACCCAACCTGGAGAACCCCGAACATGTTGAAGCTGTCCACCCGCCGCGCCCTGCAACACACCGGTCTGGCCACCGTGCTGGCCACCCTGTGCGCGCTGCAACTGCCGGCCCATGCGGCCGATGCCAACAAGGGCATCGAGCAGGCGCTGGCCGCGGCGCAGGAAAGCAAGAAGGGCATCATGGTCTACGTCGGTGGCCAGGCCATTGGCGGCGCCGTCGTCAAGATCGAGCCCGGCCAGAGCGTCGAGCTGCGCAGCCAGCAGTACAGCAAGATCGTCGTGCGGCTCGACCGCATCGACGCCATCGCGATGCCCTGAAGACGCTACAGCCCGCAGCGCTGGCGCAGCAGCGCCTTCGCCGCGGCGCGCTCGGCGGCATCGTCGTCGCCGAAGCGCAGGAAGAAGGGGCGCTGGTCCCAATCGAAGGGCTCGTCGGCCAGGCCGTGCAGGTAGGCCAGCAGGCCGGCGATGTTCACGGTGACCTCGGTATCGGGCCGGTCCAGCGCATCCCACAGCGCCTGCATCACCGCCGGGGCGATCGCCTCGCCGGCCGCGTGCTGCGTGCCCACCTCATCCAGGCACACCGACAGGCCCTCGCGCAGCGGGGCCTCGTGCAGGGCCTGCACCAGCGCCTGCGTGCGCTGCGCCTCGCCGATGTAGTCGGCCGCATGGCGCAGCATGGCCATGCGCTGCTCGATGCCACCGTCGCGCCAGCAGCGCCGCAAGGCGCGCCGTGCGATGCGGCCGCCGATGTGCGCCATGGCCTCGATGTCGCGCCAATCGTTCAGGCCGTTGTCCAGCAGGTCTTCGATGATCTGCTCGCGCTGCGGCGGCGTGGCGTCATCGATGGCGCCCAGGTCGTAGCCCTTGCCTTCCCGCCAGTCGTCGTAGGTGATCACGCGGCTCTGGCGCCAGCGTTGCAACGGTGGCGGACGGTCCGGGTCCACCGGTTCGGGCGCCGGCGGCGGATCATGTTCGTAGGGCTCGGCGCCCAGCACCATCACCGCCGGCAGGCCGTTGGCCAGTTGGCCGAAGGCCGCGCCGGGCTGGTCGGCCGCATCGCCCCGCTGCCGCAACGGCTCCGCCAGCATCACATAGGTGCTGGCCGGCACCTCGGGCGGGGGCTGCATCACCTCCAGCAGGCGATTGCCGGCCTCGAGTTCGCGCTGCACGAAGGCGCGCGCCTCGGGCGGCAGGGCCTCAAGCGACGCTGACATCCGCGCCTGCCCGTTCGCCGTTCGGATCGCGCCCCATCTGCCGCAGGAAGCGCTGCTGGGCCGCGTGCAGTTCGTGATAGCGCAGGCGCCGGTACGGCAGCCCGAAATCGCGTGCGGCCTGCTCGACCACCGGGCTCAGCGCGTCGTAGTGGCGGTGGCTGAGCGTCGGGAAAAGGTGGTGCGTCAGGTGCAGGTCCAGGCCACCGAGCCAGGGGCGCAGCAGCCAGTGGCCGCGCCAGTCGACCGTGGTGTGGAAGGCGTGCTCATGCCAGCTGTGCGGCAGGCGCCCGTCGGCCGGCGCGCGGAAGAAGGCCACGTCGGCCCAGTGCGTGCCGAGGATCGTGGCCACCAGGAAGCACGAGGCCAGCAGCTGCGCCAGCGCGTAGGCCAGCAGCACCGGGCCCCATCCCAGCGGTGTCAGCCACAGCGGCAACGCGAGGGTGAGCAGCAGATGCAGCGCCTTGTGCGCGACGAAGACGATCCAGCCGCGCGCACCTGGCAGCACCCCGTCGTCGCGCAGCCGGGTGCGGCCCAGGCGGTCGGTCCAGTCGAACACCCAGGTGATCCAGGGCAGCGAGATCGCGGCCACCAGCGGCCAGTACAGGTGCTGCCAGCGGTACTGCGGATGCCAACGCTGGAACGGGGTCTGGCGCAGCGCGACGTTGGGCTCGATGTCGAGGTCCAGCCCATCGATGTTGGCGTGGCTGTGGTGGTAGTGCACATGCCGTTGCGTCCAGTACGCCGGCTCGATGCCCAGCGGCAGCGCGACCAGCCGCATCACCAGCCGGTTGGCGCGGGCGCTGCGGCACAGGCTGCCGTGCGCGGCGTCGTGCAGGCTGTTCATCGCCAGCACCATGGTCGCGCAGACGTAGGCGATGGTGGCGAGCACCAGGCTCGCGGTGCCGGTGGCGGTGAGGGCCAGCGCATAGCAGCTGAAGACCATGGCCGCGAGCAGCCCGATCTTGAGCCACACGCCGGCGTCGGCGTAGGCATGGTCGTGGGTCGAGCTGAGGTGCAACGCGGCCTGCTCGCGCAGGCGGCGGGCCAGCGGGCTGTCGGCACCGGGCGCGTAGCGGGCGCGGGGCGGCCAGGGGGTCATGCGGGTCTCCGGATCAGTGAATGGGCCAGCGCCAGCAGCGCGAAGGCGGCCATCGCCAGCAGCGGCAACAGCGTCAGCGCATCGCGCTGGTCGAAGGCCAGGCCTTGCAGCAGCGGCAGGCCGGCGCCGACGACCGCCAGGCCCCAGGCGGCACGGTCGTGGCCGTCGGACCAGCTGCCCAGTGCCAGCGTCTGCAGCGCCAGGCCGGTCCACAGCGCCGCTTGCGCCAGGTCGGGCCAGGGCGCCTGCCGGTGCACGGCCACCACCACATTGGCGAACAGCAGCACCGCACCGGCCACCACCAGCGCCCGCTGCCGGGGTTGAGGCGGGCGCGCCGGCTTCGGGGGCAACTGGGCCGCGCCGCGCCAGCCCAGCCACTGCAGCAGCGGCTGCAGGTTCAGCCACAGCGGGTTGTAGCTCGGGCGCCAGCCGTCGATGCCGTAGCGGATCTGCACGCCCGGCACCGGGCGCTGGAAGGTGCCGAACAGCTTGTCCCACACCAGCAGCGTGCCGCCGAAGTTCTTGTCGATGTACTCGGGATTGGCGCCGTGGTGGATGCGGTGGTGCGCCGGCGTGACCATCACGCGGTCGAGCCAGCCCGAACCTTCGACGATGCCGCAGTGGTTGTAGAACTGCACTGTGTAGTGCACGCTGGAGACGGCGACGAACACCTCCACCGGCACACCCAGCAGTGCCAGCGGCACGAAGAAGGGCAGCGAGCTCAGCGACGACAGCCAGCTGTTGCGGATGCCCAGCGAGAGGTTGAAGTGCTCGCCCTGGTGGTGCACCGCATGCACCGCCCACAGCAGGCCGATGCGGTGGTGCAGCCGGTGCAGCCAGTAGAAGCCGAGGTCCCAGGCGACGAACGCGAGCGCGCCGACAGCCCACAGCGGCCAGCCCGCGAGGACCGAACTGCGCCCGTGCTGCCAGACCCAGGCGTAGCCCGCGACCTCGACGCCGCGGAAGAACCACAGCACCAGGTGGCCCGAATTCAGGTTGGCGATGGCTTCGAGCCAGGGCTCGGTCTGCACCGGGTTGCCGGTGGTCAGGCGCTGGCGGCGCGACAGCACCCACAGCTCGCCCAGCATCGCCAGCAGCATGCCGGCCAGCGGCAGTGCCAGCGCGTTCATGCCTGTGCTCCTTCCAGCGCACGGGTGGCCTGTGTCGAGCGACGAGCCAGCCACGCGCGCACGACGAGGCCGGCCGCGACACCCAACGCAATGCCGGCGCCGAGGTCCAGCGCCAGATGGCGGCGTGCCATCACGATGCTGGCGGCCAGCGCCAGGCCCCAGGCCAGCAGGCCGCATTGGCGCACCAGCCGGCCCGGCGCCCACAGCGCGGCCATGGCCAGCAGGCTCAGGGCGCCATGGAGCGAGGGCAGGCAGTTGTGGCTGGAGTCTTGCGCGGCCAGCAGGCGCAGCATCGCGAGGCTCGCGCCATCGCCTTCCAGCGAAGGATAGGCCAGCGTCGTCGGCCACAGCACGAAGCACAGACCGCAGGCCAGCGCGCACAGCTGCATGCTGCGCTGAAGCCAGACCAGGTGCCGCGGCGCGCAGGCCAGGTAGGCCAGCGGCACCAGCACGAAGAACGACAGGTAGGGCCACACCGCGGCGGGTGTGAACGGCAGCGCACGATCGAGCGCCGTCTCGGCGATCACGCGGCCCGGCGCGTGCAGCGCGGCGCCCAGGCTGTAGGCCAGGCCCACGCAGCCCCAGCCGAGCAGCATCGCGCGCAGGCGCAGGGAGAGCATGTTCATGCGGCCCTCTGCAAGGTGTCGGGCGCGGCCGGCAGGCGTCGGATGCGGCGGCGCTTGCGCGCGAAGTCAGCGGCCGGCAGCGGCAGCGGATCGGCCCAGGCCAGCATGCTGACCTGCACGCCCTGGATGCGCAGCAGGCGCTGCAGATGCTCCTGGCAGCGGCGCAGCAGCAGCGGGTCGCTGGGCGCGATGTCCAGTCGCAGCGTGCGCGCGTCCAGCTGTTCCAGCTGGTAGTCGGCCTCCAGCGGCAGCGCCTGCGCCACCGCGCGCGCCAGCGTGTCGGCGAACACCATCACCGGCCTGGCGTGCGGGCCGGGCAGCAGCAGCATGTCGTCGCAGCGGCCCTCGATGCGTTCGATCGCGCGCAGCGGGCTGCCACAGGGGCAGGGCGTGCGGCGCTGCTGCAGCACATCGTCGAGCCGGTAGCGCACGATCGGCTGGGTGCTGCGCGTGAAATCGGTGATCACCGGCACGAAGCGCTGCTCGTCCAGCCACTGCGGCTCGACGATCAGGTGCGCTTCGTTCAGGTGCAGCGTGCCATGCGCGCAGGTGGCGCCGAGAAAGCCTTCGGTGGCCTGGTAGACCTCGCCCACCTTGGCGAACACCTGCTGCAGCAGGATGCGGTCCTGTGTCTCCAGCACTTCGGCGGCCGAGATCACCAGCTTGGGCGACAGCGTCAGCCGGCCGGCGCGCACGGCCAGCGCCAGCGCGCGCAACACCTGCGTCGGCGCGACGACGATGCTGGGCTGCCAGGCCTGCAGCGCTTCGAGCTGCGCCGACCACGCGGCCATCAGGTCGAAGAAGCGGAACTGCAGCCAGGGCGTGCGCACCGTGCGGTACAGCGCGTTGTCAGCGCGCAGCAGCAGCGCGACGCGCTCGTGCGAGAACAGCCCTTCAGGCAGCATCGTGCCCAGCATCACGCCGGCCCATTGCGCGCGCTCGGCCGGGCTGACGACGAACACGCCGCGGCCGCCCGAGGTGCCGCTGGACAGCCCGACGCCGAAGCCGCGCAGCAGCGGCCGGAAGTCGCGCGAGGCTTCGGCGGCCTGCGCGCAGGCCAGCACCTCGGCGAGCTTGAGGCCGGCGGTGTTCATGTTGTCGAACTGCCGCATCATTTGCGATTTATCCATCAGCGGCCAGCGTTCGAGCGGCAGCCCGCGCCAGGGGCGGAAATAGGGGCTGCGGTCCAGCGTCTGGTGCTCGAATCGGGCCCAGCCCCGGGCCTGATGGACCAGCAGCGCCTCGCGGTCGGCGAAGCCCTGTGCGCGCAGACGGCGCGTGCGGCGGTAGGCCTGCAACAGCCGCGGCAGTTGCATCAGCATGGCGCGGTCTCCAGCGGCTGCAGGTCGGTGGCCGGCGTCGCTTCGTGGGTGAGCCGGATGCGCACCTGGCCGCCGCGGTGCAGCAGATGCAGCTGGTCCAGCGTGCGGTGGTACTGGCGAGGGTCTTCCATGATCAGGTGGGACAGGCGCGAGGGCGGCACGCGCTCGGTGTAGTTCTGCGCCGCCCAGGCGGCGTCGGCGGCCAGCAGCTGCCAGCCCTCGGCCGTCAGCACGAAGGCGCCGATGTGCCCGGCGGCATGGCCCGGCAGCTCGACCAGCAGCACTTCGCGGCGGCTGCCGGGCAGCACCCAGCCGCTGCCGAACGGGGCCAGTGCGGCCGGCAACGCGATCGGCTCGAAGCCTTCGAGGAAGCGCAGCCGCGCCTCGGTGTCCGGCGGCATCAGGCCGGGCACGAAGGCGCGGCGCAGCGCGGCCAGGCCGCGGCGCTGCCGCGTGACTTCCCAGCCGCTGCCGCTGCAGATGATCGGCAGGCCGGGAAAATCGCGCAGGCCGGCGATGTGGTCGGCATGGAAGTGCGAGGCGATCACGCCATCCAGGTCCCAGGGCTTCAGCCCCTGACGAGCAAGTTGAGCGGCCATCGACTGGCTGCTGTCGAAGTGCACCGGCGTGATCAGCGGGTAGAGCCGGTACAGGCCTTCGCTGGTGTGGTCGGCGAAGTGGCTGGCATAGCCGGTGTCCCACAGCCAGCGGCGACCGGCGGCCTCGATCAGCCAGGCGCGGGCCGGGAAGGCGCAGGCGCCCCAGCCGGCGCCGCGCAGCACCATGCAGGCCGGGTGGGTGCAATGGCCGGCTTCGTAGACGCTCAGCGTGGCCATGCGGCAACCCCTTGCTGGCGCAGCCAGGTGGCCGTATGCGCCACGCCCTGCTGCAGATCGATGCTCGGGAAGTAGCCCAGTTCCTCGCGTGCGCGGCGCGGGCACAGGGTCATCTCGAAGTTCAGCGCGCCGATGCCGTAGCGGGTGAACGCCGGCTCCCGGCGCGAGACGTGGCCCCACAGCTCCATCAAGCGCGCGGCCGCGTCCATCAGACGATAGGGCACCGGCTTCACCTGTAGCTGCAGGCCGAGTTCGTCGACCAGCAGGGCCTTCAGCAGCGCGGCCAGCGAGGTGGGCTGCTGGTTCGAGATGTTGTAGGCCGCCGCCTGCGGCAGGCCCTGGCGCGTGCCGGCCAGGTGCATGGCCTGCACGACGTTGCCGACATAGGTGAGGTCGACCGTCGCGCGGCCGCCGTCCGGCAGCGGCAGCACGCCGCGGCGTGCGCGCAGCAGGTTCAGCACGCGTGGCAGCAGCACGCGATCGTGCGGGCCGAACAGCCCGCGCGGCCGCAGGATCACGAACTGCGTCGCGCTGCTGCCGCGGGCCAGCGAGCGCAGGTAGCGCTCGGCGCGCAGCTTGCTGGCGGCATAGGCATTCACCGGCCGCTGGGCGCGGAAGCTCTCGGTGATCTGGCGGTGCGAGCGGTAGTCGAAGTAGATCGAAGGCGTCGAGATGTGGACGAAACGCGGCACGCGAAGCGCCATCGCCGATTCGGCCAGCCGCCGCGTCGCGGTGACGTTGGCCGCCTCGAAGGCCGCGGCCGGACCCCAGGGCGACGACAGTGCGGCGCAGTGCCAGATGGTGTGCACGCCATCGAGCAGCGCGCGGGTCTGCGGGGCGTCCAGGGTGGCGAGGTCCGCGGCCACCGCGTCGACGCCCAGCTGGCGCAGTTCGGCCAGGCGGGCCGGGTCGCGGCCCGTCGCGCGGAAGCGGATGCCGCGTTGCAGCAGGTCGTCGACCGCATTGCGGCCGAGCCCGCTGGTGGCGCCGGTGACGAGGATCACAGCGCCAGCACCATGCCGCCGAGCGTGACGCCGGCCGCCGAGCCCAGCATCAGCAGGTGGCTGCCGCGGCGGGCGCGGCCGCTGGTCACGGCTTCGTGCAAGGCGGTGGGGATCGAGGCGCAGACCTGGTTGCCGTGGCTGGCGTAGATGTCCACCACGCGCTGCGGTGCGAGGCCCAGGCGCTTCTGTAGATGCTGCATCGACAGGTGGCTGGCCTGGTGCGGTACCACCAGGTCGACGTCATGCAGCCCGCGTCCGCAGCCGCTGAACAGGCGCTGCACGAAGCCATCGAGCAGGCCCGAGACCAGCTTGAACACCGCGCGGCCCTGCATCGCGAACAGGAAGTCTTGCGCCTGCACGCCGGTGCGCGGGTTGCGGGCGGTGCCGCCGGCGCGCACTTCGCACATTTGCTTGCCGGATGGGTGGGTCTCGAAACGCTGCGTGACGATGCCCTGCCGGCCATCGCCGGCCTCGACGATCACCGCGGCCGCGCCGTCGCCGAAGATCAGCGAGGCCTCGGGGTCGGCCCAGTCGATGCCGCGCGAGGCCAGGTCGCAGGCGGTGATGGCGATGCGGCGGTAGGCGCCGCTGGCCAGCAGGCCGGCGGCCATCTGCAGCGCGGCCAGGAAGCCCAGGCAGCTGGCGTTGACATCGAAGGCCGGCGTGCCCGGGCGCAGGCCGGCGGGCTCGAGGATGCGGCAGGACATGGCCGGCAGCGCCTGGTCGGGCACACCGCTGGCCGAGAGCAGCAGGTCGATCGAGTTCGCGGCGATGCTGCCGCGCGCCATCGCGTCGCGCAGCGCCGCGGCGGCCAGTTCGGCCTGGCTCTCGCTGCTGGTGGCGTAATGGCGCTGGCGGATGCCGGACTTCTGCTGCACATAGCCGGGCGCCCGGCCGAGTTCGCGGTCCAGTGCCTCGGAACTGACGCAGCGCGAGGGCAGGGCCTTGCCGGTGGCAAGCAAGGCCAGCGGCAGCAAGGGGGACGACGGAGCGGAGGCGGCAGGGTTGGCGGGCATGGCGGCTGACAGAAGGGGTCAGACGGCCCGCAGTGTGCGTCGCGCAGCTGCTGCTGCGTACTTCAGGCAAGCGCCGAGATGTTGCGTTTGTTTCTGTGCGCCCTTCGGTATCGCGCGGCGCTACCGCCGCACGTGATGCATCTCACGCCAGCTGGGCGAGCAGCTCGTAGGAACGTAAGCGTGCCGCGTGGTCGTGGATGGCGCCGGCGACGATCAGCTCGTCGGCCGATGTGCGTTCGATGATCGCGCCCAGGCGTCGCGCCACCGTGTCCGGCGCGCCCGCGGCCGTGGCCGCCAGCATGCGCTCGACGCCGGCTTTTTCGCGCGGGTTCCACAGCGTTTCCATCACCGCGGGGTCGATCGGCCGGGGCAGCGGTCCGCGCTGTCCGCGCTGCATGCCGAGGAAGCGCTGCTGCAGCGAGGTGAACAGCCGCGCGGCTTCGTCATCGCTGTCGGCCGCGATGACGTTGACGCCGACCATCGCATGTGGTCGTGGCCAGTCGGCCGATGGCCGATAGCTGCTGCGGTACACATGCAGCGCCTGCTCGAGCAGGTCGGGCGCGAAGTGCGAGGCGAACGCGAACGGCAGGCCCAGGTACGCCGCCAGCTGCGCGCTGTACAGGCTGGAGCCCAGCAGCCAGATCGGCACCCGCGTGCCGGTGCCGGGAATCGCGCGCACCGGCTGGCCCGGTTGTGCATCGCCGAGGTAGGCCTGCAGCTCCATCACGTCCTGCGGGAAGGCATCTTCCTGCTCGCTGGCCAAGTGGCGGCGCAGCGCGCGCGCGGTGAGCCCATCGGTGCCCGGTGCGCGGCCCAGGCCCAGGTCGATGCGGCCGGGGTACAGCGTGGCCAGGGTGCCGAACTGCTCGGCGACCACCAGCGGTGCATGGTTGGGCAGCATCACGCCGCCGGAGCCGACGCGGATCGTGCGCGTGCCGCCGGCCACATGGCCCACCAGCACCGCGGTGGCCGAGCAGGCGATCCCGTCCATGTTGTGGTGCTCGGCCAGCCAGTAGCGGCGGTAGCCCCAGCGTTCGGCATGCTGGGCCAGGTCGAGGGTGTTGCGCAGGGCCTGGGCAGCATCGCTGCCTTCGACGATCGGGGCGAGGTCGAGGATCGAGAGTGGAATCATCGCGTGATGATGCCGGCAGCCCGGCAACCGCGCCGGGGCAAGGTTGTTGCCCCGGCTGCGGTCTTGCCGATCAGGCCGAGTGGTCGACCACCGCGCGGATCAGCTTCGCCGCCGGCGCCACGTACTGCGGCAGCTCGGCCACGCGGTTGCTTTCCACTGCCTGCAGCACCCATTCGTGGATGCCGCCGACGATGGCCACCGCCTGCTCGACCGCGAGGCCGGGGCCGACCACCTCGACGATGAAGTCGGCAAACCGCTGCGAGGTGCGGCGACGCGCGGCCAGGCCGGCGGGGCCGAGCGCGAAGATCTCGATGAACAAGGTGCGCAGCAGCGGCGGGTTGCAAGCCAGCGTGGCGAAGTACGCGCCCAGCGCCTGCTCGCACTGCGCATGCCAGTCGCGCCGCTTGTCGATTGCGTTGCGCAGCACGTCCAGCGACTGGCGGCTGGCGGCTTCGTACAGCGCGATCAGGCAATCGGCCTTGTCCGCGAAGTGCTCGTAGAAACTGCGCTTGGACACGCGCGCTTCGGCCGCCAGGTCGGCAATGGTCACCGCCGCGTAGCCCTTGCCGGCTACCGCATGGGCCATGGCATCGAGCAGGCGGCGGCGGTGATCGGTGGTGGAACTCAGGACGGCGCTCATCGGCTCACATCATGCCATTGCGCACTGTCGGCAGGCTGTTGGTACTTGACAGTACCATGATCGCCAGTCAATGATGCGCGCCATCTCGGTACGGCTGGGTACCGTGTTCACCCCCGGCCCGGCGCCGCGGCGCCACAGCAAGGATCAGGCATGAGCGAATTGATGGTGCGGCGTCTGCTGGTCGACCTGGAGACCCCGCTGCCGCGGCACTGGAATGGTGGCGATGCCTTCCGCACCGCGTTCTTCGATGCGCTGTCGATGAGCTTTCCGGTCGGCGAGCAGTTCTTCATCGATTCGGTGCGCGCCGGCCTGCAGGCCTTGCCGGCGGAGCAGCGCGGCCGCTTCGAGGCCGAGGTCAAGGGCTTCATCGGCCAGGAGGCGACGCACCGCCGCATCCATGCGCTGTACAACAACCACCTGGCGCGGCGCGGACTGGTCAATGCCTGGGAAGGCCGGGCCAAGCGGCGCATCGATGCGCTGCAGGGCGTGGACCTGCGCAATCACCTGGCGGTGACCGCGGCCACTGAACACTTCACCGCGATCTTTGCCGAATACCTGCTGACCAACCCGGCGCCCTTGAGCGGTGCCGAAGACCGCATGGCCACGTTGTGGCGCTGGCACTCGAGCGAGGAATCGGAGCACCGCAGCACCGCGTTCGACCTGTACCGCGCGCTCGGCGGCAACGACGAGTGGCGGCTGCGCATCTTCCGCATCGTCAGCGTCAATTTCATCGCCGATGCGCTGCGCCAGACGCTGCTGAACCTGTGGCACGACGGCAGCTGGTGGAAGCCCGGCACCTGGTACAGCGGGCTCAGGCTGCTGTTCGGCCGCGACGGCCTGGTGCGCCAGCTGCGCGGCCCCTGGCGCGAGTACCTGCGGGCCGACTTCCATCCGCAGCAGCAGGACGACAAGCCGGCGCGGCAGTGGCTGGCCGCAAACCAGGAGGCCTGGCGGCCGGTGTGAGTCAGGGCTGGTCGGGCAGCGAATCGGTCCAGGCCACGCCGTTCAACGCGACCGTGCAGGTCGAGACCAGCATCGACACGTCGGGCTCCACCGTGGTCCAGTTGACGATCTGAACCTCGCCCCACGCGCCGGGATCGCCAGGCACAAACACCGGCGGCGGCGCGCCGGTCACGCCGTCGAGCTGCTGGCGGTCGCTTTCGGTCGGGACGTTCGACGCATCGTGGACCCCGGCGAAATCGATCGTGCCGTCGGCAAAGCGCAGGTGCTCGACGCCGAACAGCGTGTCGTGCCCATCGCGGCCGCCGACCAGATCGTGCACGTAGAAGAGGTTCTTCTCCTGGTCGTACAGCACCTCGTAGTCGGACCGGTTGCCGCGGAAGACGGCCGTGTCCTCGCCCTTGCCGCCGTAAAGCGTGTCGTCGCCGCCATTGCCTTGCAAGGTGTCGCGGCCCGTTTCGCCGAACATCGTGCGGCCGTCGTCAGTGCCGAAGAGCAGGTCGTCGCCGGCGGTGCCGTGTTCCGAGAGATCGGGTGCGACGGCCCGCGAGTCGCCTTTGCCGGCGTAGAGCGAATCGGTCGGGTGTTCGTTGCCCGGATCGGCGGGGGTGTCGTTGGCGATCGGCATCGGTGCGGCGCTCCTTCCTGTGGTTGGGGCGCATTCTGTCGCCGGCCTGGCCGCGGCAGACGTGATGGCGATCACATCGGGCGATAGAAGTGTTTCAAGCTGCAGTCGATCGAGGTGACGTGCACTATCGCTGTTATGGTGCGTCTTCTCGCCGCATCACAGCCAGGCCTCGAGCAGCTCGCGCAGCTGGGCCTGATTGAAGGGCTTGGTCAGCCGTGCGTCCATGCCGGCTTCTTTCGCCCGCTCGGCGTCGTCGGCAAACGCGTCGGCGGTCAGCGCGAGGATCGGCGTGCGCGGCAGCCCATCGCGGGCTTCCCGCTCGCGGATGCGGCGGGCCGCGGCATAGCCATCGAGCAGTGGCATCTGGCAGTCCATCAGCACCGCGTCGACGCGCCGGCGCTCGAGCAGCTCGACGGCGGCCTGGCCGTTGTCGACCTCCAGCACGTCGAGTCCGATGGACTGCAGCATCTCCACTGCGATCAGGCGGTTGACCGGGTTGTCCTCGGCCAGCAGCACCGTGCCACGCAGGCTCGGCAGTTCACCGTCCAGCGTGCCATGCAGCGAATCGACCGGCGGCAGCGGCGCCGGTGCCGGGTCGGCCGGCAGTTGCAGCGTGAAGCCGAACACCGAGCCGCGGCCGGGGGCTGATTGCACCTCGATGCGGCTGCCCATCGCCTCGACGATGCGCTGGCTGATCGACAGCCCCAGCCCGGTGCCGCCGCGGCTGCGCCGGCGCGAGGTGTCGATCTGGTAGAAGGGGTCGAACAGGCGATCGATGCGGTCGGCGGCGATGCCGATGCCGCTGTCGCGCACCTCGAAGCGCAGGCCGGCCTGCTGCATCACCCGCAGCTCGATGCGCCCCTGCTCGGTGAACTTGATGGCGTTGCCGACCAGGTTGGACAGCACCTGCTTCAGTCGCTGCGCATCACCGATCACACGGTCCGGCACGTCGTTGTCGACGCGCAGGTCGAGCTGCAGACCGCGGGCCTCCGCACTGGCGCGGAACAGGGTGACCACCGACTGCAGCAGCGCATGCAGCGACATCGGCTGCTGCTGCAGCGTGAACTTGCCGGCATCGATCTTCGACTGGTCGAGCACGTCGTTCAGCAGCGCCATCAGCGTGCCGCCGGACGACGCGGCAATGCGCACCAGCCGGCGTTGCCGCGCATCCAGCGTGCAGCGGCGCAGCAGGTCGAGTGCGCCGAGCACGCCGTTCATCGGCGTGCGGATCTCATGGCTCATCAATGCCAGGAACTCGGTCTTCGCGCGGCTCGCGGCCTCGGCCGCATCCTTGGCCTGTTGCAGCGAGGCGTTGGCCGCGTCCACTTCCAGCCGGTGGCGGATGGCCCGCTCGGCGGTGTCGCGGTAGTCGTTGGACGCGCGCAGCAAGGTCAGGCCGAAGATCGCGGCCATCAGCGCCAGCGGCAGGGAGCGCACCGGCTCGGCCAGCAGGCTGACGATCGTCAGCGTGGTGACCTGCGGCACGCTGAGCAGCAGGTACGAGCGCCCGGCCAGCGACATGAACAGCGCGGCCATGGCCAGCGAGCCGACGATGATGACCAGCAGGATCGTCGCATCGACGCCGCGCAGATGCGGGTACACCGTCGCCAGCGCGATGGACCACAGCAGGCCGGCCAGGCCGGCGTTGACCTCCATCGCGGCGCGCCCGCGCCGCACCTCGGGCGGGCTGAGGCTGGCGGTGTCGGCATAGCGACGCGAGATCCACCAGCGACCGAGGCCGACGCCGGGACCGAGCAGCGCGACCAGCACGGTGACCGCCATCGGCGCGGTGTGCCAGCTCAGGTAGACCAGGTAGCAGGCGGCCACCAGCTGCATCGGCACGCTGCGCGCGGCATTGCGCAGCGACAGGCGCAGCAGCTCGCGTTGCAGTTGCTGCTCCGGGGCGTCGCCTGTGCTCATGGCCGAGTCGACGGGGCCCGGCGGGGGCCGCTCACGCAACGGGTTGGGCTGCCGGTGCGACGTCCACCGGTCGGGTGCGATAGAACTGCATCGGCACTGCGGCGGCCTGCTTCAGCACATGCGGCTTGATGCGGCCGACCACGTGCATCTCGCAGGGCTTGCAGTCGAAGCGCAGGGTGAGCGTCTCGTCGCCGTGGCGGATGGTCAGCGGCTCGGCGCGCACCGTGCCCTGCACGCCGGTCACACCCTTGGCCTGCTTGGGGCAGAGGCTGAGCGAATAGCGCACGCAGTGCTTGGTGATCATCAGGCTGGCCTCGCCCAGCACCTCGTGGCTTTCGTAGGCCGATTCGATCACCTTGACGCCGTGGCGCGCATAGAAGTCGCGCGCCTTGTCGTTGTAGACGTTGGCCAGGTAGCTCAGCGTGTCGTCGGGGAAGGGCACTGGCGGCTCCACCGGCTTGGCGCGCGGCAGGCGTTGGAACGCGGCGGCACGGCTTGCTTCGAGCGCCGCCACCGCATCGCGGCGCAGCGCGTTGATGGCGCCGGCCGGCGCGAACCAGGGCTGGCTGGTGGCGAGCTCGATGTCTCGCACGGAAAAGATCGTGCCGCCCAGCTTGCCCAGGTGCTCGCGCCAGGCCTGCTCGGCACGCCCGGCGTTCTGCGCCGGCTGCGCGGGCTGGCCGAGCAGCGCCTGGCCATTGAAGCCGTCTTCGTCGCTCAGGGTCAGCAGCAGGCCTTCGGGTGTTTCGTCGAGCCGCAGGTCGACCGCGATGCGGCGCTCGGAGGACTTCTTGTCGAGCGTGCGGTCCCAGGCGATGTCGCGGTTGCGGTGCAGCGCCAGGTGCTTGCGCAGGTCCTTCAGGTCGGCGACCGGCTCGTTCGGGAACACGCGCCACTGCCGGCCCGCCTCGTCGAGCGGCCGCGCCACGTTGACCTGCGCGCCGCACAGCTCCTGCTGCAGGTCGTACCAGGTCAGGCCATCGCCGTTGTGCAGCGGCGTGGCGCCTTCGGCCAGCTCGACGTCGAAGTGATCGGGCCCGACACGCAGCACCTGGCCCAGCGGCAGCCCGGCATGCTTGGGGCTGTCGAACGCGCCGATGTCTTCCTTGCGGCCGTTG
This sequence comes from uncultured Bordetella sp., assembly GCA_964641795.1. Classification (GTDB taxonomy): domain Bacteria; phylum Pseudomonadota; class Gammaproteobacteria; order Burkholderiales; family Burkholderiaceae_C; genus Pseudaquabacterium. Next base: position 19,633 of record CAZXLI010000033.1, on the reverse strand, counting down.
ACAAAGTAGTCGGTCGCGCTGCGGTTGAAGTTGCGATCCGGGTCGGGCGTGAACAGGAAGGTGGTGCGTCCGCTCGAAGCGCGCCGGCCGGTGCCGCCTTCGATGATCTCGTCGAACAGCTGCCGGTAGTGCGCGGTGACGTTCTTGACGTAGCCCAGGTCCTTGTAGCGGCCCTCGATCTTGAAGCTGCGGATGCCGGCATCGATCAGCGCGCGCAGGTTGGCGCTCTGGTTGTTGTCCTTCATCGACAGCACGTGCTTTTCATGCGCGACGATGCGGCCCTGCGCATCGGTCACCGTGTAGGGCAGCCGGCATTCCTGCGAGCAGTTGCCGCGGTTGGCGCTGCGGCCGGTGTGCGCATGGCTGATGAAGCATTGGCCGGAATAGGCCACGCACAGCGCCCCGTGGATGAAGAACTCCAGCGTGGCCTGCTGCACCTGCGCGCGCACGGCCTGGATCTGCGGCAGCGTCAGCTCGCGCGCCAGCACCATCTGCGAGAAGCCGACGTCCTGCAGGAAGCGCGCCTTCTCGGGCGTGCGGATGTCGGTCTGCGTGCTGGCGTGCAGCTGGATCGGCGGCAGGTCGATTTCGAGCAGGCCCATGTCCTGCACGATCAGCGCATCGGCACCGGCTTCGTACAGCTGCCAGGCCAGGCGGCGGGCATCTTCCAGTTCGTCGTCGCGCAGGATGGTGTTCAGCGTGACGAAGATGCGGGCGCGGTAGCGGTGGGCGTGCGCGGCCAGGCGGGCGATGTCGGCCACCGTGTTGCCGGCGTTGACGCGGGCGCCGAAGTCGGGGCCGCCGATGTAGACGGCATCGGCCCCGTGGTCGATGGCGGCGATGCCGATGTCGGCATCGCGCGCGGGCGAGAGCAGTTCGAGTTCGTGGCGCGGGTGGGGCATGGCGCCTCCGTTGGCTAACCCGCGATTTTAGGCGGCGGCCACCGCCCGTGCCTACTTTTGCAGCAGGCGGGCCGCGGCGCCGTCGATCGCCGCCTTCAGCTCGGCGTAGCTGCGGTTCACCGGGAACTGCGGGAACTGCGCGACGATGGATTCGGGCGGGTGGATGAAGAAGCCGGCATCGGCCGCGCCCAGCATGCCGGTGTCGTTGTAGGAATCGCCGGCCGCGATGACCTGGAAGTTCAGCGACTTCAGCGCGTTCACCGCATGGCGCTTCTGGTCGGGCTGGCGCAGCTTGTAGCCGCGCACGAAGCCTTCGCCATCGATCTCGAGCTTGTGGCAGAACAGCGTGGGCCGGCCGAGCTGCCGCATCATCGGATCGGCGAACTCGTAGAAGGTGTCCGACAGGATGATCACCTGGAAGCGGCTGCGCAGATCGTCCAGGAAGTCCTTGGCGCCCTCCATCGGCGCCATGCCGCCGATGACGTTCTGGATGTCGGCCAGCTTCAGGCCATGCTGCGCGAGCAGCGCGATGCGAAAGCGCATCAGCTTGTCATAGTCGGGCTCCTCGCGCGTGGTGCGGCGGAATTCGGCGATGCCGGTGCGTTCGGCGAAGGCGATCCAGATCTCGGGGATCAGCACGCCTTCGAGGTCGAGGCATACGACTTGCATGGTCTGAGGCAGGAGGAGGGACGACGGGCGCGCATCGTACCGCAGCGGCCCTGGCGTCCGAAGGCTTGGCACATGCGGGTACGGTCGCTGGACAAGACGGCGCGCTTGTTGGTCTACTCATGGCTGCGGGGAGCCCGTGGCCAGTGGCCATGCGTGTGAGCGTCGATTGGGGGCCTGCCATGCTTGCGACCGGTATCCGGTTCATGCTGTGTGCGTGGCTGTGTGCCGCGACGGCTGTCGTGGCCCAGGTGCGCATCGCGGTCGATGCGCAGAACGCGCCGTTCATGATGGCGCGCGGTACCGAGGCGGCGGGCCTGTATCCGCTGCTGCTGAAAGCGGCCTTCGAGCGCATGGGGACGCCGGCGCGCATCGAGGCCATGCCCTGGTCGCGCGCGTTGGAACTGATCGAGCGTGGCGACAGCGGCGTCGGCGGCATCTACCAGAACACCGAGCGCCTGGCGAAGTACGACTTCAGCGCGCCGATCTTCGTCGAGCGCCTGCTGCTGTACGCCCGCCGCGAGCGCGCGCTGGCCTACCAGGGCCTGGCCGACCTGGCGGGCCTGCGCATCGGCGTGATCCGCGGCTGGAGCTATGGCGATGCCTTCGACGCCGCGCGCCGCCAGGGCCGGTTGCAGGTGGAGGAAGTGGCGGGTGACGCGCAGAACTTCAGCAAGCTCGCCTCGGGCCGGGTCGACGTGGTGGTGGCGGTGGAGCAGGCGGGCAGTGCACAGCTGGCGAGCGGCCAATTCCCCACGATCGCGGCCTTGCCTCAGCCGTTGGCGGTGAACCCCACGCACCTGGCCTTCCACAAGTCGGCCAATATGAAGCCGCTGCTGGCCCGCTTCGACCGTGCGATGGACGAGTTGCGCCGCTCGGGCCAGCACGAGCGCCTGGTGGCCGAGGCATTGCGGCCCTGATGGCAATGGCCGACCACCCCTGGCGCCAGGCGCTGTTGCGGGGCAATGGCCTGGCGCGGCGCATGCTCGTCTCGGTGGTGCTGTTCAGTTCGCTGATCACTGCGCTCATCACCGCGATCGAGCTCTACAGCAGCTACCGCCGCGACCTGCGCGCGATCGACAGCGCGTTCGAATTCGTCGGCAGCAACTACCTGCCTTCGCTGGCCAACAGCGTGTGGAACCTCGACGACGCGCAGGTGCAGAGCCAGATCGACGCCCTGGTGAGCCTGCCGGACGTGGAGTACATCGCCATCCTCGACGGCGGCCGCGAGCGCTGGGTTGCCGGCCACGCCCTGTCCACCCGCACCAAGGAGACGCGCATCCCGCTGCTGCATCCGCAGGCCGGCCCGGGCCCGATTGGCGAGGTGCGCATCGTCGCCAGCGTCGACCGGGTCTTGAAGCGCGTGCTGGCGCGCTTGCTCGAGGTGCTGCTGGCCAACGGCGTGAAGACGCTGCTGGTGGCGGCGTTCCTGCTGCTGTGCTTCCAATCGATGGTGACGCAGCACCTGGCGCGCATCGCGACCTTCGTGCGCGGGATCGATCCACAGGCTGGCGGCGGGCCAGCCAGGCCCCTGGTCCTGGCACGGGGCGGCAGCGAAGTCTGGCGGCCGGACATCCTGGACCAGCTGGTAGCCTCCATCAATGCGCTGGTCACGTCATTGCACAGTGCCCATGGCCAGCTCGATCAGTCGCGCGCCGAGCTGGCCGACAGCGAGGCCCGCCTGCGGCTCGGGCTGGAAGCGGCCGGTGCCGGCCTGTGGGACTGGGACATCGCCCACGCGCGGCTGCAACTGGGCGCCGGCTGCTTCGCGATCCTGGGCTGCGAGGGCAATGCGCAGGCCACCGGCCTGCCGGGCCAGGCACTGGCCTTCTGGCAGGCGCGCACCCATCCCGATGACCTGCCCCAGGTGCGCCGCGAGGTGCGGCAGCACTTCATCGAAGCCGGGGCCGACCCCAGCGCGCGGCTGGTGGCCGAGCTGCGCATGCGCAGCGATGCCGGCGACTGGCGCTGGACGATGTGGCGCGGTCGCGTCGTGGCGCGAGATGCCGCTGGCCGCGCGACGCGAGCGCTCGGCACCGTGGCCGACATCCACCAGCGCAAGGAGGCCGAGGAGGCGGTGCTGGCGCTGAACCGGCAGCTCGAGGACCGCGTGCGCAGCCGCACGCTGGCGCTGGAGCAGGCCCGCGACGAGGCCGAGCGGGCGAGCCAGGCCAAGAGCGACTTCCTCGCGCGCATGAGCCACGAGCTGCGCACGCCGATGAACGCGATCCTCGGCTTTGCGCAGTTGCTGGCGCTGGAATCGACCGGTGCGAAGCCGCAGCGCTGGGCCGGCGAGATCCACCATGCCGGTGAGCATTTGCTGAAGCTGATCGACGACCTGCTGGACCTCTCGCGCATCGAGGTCGGCAAGCTGCAGGTGAGGCTGGAGGCCTTGCAGCCCTTGCCGCTGATCGAGGAGGCCATCGGCATCGTCGAAGCGGCGATGCCGCAGGCCCGTTCGCGCTTCCAGCGCCCGGCGGCGGCGTCGGCGGTGCTGGCCGATGCGCTACGGCTGCGGCAGATCCTGGTGAACCTGCTGAGCAATGCGCTGAAGTACGCGCCGGGCAGCAGCCCGATCGTCATCAGCGCCACGCCGGTGGCCGATGGCCGGCTGCGGCTGGCGGTCACCGACCGGGGGCTCGGCATTCCGCCGGACCGGCTGGACCGGCTGTTCCAGCCCTTCGAGCGCCTGGGTCGCGAAGACACCGCGATCGAAGGCAGCGGCGTCGGCCTGTCGCTGAGCAAGCGCCTCGCCGAACTGATGGGCTGCGGCCTGGGCGTGGAATCGCACCCGGGTGAAGGCGCCACCTTCTGGATCGAGCTGCCGCTGGCCGGGTCGGCAACGGCGCCGTTGCCAGCGGCCGATGCCCGCGTGCCGGCGGCGCCCGCGCGCACGCTGCAGGTGCTCTACGTGGAGGACAACCCGACCAACCGCACGCTGATGCAGGCCTGGTTCGAGGGCCGGCCCGGCTGGCAGCTGGCGCTGGCGCCCGATGGCGAACGAGGGTTGGAGATCGCGCTGGCTGCGCCGCCGGACGCCATCCTGCTCGACCTGCACCTGCCGGGCATCGACGGTCATGCGGTGCACCGCGCCCTGCGGGCCGACCCGCGCACGGCATCCGTCCCGGTGATCGCCGTGACCGCCGACGCCAAGCCCAGCGAACGCGACAGCGGCCTGGCCGCGGGCTTTGCCGACTACATCACCAAGCCGGTGGTGTTCGAGCAGCTGCGCAACGCGCTGGAACGCGTGGCCGCGTCATTGGCGCGCTAGGCGCCAAGCGCCTCCAGCTCGATCTCGACGCCCGACAGCACCGCGTTGCCGGAGAGCGGGTCGATCAGCGTCTCGTCCAGCAGCGCGTTCAGGTTGGCGCCCGGGCGTTCGGCCGCCAGCCGCAGCCGGGTGCCCGGCAGGTCATGACCCCATCCGTGCGGCAGGCTCACCACGCCCGGCATCACGGCCTCGCTCAACTGCACCGGTACCTGCAGCGACTGCGCGCCGCGGCGCACGCGCGCGAGCGCGCCATCGGCCAGGCCGCGCCGGGCTGCGTCCTGCGGGTTCACCAGCAAGGTGCAGCGCGCCGGGCCCTTGGCCAGCGTCGGCAGGTTGTGCATCCAGCTGTTGTTCGAGCGCACGTCGCGCCGGCCGATGATCTGCAGCGGCGGCGTGGGCGCATCGAGGTCGGCCACGGCTCGCGGCACGTCGGCCAGCAGCAGCGCCGGAGCGAGCTCGACCTTGCCGCTGGGCGTGCGCAGCACCTCGGGCAGCCGCGGCTGCAGCGCACCGAGGTCGATGCCGCCGGGGGCCTGCGCCAGCTTGCGCAGGTTCAGCCCGTCGGCCCGCTGGCCGAACTGGTCGCCATAAGGCCCGCTGCGCAGGGCCAGGTCCACCAGGCGTTCCGGGCCTTGCCAGGGCGCCAGCGCGCGCAGCGCGGCCTCGGCCTGCTCGGGCGGCAGGCCCTGGCGGCGCAGGTCGTCGGCGAGCAGTTCATCGTCCAGTGCCTGCAGGTCCGCGCCGGCGCCGCGGCCCTTCAGGATCGCGATCAGGCGCAGCAGGTGCTGCCATTCAGGGGGCTGGTCTTCCGGCGCCGCGAACACGGCCGCGTTGTAGCGCGCCTGGTTGCGCCAGCTCAGCTGGGGCAACGCAACGTCGTAATGCGCCTCCTCGAGCGGCGAGAGGCCGGGCAGCACCACGTCGGCATGGCGCGAGGTCTCGTTCAGGTAGATGTCGACGCTGAGCATGAAGTCCAGCGTGTCGAGTGCCGTGGCCAGGCGCGCGCCGTTCGGTGCCGAGAGCACCGGGTTGGTGGCGATCGTGATCAGCGCCCGCAGCTGGCCCGGGCCGGGTGTCTCGATCTCCTCGGCCAGGGTGACCAGCGGGAGCTCGCCCATCACCTCGGGCGCCTGGCTCACGCGCGAGTGGTGGCGGCCCGTGGAAACGCCGCGGCCGCTGCCGGGCCGCCCGGCGGTGTTGGCGGCAAAGGCCGGCGCCTTGCTGAACAGCAGGCCACCGGGCCGGTCGAGCTGGCCGGTGAGGGTGTTCAGCACATCCACCAGCCACTGCGCCAGCGTGCCGAAAGGCTGCGTGCAGGTGCCGATGCGGCCGTAGACGCAGGCGCGCTCGGCCCCGGCCAGCGAACGGGCCAGCTCGCGGATGGTGTCGGCGGCGATGCCGCAGCGTGCCGCGGCACGCTCGGGCGTGAAGGCGGCAACGGCCTCGCGCACCGCCTCGACGCCGTTCACCAGGCCCTCGGCGCGGCCCAGGCGCACCAGGCCCTCGGCGAACAACGTGTGCACCATCGCGGCCAGCAGGTGCACGTCGGTGCCGGGGCGGATGAAGTGGTGGGCGTCGGCGATCTCGGCGGTCTCGGTGCGGCGCGGGTCGATCACCACCAGGCGGCCGCCGCGGGCCCGCAGCGCGCGTGCCTTGCCGCGGAAATCGGGCACCGACCACATGCTGCCGTTGCTGGCCAGCGGATTGGCGCCGAGCACCAGCATGAAGTCGGTGCGCTCGATGTCCGGCAGGGCGATCGAGAGCCAGTGGCCGAACATGAGCCCGGACTGCAGCTGCTTGGGCATCTGGTCCAGCGTGCTGGCAGTGAACACGTTCTTCGTGCCGGCGGCGCGCGCCATGCGTGCGAAGTACAGCACCAGCCCCATCTTGTGCACGCTGGGGTTGCCGATGGCCAGCGCCAGCGCATCCTTGCCATGGGCCGCCAGCAGCGGCGGCAGCCGGCGTTCGATCTCCGCGAAGGCCTCGTCCCAGGTGGCCGCTTCGTGCCGGCCATTGCGCTTGATCAGCGGCTGGCGCAGCCGGTCGGGGTCTTCGTGCAGGTCTTTCAGCGCCACGGCCTTGGGGCAGATGTAGCCGCGGCTGTGCACATCTTCGTCGAAGCCGCGGATGGACAGGATGCGCGGGCCCTCGGTGCGCACTTCCAGGCCGCAACAGGCCTCACACAAGGGGCAGATGCGGTAGTGGGTCTCGGCCATCGATCGTCTCCAGCAGGGTTGGCTGCGTTGTCGCAGGTCAACCGGGGCTTGTCCGTCACACGGGTGACGCGATGGCGACCTTAGCCGCGGCTGGAGGCCCTGGCGATGACCTGCCAGGTCAATCGGTGGTGGACAGCTGCACCGCCTGCTTGCGGCTCTTGCCGGCGCGCCAGACGCTCAAGGTGAGCCGATCGCCGGGCTGGTGCCGTTCGAGCACGGTGAGGACGTCATCCAGGGACTTCACCGGTTCGTCGTTGATCGCGGTGATGACGTCGCCGGCGACGATGCTGCCGTCGGCCGCCCGCGCAAAGGGCTGCAGGCCGGCCTTGGCCGCCGGGCCACCGGGCTGCACCTGCACCAGGGCCACCCCCTCTGGCAGGCGCAGCGCGCGCTGCACCTGTTCGGACGCGGCCGAGATGCCCAGCGCCGGCCGGGTGATGCGGCCATCGCGGATCAGCCGTGGCACGATGCGGTTGACCTCGTCGACCGGAATCGCGAAGCCGATGCCCGCGCTGGCGCCGGAGGGGCTGTAGATCGCCGTGTTCACGCCGATCAGCCGGCCCGCCGAATCGAGCAGCGGGCCACCGGAGTTGCCGGGGTTGATGGCCGCATCGGTCTGGATCACGCCGCGGATCGTGCGCTGGTTAGCCGAATCGATCTCGCGATTCAGCGCACTGACGATGCCGGTGGTCAGGGTCTGGTCCAGGCCGAAGGGATTGCCGATCGCATAGACCTTCTGGCCGACCTGCAGGTCGCGGCTGGTGCCGATCGGGATGGGGGCCAGCTTCTCGCGCGGCAGCTCGATCCTCAGCACCGCCAGGTCGCGGTCGGGGAAGGCGCCCACCAGCGTGGCCTTGTGCGTGCTCTGGTCGGCCAGGGTCACGCGCGCGCCGTCGCCGCCCTGGATGACATGGAAGTTGGTGACGATGTGGCCCTGGCTGTCCCAGACGAAGCCGGTGCCGGTGCCGCGCGGCACCTGCTGCACGCTGCGCGAGAAGAAGTCGCGCGTCATCTCCAGCGTGGTGATGTGCACGACCGAGGGCGACAGGCGCTTGAAGACGTCGATGTTGGCCAGTTCGTCGGCCATCAGCGGGCCGCGCGGCGTGATGCTGCGGGTGGGCAGTTCGCCACCGCGCTGCGCGACGGCCAGACCGGCCGCGGCCAGCAGGGTGCCCAGGATGAACAGGCGGCGCATCGGCGGTCAGCTGACGATGTAGGCCGCTGCGGCGGTGGCGATCAGCTCGCCGCTGTCGTTGACCAGGCGCATCTGCGTCGAGCCGACGCGGCCGCCGAGCCGGGTGACCTCGGCACTGGCGACGAAGTGCTGGCCCACGCCCTGGCGCAGGAAATCGACCCGCAGGTCGATGGTGCCGATCTTCAGGAAGCGATGCATCACTTGCTCGGTGTTCTCGTGGGGGTGGCGGCGGGCAATCTCGACCATCAGCGCGCAGCCGCCCATGGCGTCGAGCGCGGCCGAGATCACGCCGCCATGCAGCCGTCCGTAGTGGTAATGGCCCACCAGCGCGGGCTGCATGGCGAAGCGCACCAGGAACTCCGGACGCAGCTGCTGCACCTTCAGACCCAGCACTTCGTTGAACGTGATCTTGTGCTCGACCAGCGCGGTGAGTTCGGTATCGAGCCGCTGCTGTTCGGCGGCGCTGCGGGCGGCGGTGGGGGTCGACATGGGCGCAAAGCATAGCGCCCGCGCCGCTGCAGGTTTCGCGGCCTTTGTGCCGCGCCTGGCGCTCAAGCTCCGGCCCCGGGTGCCGAAAGCCGAAGGATGAACCGCCCGTCCACCCTGGTGTTCCTGATCGTGCTGGCCGGCATCGGCTGGGCCTGCGCATTCGCCGTCATCGGCTTTGGCATCCATGCCCGGGTGCCGGACAACGGCCCCCTGGCGGCGGTCTTCGCATGCTTCGGCTTCGTGGCCGGCACCGCCGCCACGGTGGTGCGCCTGGCCTTCGAGCAGCAGCTGCCGAAGGACTTGGTGGCCGGGTTGCGTGGCAGATCCGGGCCGCATCCAGAGCCCGAGTCGGCGCCGGCGGCGGCGGCCAGCGTGTTCGGCGCCTGAAGCTTGCACGGGAGCGGAGAACCAGAATGATCCAGGTACAGATTGCTTCGACCTTGGAAGCCAGCGGCGTCTCAGGACTGCGCTGGGTGCTGATCGATCCCAGCGACAGTGGCCAGGCCTCGCAGGCGCCGGCCCCTGCCGCGCCCGGCCGAAGCGAGCCGCCGCCGCCTGCCGCACCAGTGCCCGGCGCGCCGCTGCGGCGCACCTCGATGGCGGTGCAGGTGGCCTGCGCGGCCTTGCTGCTGACGGCCCTGCTGGGCGCCTGGTGGGTGACCGAGCGCATGCTCGATGCGCGCGGACCCGGGGCGCGCCCGACAACGACGACGGCTGCAGCGAGGACCCGATGAGCGACACGAAGACCAGCACCCTGACCTGGCATGACGAGCAGGTGCTGCTTGGCGTGCGCGTGCGCGCCTTCTTCTTCGACCCGCAGCTGGTGGATGCCCGCGGCGACTGGATTGCGCGCCTGCTCCCGGTGCTGAGCCCGGCGTTGCCGCTGCCGCAGTCGCTGCACCGCGATGGCGAGCGCGGCAGCTACGTCGTCGGTGATCTGCAGGCGCTGCCGGACACGGTGCTGGCGCATGGCAACGGCGTGTTGTGCGTCTCGCACCGGCATGCCGACAAGCTGCCGCACGACCCGGATCGCTGGGTGCGCCAGCTGCGCATCGACCTGATGTTGCAGGCCATCGTCGCGGCGATGGCGGTCTCCGGGCAGCGCCAGCAGCCCACGGCGGCGTTGCTGCGCTGCCAGAACGCGCTGTACCAGTTCGACCCCGGTCCGCCGGTGCTGGAATGCCTGGCCACCAGCATTGCCGCCGCCAAGCGCTACTGCGGTGCGGCCGGTCCCATCTCACCGCAGCAGCTGGCCGCGTTCTGCGAGCCACGCCTGCGCGAACTGCCGGCACCGCCGGGCGATGCGCTCGTTTCGCGTGCTCAGTGCGAGAACCCGTTCGCCGACACCACACCTTCGGACGAAGCCAGCGTCGGCGCCTGACCGGCGCTCTCCAGCGCCCAGCCTTCGGTGGCGCTGGCCGCGTCGCGCCAGTGCTGGCCGCTGCCCATCAGCCCGCGCTTCGCGGCGCGCTGCAGCAGCTGTTCGCAATCGGCGGCCGTCAACAGCCGGGCCAGGCGCTGCCAGCGGCGCTGCACCAGCGCGTCGATCCACGCGGCCTCCATGGCCTTGCGCGCGGCCGCGGCATCCAGCACCGGACCGGCCGCCAGGCGCCGCGCCAGCAGCGTGTGCATGAAGACCTGGAAGGCCTGGCGTGCCTCGGTCGAGGGCATCAGCACGGCCAGTGACACCAGCCGGCGCGCATAGCCGGCTTCGCAGAACTGCAGCGTCAGCATCACCTGCAGCGCCTGGATCGGGTTGATGACGCGCACGCGGTTGGGCGGCAGCACCAGCAGCGGCAGCAGGGCGGCCTGGGCATGGTCGAGCGGCGTGCTCAGGCTGGACAGGCAGGCCAGGCGGGCCCATTCGGCGGCGCCGAGGCCGCCGACCTGCGTGCACTCGCCGGCTTCGATGCGGCGGGCGTTGGCCAGCGCTTCGGACCAACCGCACTCGCCCTGCGCCTGCGCCACGGCGGACGACACCATCATCAGGTTGCCAGCGGCCCAGGCAGCGCGTGGGTTCAGGCGCGTGATTCGGCTGTTGCCCTCGTCGGCGGTCCGCTCGGGCTGCTGCAGGCTCAACGGCTGCCGCGTCACCGGGCATTCGGTCAGCTGCAGCTGGGACAGGAAATGCGGCGTGACCTGTACGCCCTCGAACGCCTGGCCGCGCTGCCAGGCCTGCAGCCGCAGCTGCAGCCATTGCCGCACCCAGCGCGTGGGCCGCAGCGTGCGTGCGCCGAACACCGCACGGCCAGCGCTCCAGCCCTGGCGCACCGGGTTGTCGGCATGCAGGTGCGCGACCGGCGGCGTCAGGCGGTGGTGCGCGAAGTCCCAGCCGATTTCGAAGCCGCCGCTGCGGCCTTCGGCGTCGGCCTCGGCCCGGCGCGCGGCCGGCGCGGCGGCGGGGCTGGCGGCATTGCCGAGCGTGGCGGTCGGCGCGTCGAACGAGAAGGTGGCTTGTGCCATGGTCGGCTCCTGCGGTGGCACCGAGACGTCCTCGGCAGGGCCAGTCTCCGGGCTGGGTGGCTCATTCCGTGAGCCACCCCGGAAAGAATATTTTTGTCCCTGGCCGCGGCGGTGGCTCAGGATTTGAGCCACCGGTGTGATACCGATACAGTCGCGCCATGCCCAAGACCGCCCGCCTGTACAAGATCGAGTCCCTGATCCGCCAGCAAGGCCCGGTCAGCCTGGCCGCCATGATGAGCGAGCTGGAGATCTCGCGCGCCACCTTGAAGCGCGACCTCGAATACCTGCGCGACCACCTCGGCGCGCCGATCGAGTACGACCGCGACGCCAACGGCTACCGCTTCGGTGCCGGGTTCCGCGGCCAGAAGCACGAGCTGCCCGGCCTGTGGTTCAACGAGCGCGAGCTGTACTCGCTGCTGATGGCGCACCAGCTGCTCAGCGGCCTGGACAACGAAGGCACGCTGAGCCGTCACCTGCAGCCGCTGCTCGACCGCATCCACGACCTGCTGGGGCCGGGCGGCGACAGCGAGACGCGCGTGTTGATGAAGCGCGTGCGCATCGTCAGCGCGCTGCGCCGTCCGGTGGCCAGCGAGTTCTTCGAGCGCGTCGGCGAGGCGCTGATCCAGCGCCGCCGGCTGCACATGCGCTACCTCACGCGCGGCCGCGGCAGCGTGAGCGAGCGCGACGTGTCGCCGCAGCGCCTGGTGCACTACAAGAACACCTGGTACCTCGACGCCTGGTGCCATTCGCGCGAGAAGCTGCTGCGCTTCGCGCTCGACGCCGTGCAGCAGGCCAGCGTGCTGGAGCAACGCGCAAAAGACGTGGCCATGAAACAGGTCGAGGCCGAGATGGACGCGGGTTACGGCATCTACGCCGGCGGCACGCGGCAATGGGCGACGATCCGCTTCGCGCCGCAGGCCGCGCCCTGGATCAGCCGCGAGGAGTGGCATCCCGAGCAGCAGGGGCGCTGGCTCGACGACGGCAGCTACGAGCTGAAGCTGCCCTACGTCGACGAGACCGAGCTGGTGATGGACGTGCTGCGCCAGGGCGATCAGGCCAGGGTGCTGGCGCCACCCGCGCTGGTGCGGGCCGTGCACCAGCGCTTGCTGGCCGGCGCGCGCCAGTACGACGAGTCCGCGGCGGAGGCCGCACGATGAGCCGCTACACGATCGACCCGGATGTCACCACCGCCGGCACGCTGGATGCGCGCTTCTACACCGACCCCGAAGCCTGGGCGCTGGCGCGTGAACGCATCTTCGCGCGCAGCTGGCAATGGATCGGCGACCTGGACGATGTGCGCGAGCCCGCCTCGCTGTCGCCGCGCACGCTGCTGCCCGGCTGCCTGGACGAGCCGTTGCTGCTGGCGCGTGACGAGGCCGACGTGCTGCGCTGCCTGTCGAACGTCTGCACGCACCGCGGCAACCTGCTGGTGCACGAGGCCTGCCGCGCACGCCACATCCGCTGCGGGTACCACGCGCGCCGCTTCGACCTGCAGGGGCGGGTGCAGTTCATGCCCGAGTTCCAGCAGGCGAAGAACTTCCCCTCGGCCAACGACCACCTGGTCGAGGTGCCACTGCTCGACTTCCATGGCCTGGCCTTCGCCAGCGCGCAGCCGGCCGCACCAGGCGCCGACTTCTTTGGCGCGATCGACGAGCGACTGCACTGGCTGCCCTGGGACCGGCTGCGCCCCGACCCTTCGCGCAGCCGCGACTTCCAGTTCGACGCACATTGGGCCTTGTACGTCGAGAACTACCTGGAAGGCCTGCACATTCCCTTCCTGCATGCCGGGCTGATGGCCACGCTGGATTTCGGCCACTACCGCTACGAGCTGCAGCGCTACAGCAACCTGCAGCTGGCGCTGGCCAAGCCGGGCGAGGCGGCCTTCGAGCCGCCGCCGGGCTCGCCCGAGCACGGCCAGCGCGTGGCCGCCTACTACTACTGGGTGTTCCCGAACCTGATGCTGAACTTCTACCCCTGGGGTCTTTCGCTGAACCTGGTGCAGCCCTTGGGGCCGTCGCGCACGGCCGTGCAGTTCAGAAGCTATGTGATCGACCCCTCGTTGCTGGGCCAGGGGGCCGGAGGCGACCTCGACCGGGTCGAGATGGAGGACGAAGCGGTGGTGGTGACGGTGCAGCGCGGCGTGCGCTCGCGCTTCTACCGTGGTGGCCGCTACTCGCCCACGCGCGAGCAGGGCGTGCACCACTTCCACCGGCTGGTGGCCGAGTTCATCGGTTGACGATGAAGACGCTGCTGATCGTCTACCACACGATGACCGGCGGCACGCGGCAGATGGCCGAGGCTGCCGCGGCTGGCGCCCGGGGCGAAGCCGAAGTCGCGGTGCAGCTGCTGAGGGCGGCCGAGGCGGGACCGGCCGAGGTGCTGGCGGCCGACGGCTACCTGTTCGCGACGCCGGAGAACCTGGCCGCGATGGCCGGCCTGATGAAGGACTTCTTCGACCGCTGCTACTACCCCGCGCTCGAGCGCATCGAGGGCCGGCCCTACGCGGCGCTGGTGTGCGCCGGCAGCGATGGCCGCAATGCCGTGCGTCAGGTTGAGCGCATTGCCACCGGCTGGCGGCTGAAGGCCGTGGCCCCGGCCCTCATCGTCTGCACCCACGCGCAGACGCCCGAGCGCATCCTCGCGCCCAAGACCGTCCCCGAGCCTGAACTGCAGCGCTGCCGCGAGCTCGGCGCGGCACTCGCTGCCGGGCTGGCGATGGGCATCTTCTGAAGGAGTCCTGCGATGAGTTATGCGGCCTTGAAGCAGCACGCGCAGTCGCTGCCCGGCGCCACGGTCGACATCAAATGGGGCGCCGATTGGGTGGCTTCGGTCGGCGGCAAGATGTTCCTCGTCGGCGGGCCGGAGCCCGGGCGCTGGAGCGGCTGCTCGTTCAAGGTCGACGAGCACCGGTTTCTCGAGATCAGCGGCCTGCCGGGCTTTCTGCCGGCGCCTTACCTTGCGCGCGTGAAGTGGGTGCGGCTGCAGGACCCGAAGGCCTTGCCCCTGACCGACTTGAAGGCCCTGGTCACGCGTTCACACGCGCTGGTGCTGGCGGGTCTGACGAAGAAGCTGCAGCGGCAGATCCTGGGTCAGGCTTGAGCCGCTGCGCGATCAGCTGCTCGAGGCACTGTTCGCGGATGCCGTAGAAGGCCTTCACCTCGGCGATCTGCTGCAGCACCGGTGCCACCGGCTTCGGTTGCCGGCGCTTGACGGCCAGGATCATCTTGTTCTTGTTGGTGTGTTCGAGCGAGATGAACTCGAACACCTGCGTGTCGTAGCCGCTGGCTTCGAGCAGCAGCGCACGCAGGCCGTCGGTCAGCATCTCGGCTTCCTGCCCCAGGTGCACGCCGTGCTGCAGGATCGGCCGCAGCGGGTGCGGCTGCAGCAGCTGAGGGCGGATCTGCTTGTGGCAGCAGGGCGAGCACAGGATGATGTCGGCGCCGCCGCGCAGGCCGAGGTCGATCGCGTGGTCGGTCGCGGTGTCGCAGGCATGCAGCGCGATCATCACGTTCAGGGCCTGCGGGGTCCAGCTGCGCACGTCGCCCTGCTCGATGCGCAGGCCGTCCAGGTGCAGGCGCTCGATCACCCCGTTGCACAGTGCCACCATGTCGGGCCGCAGCTCGACCCCGGTGACCTGCGCGTCGACGCCGCGCTGCTGGCGCAGCCAGTCGTGGATCGCGAAGGTCAGGTAGCCCTTGCCGCAGCCGAAGTCGACGATCTGCAAGGCCTTCGCATCGGCCAGTGGCGAGGCGTCCAGCGCATGCGCGAAGACCTCGACGAACTTGTTGATCTGCTTCCACTTGCGGGCCATGGCCGGCACCAGCGTGTGCTGCGCGGTGGTGACGCCCAGCGCCGCGAGGAAGGGCCGGTCCAGTGAGAGCCAGCGCTGCTTCTCGCGGTTGTGCGCCTCGGGCGCGGGGGCGGCTGGTGCGGCCTCGGCCTTGCCGTGCAAGGCGGCGCGCCGCAGCGTGGCCTGGCCGCGCTCGGCGATCAGCAGCTCCAGCTGGGCATCGCTGCGCTGCAGCTGCGCATGGCGGAAGGCCTGGGGTCCCAGCAAGGGGCGCAGCACGGCCGCGGCTTCGGCCAGCGGGTGGTTCTTCGTGATGTCCTTGGTGTCGTGCCGGTACAGCAGCTGCAGCTGGGGCTCGCCGCGCAGCAGCACGCGCCGCAGCTGCACCCGCTGCAGGTCGGCCTGCGGGCCGCGGTACTTGGCCAGCGTGGCCTTGACGAAGCGGCCATCGGCCAGGCTCGCGCACAGCTGATCGAGGAACTCGTTCAGCGCGTCGGGACGGGTTGCAGGGCGCTCGCTCATGGTCCGGCGTGCAAGGCTTGGCGTGATCAGCAGGAGGGATGGATTGTCGCCGCCATCGTCATGGCGAAGGATGTGCAGGGTCGCAGGCGCCTGAAGAATGGCCCGCACCGAGGGCACCGCGGTGTGCGGTGCGGATGGGAGGAGGAGGTTCACGATGTCCACGACCCCGATGCATGCCGATGCGGAAGCGGCCTACCGTTCGGTGATCGGCCACAGCAACCAGGCCTACTACCTCCGGCGCTTCCAGCGCATGGATGCAGGGCAGGGCCGCGCTTCATGGCATTGGCCGGCCTTCTTCGTCACCGGCTTCTGGCTGCTGTACCGCAAGATGTGGCTGTACTGGCTGGGCTATGTCGCGCTGTCGTGGCTGCTGATGTTCCTGCTGGGTGCCATCGCGGCGGCCGGCGAAGGCGGCAGGCTGCTCGCCGGCACGCTGTTCCTGCTGTACCTGCTGGCGCTGTTCACGCTGGTGCCGATGTATGCCAACGCGCTGTACCACCGCCATTGCCGGCGCAAGATGGCCGACGTGGCGCTGCACAGCGCCCCCGCCGAGCGGCAGCTGGGCGAGCTGGCCGCGGCCGGTGGCACCAGCGTGCTGGCGCTGGTGATCGTGCTGGTGCTGAGCACGGTGCCGGGGGTCGGGGTGCTGGCGGCCGTGGCGCTGCCGGCCTACCAGGACTACACGGTGAAGGCCAGGCTCGCGCAGGCGCTGGCCTATGGCGACGGCGCGGCGCAGGCCGTGGCACGCCACTACGCGGCCAGTCAGCAGGTGCCGGCCTCGCTGCAGGCGGCCGACTTCACGACGCCCCCGCCGACCGGCGTGCAGGCGATCCGCGTGAACCCGAACAATGGTTTCGTCAGCATGACCCTGGACTTCGCGCCGCTGGCCGGCAAGACGCTGCTGCTGGTGCCGAGCAAGGGGCGCGACCAGTCGATCAGCTGGGTCTGCACCAGCACCGACATCGCCGCACGCTTCCTGCCGCCGCGCTGCCGCCCGGCCGTGCAATGAGGGGCAGGCCGGCTAGAGCCAGCCGCCGATGAGCCATGCCAGGGGCGGCAGCAGCAGCCCGAGCACGGTGAACACCATCGGCCCGACCGAGGCCTGGGGCTTCAGGAAGCCCTTGTCGGGATGGGCGGGGTCGACGTACGCGACGACCGTGGCACCCGGCGGGTAGGCGCGCAGCTCGTCCTCGGCCGCACTGCGGCTGCCATGGCCCTGCACGATGACGGTCGGGTGCATCAGGTCGCTCTCGTACGAGCGGCCCTGGCACTGGTAGCGAAACCGCACCTCGGCGCGATGGGTGACGGTGTCCTCGTCGTCCCGTGGCTGGCTGCTGTGCAGTTCGGCGCGCACGATGCGGGCGGTCACCGGCTGCGCATGGCGCATCAGGCGATGCTGCAAGCGCCATTGCGTGGCACCGACGAACAGCAGCATGCCGCCCAGGCCGCCGAAGACGAGGAACACGAACCACTGGGTCATGGCTCAGTCCGCGACGCGTTGTCCACGCTGGTAGCGGTGCCGCACATCGCGCGCGTCGGCACCGTCCTCGGGCGGCGACAGCACGGTGAAGCTGGCGGCATCGGCCTGCGCGACAGGCTGGCCCTGCCAGAACACCTGGCCTTCGTTGCGCGCGTAGCCGCTCTCCAGCACCTGGAAGCCCGCCGGCGTCACACCGGTCAGCGTGCGCATGCGCACCCGCGGCGGGCTGCTGCCGTAGTCCAGATCGGCATGGAAGACATGCTGCGCGTCGCGGGCGTAGTGCGCCCCCAGCACTGCAAAGCTGGCGCCATCGCTGCCGGGCACCGGTTCACGCAGGTAGTAGCCGCTGTGCCGGTCGCGCGCGAAGCCGTTGTCCAGCGGTGTGAAGCTTGCGGCGTCCCGCACCTTGAACGGCTCGCCGTCGAAGTACAGGTGCCGGCCGTCGCTGCCATAGCCCTGGCCCAGCAGGCGAAAGCTGCGCGGGTCGGCGCCGGCCAGTACCGTCATGCGGATGCGCTGGGTGCTGAAATAGTCCTGCGAGACGCGGTAGGTGTCGCCATGCCAGACCTTCGAGCGGTCGCGCGCATGGTGTTCATCGAGCGCCTCGAAACTGGCGGCGTCGGCGCCGCTGATGGCCTGGTGGCGATAGAAGGCCTCGGTGGCGGTCTTGGCGAAGCGACGGTTCAGCACGGTCAGCTCGACATCGGCGCTGGCGGCCAGCGGCCGGTCGTCGTAGTACCAGCTGCCATGCTTGCGCTGGTAGGGTTGCGCGCTGCCATCGCAACCCACCAGCCAGCACAGGCCGGCCAGCAGCAGCATCGCGGTCATCAGCTGCAGCATCGTCAGACCTCCTCGCGGTCGCGGCGCTGCCACAGCCACAGCAAGCATGCCGCGGTCAGCGCGAGCGCGGGCCACAGCAGCACGTGCACGGCTTGCTGCAGCAGGGCGCCACGACCGACCAGGTAGGTGACCGCCGATGCGGCCAGCAGCACGCCCAGCGCCTGCAGGCCGCGGTGGCGCGTCAGCCGATCGAAGGCGCCGGCCAGCATGCTGGCGCCCAGCAGCACCAGCAGGCACAGCCACAGTGGCAGCGTCATCAGCGCCAGCAGCACGCGCAGGCTGCCGCCGTTGACGACGCCGCCCCGCGCCAGCAGCGGCGTGGTGCTGCAGGCCGCCAGCGCGGCGGCCGTGGCAATGGCCAGCACCAGGCAGGGCCAGGCCAGCATCGACAGGGTCATGCGCGCGTCGTCGGCCAAGGCATCGTGGCGGGGCAGGGCGCGCGGCAGGGGGCGGGTCGGCATCATGGAGCAGCATGCTCGGCCGCCGCGGTTTCATCGTGGCTTCATCGCCGGCGGCACCGGGTTTCAATGGTTGCCGGCGGGCTGCACTACCATCGCGGCCACACGACCAGGCATGAACCCGATCCGCTACGACCGACTCGACGCGCTGCGCGGCGCCGCCATTGTCTGGATGGCCGGCTTCCACTTCTGCTTCGACCTCAACCACTTCGGCCTGGTACAGCCCTGGCAGAACTTCCATGCCGACCCGCTGTGGACCCTGCAGCGCACCTGCATCGTCTCGCTGTTCCTGTTCTGCGCCGGGCTCGGCCAGGCGGTGGCGCTGCACCAGGGCCAGAGCTGGTCGCGCTTCTGGAAGCGCTGGCTGCAGATCTTCGATTGCGCGGTGCTGGTGTCGGCCGGCTCGGCACTGATGTTCCCGAAAAGCTGGATCAGCTTCGGTGTCCTGCACGGCATCGCGCTGATGCTGGTGCTGCTGCGCGGTCTGGCACCGCTGGGGCGCTGGCTGTGGCTGGTGGGGCTGCTCGCCATCCTGTTGCCCCAGTTCGTGTCCCATCCGTTCTTCGACACGCGCCTCACCAACTGGATCGGCCTGGTCACGCGCAAGCCGGTCACCGAGGACTTCGTGCCGCTGCTGCCCTGGCTGGGTGTGATGTGCTGGGGCCTGGCCAGCGGGCGCTGGCTGCTGGCGCAGCGGCCGACGGTGCTGACCGGCCGCATCCCCACGCTGCTGCGGCCCCTGGCCGGGCTGGGCCGGTGGTCCTTGAGCTTCTACATGCTGCACCAGCCGGTGCTGATCGGGCTGATCCTGGTGTACGTACACTGGCTGTCATGAAGAGCCCCCTGCCCACGCCGTTCGCACCCCCCGTGGGGGCCCGCGTTTCCTTCGGGCGGCCGGGCGGAAACGCATGAGCGGCACCATCCTCTTCGGCTTCCACGCCGTCACCGTGCGGCTGAAGACGGCGCCCGAATCGATCATCGACATCCACGTCGACTCGACGCGCCGCGATGCGCGCATGCGCCAGTTCGCCGACCGCGCCCAGGCGGCCGGTGCACGGCTGGTCGACAGCGACGACAAGCGCCTGACCGAGTTGTGCGGCAGCCCGCGGCACCAGGGCGTGGTGGCGCGCGTGAAGCCGCTGGCCGCCCGCCATTCGCTGGACGACGTGCTCGACGAAGCCGAGGGCACGCCGCTGCTGCTGGTGCTCGATGGCGTGACCGACCCGCACAACCTGGGCGCCTGCCTGCGCGTGGCCGATGGCGCCGGTGCGCAGGCGGTGGTGGCACCCAAGGACCATGCGGTGGGCCTCAACGCCACGGTGGCCAAGGTGGCCAGCGGCG
>CAZXLI010000032.1:0-37734 GCA_964641795.1 uncultured Bordetella sp. | reverse complement strand
GCTGTTCGGGCTGGACTACTGGATCGCGGTGGTGCTGGTGGGCGCCTTGATGATGGTGTACGTGCTCTTCGGCGGCATGACGGCCACCACCTGGGTGCAGATCATCAAGGCCTGCCTGCTGCTGGCCGGCGTGAGCTTCATGGCCTTCATGGTGATGGCGCAGTTCGGCTTCAGCCTGGAGGCGCTGTTCGCCAAGGGCGTCGAGGTCAAGAGCGCGATCGCCAGCGCCGCGGGCAAGAGCCCGGAAGAGGCGGCCAAGATCGGCAGCTCGATCATGCGGCCGGGCGGCTTCGTGAAGGACCCGATCTCGGCCATCAGCTTCGGCATGGCGCTGATGTTCGGCACCGCCGGCCTGCCGCACATCCTGATGCGCTTCTTCACCGTGCCGGATGCGAAGCAGGCGCGCAAGTCGGTGTTCTGGGCCACCACCTGGATCGGCTACTTCTACGTGCTGATCTTCATCATCGGCTTCGGCGCCATCACGCTGGTGCTGACCAACCCCGAGTTCGCCGATGTCGCCAAGGGCGTCATCAAGGGCGGCGCGGGCACGGCCAACATGGCCGCGGTGCTGGTGGCCAAGTCGGTGGGCGGCGACGTGTTCTACGGCTTCATCTCGGCAGTGGCCTTCGCCACCATCCTGGCGGTGGTGGCCGGCCTCACGCTGTCGGGCGCTTCGGCGGTGTCGCACGACCTCTATGCCACCGTGTTCAAGAAGGGCAACGCCGACAGCACCGCCGAGCTCAAGGTCTCGCGCCTGACGACCATTGCGCTGGGCATCGTCGCGGTGGCGCTGGGCATCGCGTTCGAGAAGCAGAACATCGCCTTCATGGTGAGCCTGGCCTTCGCGATCGCCGCGTCGGCCAACTTCCCGGTGCTGTTCATGTCGGTGCTGTGGAAGGACTGCACCACGCGCGGCGCGGTGATCGGCGGCTTCCTCGGGCTGATCTCCTCGGTGGCGCTGACGGTGGTCTCGCCCTCGGTGTGGGAAACCACGCTCGGCAACCCGAAGGGCTCGGCCTGGTTCCCGTACACCTCGCCAGCGCTGTTCTCGATGGCCATCGGCTTCATCGGCATCTGGCTGTTCTCGGTGCTCGACCGCAGCGCGCAGGCCGCGAAGGAGCGGGATGCCTTCGAGGCCCAGCAGGTGCGCTCCGAAACCGGCCTGGGCGCGGCCGGGGCTTCGGGGCATTGAGCCTGTGGGCGCGTGCGGGCCTAGGCGTCGAGAGACGCGGCCACGGCCGCCACGGCCTGTACCAGGCGGTCGATGTCGGCCTCGTCGTTGAGCCACGAGAACGAGGCGCGCGCCACGCCCTCCAGGCCGCGGGCCTGCATGTCCAGCGGCGTGTAGGCGACGCCGTTGGCGCCGACGTGCACGCCCAGGCGCGCCAGCCGCGCGCGCACCTCGGTGGCCGGCGCACCGCGCAGGGTGAAGCTCACCAGCCCCGAGCGCGGGCCGCTGCCCAGGTCCTGCACCTGCACGCCGGGGCAGGTGGCCAGCCGCTCGCGGGCGTGCCGCGCCAGGCGCTGCACGCGCCCGGCGATGGCGGCGACGCCGAGCTGCAGCGCCTCGGCAATGGCCACCTGCAGCGCCAGCCGCAGCGCCACCGGCTGCTCGGCGGTTTCGAAGCGCCGCGCATCGTCGCGCAGCCCGCCGTCCCAGGGCGCGGACTGCACGTCCACCCAGGGCGGCTCGAGCCGATCGAGGAAGTCGCGCCGCACGTACAGCAGCGCCGTGCCGCGCGGCCCCCGCAGATGCTTGCGACCGGCACTCTTGAGCACATCGCAGCCCAGGGCCTGCACGTCCACCGGCAGCTGGCCCAGGGCCTGGCCGGCGTCGATGAAGTAGGGCACGCCGGCGGCGCGCGCCACGCGGCCCAGCGCGGCCGCGTCGTTGATCAGGCCGCCGTTGGCCGGCAGCCAGGTCAGCGAGATCCAGCGCACGCGCTCGTCGATGCGGTCGGCACAGGCCGCCACATCGACACTGCCGTCCTCGCGGCAGGGCAGTGCTTCGACGGTCGCGCCGGCGCGCTCGGCGGCCAGGCGGTAGCTGGCGAGGTTGCCGCCCCATTCCTGCCGGCCCACCAGGATGCGCTCGCCGGCACGCAGCGGCCGGGTGTGCGTGAAGGCCGACCAGGCCGCGCCGAAGGCGGCCGAGCCGCTGCCGAGCACCGCGACTTCGCCCGCATCGGCATGCAGCAGCCGCGCGGCGTCCGCCCGCAGCTGCTGCAACTGCGGTGCCGCGGCCTCGGCGGCTTCCATCGGACCCAGGCGCGATTCCCGCGCCAGATGGTCCTGCAGCGCGGCCAGCGCGGCGGCCGACATCGGCGACGCGCCGGCATGGTTGAGCAGCAGGGCCGCGCCCCAGCCCGGCGTCGCGCTGCGGCCGGCCGCCACCTGCGCCGCGCTGATCATCGCCTCACCGGCATGCGCATCCGGCGCGCCCGGCATCGGCAGGGTATGGCCCTGC
This sequence comes from uncultured Bordetella sp., assembly GCA_964641795.1. Taxonomy (GTDB): domain Bacteria; phylum Pseudomonadota; class Gammaproteobacteria; order Burkholderiales; family Burkholderiaceae_C; genus Pseudaquabacterium. Next base: position 35,267 of record CAZXLI010000032.1, on the reverse strand, counting down.
GGGGCCAGGCGGTCTTGCGGCGGCGTCATGACAGTCCTCGGGTTTCGGGCCGCGCGGCGGCTTTCCGGTAAGGTCGCGCCACTGTCGGCCTCGCGCGGCGTTCGCGCCAGCGAGGCTTTGGCACAGCCGCTGTGCCGATTGCTCACACCCTGCCATGCGCGACCGTCTGCCACCGCTGTTCTCGCTGCAGGCCTTCGAGGCCGCGGCCCGCCTGGGCAACTTCAGCCGCGCCGCGGCCGAGCTGCACCTGACGCCGGGCGCCATCAGCCGCCAGGTGCGGCAGCTGGAAGACTGGTGCGGCCAGACGCTGTTCGTGCGCGCCGGCAACCTGATGCGGCTGAGCGAGGAGGGGCGCCAACTGCTGGCGCGCCTGGGCGGCCCATTGGCCGCCCTGCACGAGGCGGTCTATCCCGGTCCCGCCGAACAGCGGCAGACCTTGCAGATCGCCACGCTGGGCTCGCTGGCGCGGGCCTGGCTGCTGCCCAGGCTGGCCGACTTCATCGCCATCGCGCCGCAGGTGCGCCTGGTGGTGCACACCGACTACGCGCTGGTGCGGCCGCCGCCCCGGGTGGCCCTGGTGGCGCTGCGCCACGGCCTGCCGGCCGATGGCGGGGAGCTGTTGTTCGAGGACCGGCTGCTGGCCGTGGCCGCACCCGCGCTGGCCGCCGCGCTGGGCGACGACGCGGCGCGCTGGCCGGCGGGCCATGTGCTGCAGCACCTGACCGGCGACGAGGCCCGCTGGTTGGCCGCAGCGGGCGCGGCCACGGCGCCGCAGGGCCCGGCCTTCAACGATGCCGGCCTGCTGCTGGATGCGGCCGAGGCCGGGCTCGGCCTTGCGATCACGCGGCTGTCACTGGCCTTGCCGCGGCTGCGCAGCGGCCGGCTGGCGCTGGCGCACCGCCAGCTGCTGCCCTCGCCGCGGGCGAACCTGCTGGTGGTGCGCGAGGACAGTGCCGGCCTGCCGGCGGTGCGCCAGTTCAGCGGCTGGGTGCGTCGTCAGGCCCGTGCGACGGCGGCCGAGCTGGCCGCGTATGTTACGTCTTAGGCACGGTGGATGACGGCGTCTCACCGGCCCCCGGGGGCGCCGTCAGCGCCTGCGGCGCTGCAGCCAGGCACCGGCGAGCATCGCGCCGGCCAGCCACAGCGCATCGCTGCGGCCCAGGCCGAGCGCGGCGAAGGCCGGGCCGGGGCAGTAGCCGGCCAGGCCCCAGCCGATGCCGAACAGGGCCGAGCCCAGCAGCAGCCGGCGGTCGATGGCGCCGGGCGGCGGCCAGTGGAAGTGCGCGTCGAGCAGCGGCCGCCCGCGGCGCGTGACGAGGCGGAAACCGATGGTCGCCACCAGCACCGCGGCGCCCAGCACGAACAGCAGGCTCGGATCCCAGTGGCCGGCCACGTCGAGGAAGTTCTGCACCTTGGCGGGGTCGGTCATCTGCGCCAGCTGCAGCCCGGCGCCGAACACGCCGCCGGCCAGTGCGGCCGCGGCGATGCGGCGGGCCCTCACGACACCACCCCGCCCAGCCCATGGCGCAACACCGCCACCGTGAGCATGCCGACCGTCAGGAACACCGCCACCGCGGCCAGCGAGCGCGGCGACAGCCGGGCCAGCCCGCAGACGCCGTGGCCGCTGGTGCAGCCATGCGCCAGCGAGGTGCCGTAGCCCACCAGCAGTCCGGCGATCACCAGCAGCCAGACCGGCGTGCCATGGCGCGCCGGTGCCAGCGGCGCGCCGAGCGCCACCGCCAGCGCGGCACCGGCCGCCAGCCCCACGAGGAAAGCGAGCGGCCAGGCCCGGTCGGCGGACAGCGTGCGCGCGGCGATGCCGCTGACACCGGCGATGCGGCCGTCCAGCCACAGCAGCAGCACGGCAGCGCTGCCGATCAGCAGACCGCCCAGCGCGGCCGTGAGGGGGGTGAACTCGGTCATGGTTGCGCGCCTTCTGGGTTGCGGGTGGTGTCCAGCACATGAAAGCCGTGGGTGCCGTCGCGCCCGAGCTGCGCCACCAGGCCGTACTCCCAGTCGAGGTAGCCCTGCATCGCCTCGCGCGGGTTGTCGGTGCCTTCGTAGGGGCGGCGGTAGCGGTCGATGCGCGGGCTGGCGAGCCGGTCGTCGCCGGCGGCTTCCGGCCGGCCTTCGGCGAACCAGGCCGCGTTGCCGCCTGCGAGCACCGCCACCGGCGGCCCGCTGTGCTGCCGCAGGTCGGCCGCGGCAAAGCGTGCCAGCAGGCCGTTGCCGCAGCTGAGCACGATGCGCCGCGGGGCCGGTGCCGTGCGCGCGATGTGCTGCAGCGCCTGCGGCAGCTGCGCGCGCAGCGCCCACCAGGCGCCCGGGATGTGGCGGCGCACGTGCTGGGCGCTCGAGGCCAGGTCGATCAGCAGCGTGTCGCCGGCCGCCAGGGCCTGCGCCAGGTCGGCCGGCGTGAGGCTGTCGACCGCCGGCGGCTGCACGGCCGGCGGCCAGGCGCTGCGGTCGTCGAAACGGGCGGCCGGCACCTCGGCCAGCCAGCACACGTCCCAGCCCATCTGCGCGAGCCAGTGCGCCGTCATCGGCGCCCGCACGCCGTCGTCGTCGGCCAGCACGAGGCGCGCGCCGCGCACCGGCGCGAAGACGTCGGTCTCCTGCACCAGCTGGCCGCCCGGCGCGCTGCCGAAGCCGCCCAGGTGGCCGGCGGCGTATTCCTCCGGGCTGCGCACGTCGTAGCGGTAGAGCGTGCGCTGCGGCGCCTGCGCGGCGGGCAGCTCGTCCAGCGTGATGCGGCGCGCGCCGGCGCGTTCGGCCAGCGCCTGCGCACTGGCGCGCGCCGCGGCCTGCGCGGCGGGGCTGGCCGGGCCGTAGCGGCGCTGCTGGCCGTGCTCGAGCGCCTGGCCGGCCAGCGTCCAGCCGATGGTGCCGTTGCGCAGCGCGGCCACCGGGTTCGGGATGCCCGCGTTCACCAGCGACTGCGTGCCGATGATGCTGCGCGTGCGGCCCGCGCAGTTGACGATCACGCGCGTGCGCGGGTCGGGCGCCAGGTCGCGCACGCGCAGCGCGAGCTCGGCGCCGGGCACGCTGATGCCCTGCGGAATGCTCATCGTGCGGTACTCGTCGAAGCGCCGTGCGTCCAGCACCACCACGTCGGCCTTCGCGTCGAGCAGCGCCTTCACCTCCTCGGCGGCCAGCGAGGGCGTGCCGCGTTCGTGCTCGACCAGCTCGCCGAAGGCCTTGCTCGGCACGTTGACGTCGCGGAACAGCTCGCCGCCGCTGCGGCGCCAGCCTTCGAGGCCGCCGGCCAGCAGCGCCACCTGCGTGTAGCCCAGCGCCTGCAGGCGCCGCGCCGCGGGCGCGGCCAGGCCCTCGCCGTCGTCGAGCACGACGATCGGCACCTCGCGCCGCGGCAGCCGCCACGGCGCATCGAGCTCGATCGCGCCGGCGCTCAGCTGCGCGGCGAACAGCGGATGCGCCTGCGCGAAGGGGTCTTCCTCGCGCACGTCGATGAGCGCGATCTCCTCGCGTTGGCGCAGGCGCTGGCGCACGGTCTCGCTGTCGATCTCGGGCAGGGGCGGCAGGGGGCTCATCGGGTCGCTTTCGATGCGGCGAGGCGGCCGGTGGCCGCTCGCAGGCGCCGCCGGCGGACCGCCGGGGCCGGACGATTCTGTCAGCGATGTGCAGGGCCGGGTGCGGGCCCCGCGCTGCGGTGCGATCGGGCGCCGGCCGCTATGCTGTGGGCCCCGCCGGCCTTCGCCGCTCCCCAGGCCCTGCGCATGTCCGTCCCGATCGCCCGCCTGCCGTCGCTCGACCTCGTGCGTGGCTTCGTGGCGGTCGGCCGGCGCATGAGCATCACGCTGACAGCGCAGGACCTGTGCCTGTCGCAGTCGGCCGTCAGCCGCCAGGTGCAGGTGCTCGAGGACCTGCTGGGCGTCAAGCTGTTCGAGCGCGGCCATCGAACGATCCGCTTCACCGGCGAAGGCGAGCGGCTGTTCCGCATCGCCGACGTGTCGGTGCAGCAGCTGCAGGACGTGATCGGGCAACTCGACAGGCGGCAGCAACGCCGGCCGGTGACCATCACGCTGAGCACCGGCGTGGCCGCGCTGTGGCTGCTGCCGCGGCTGAGCCGGCTGCAGCAACGGCACCGGGCGATCGACCTGCGCATCGCGGCCAGCAACAAGGTGCTGGACCTGCGGACCGAGGGCGTGGACCTGGCGATCCGCTATTGCGCCGACGCCGCGGCGCCGGCCGGCGCCGAGCGGCTGTTCGGCGAACGCCTGGTCGCGGTCTGCCATCCATCGCTGGCCGTGCCGGCCGGCGCGCCGGCGGAGGTCATCCGCAAGAGCGTGCTGCTGGAATTCGACGAACCGCGCCGTCCCTGGCTGCATTGGTCGCAGCTGCTGCAGTCGATGGGCCTGGCCAACGTGCGGCCGCGGGCGGTGATGCGCTTCAACCAGTACGAGCAGGTGATCCAGGCGGCCGAGGCCGGGCAGGGCATTGCGCTCGGGCGCGTGGCGCTGGTCGAGCCGATGCTGGCCGACGGCCGCCTGCTGGCGCTGCCGGCCTTCCGGGCCGACCCCGACGAGCAGGCGGCCTACTGGCTGATTCGGGCGGCGACCGAGGAGGCCCAGCGCGACGTCGACGCGGTGGCGGCCTGGATCCGGCACGAGGCGGCGCAGCTGGCCACCGCGATGGACCGGCTGTGACCAGCGGGCCGCGCTGGCACGGCAGGGGCTTGGCCCGGGTTCGCATGCATGCGGCGCATGCTGGGTCCCGCAATGCCTGATTGAGCGCTGGCGCGCCGGATCGCACAGTCAAGGCCTCGCAGCCTCCTCCGTGGCCACCCTTTGCCACGGCACGCCTCCGATGTCTTCCGTGCCCGCTCCGTCCACCCGCCGCCAGGCGCTGCTGATGCCCATCCTCTGCGCCGGCCTGGTGATGGGGCTCGCGCTGGGCATCCGCCACGTGCAGGGCCTGTTCATGCTGCCGATGACACAGGACCGCGGCTGGTCGCGCGAGGACTTCGCCACCGCGCTGGCGATCCAGAACCTCGCGCTGGGCATCGCCCAGCCCTTCGCCGGCATGCTGGCCGACCGCTTCGGCGGGGCCAAGGTGGTGGCGGCGGGCACGCTGCTGTACGGCCTGGGCATGGCGATGATGGCGGCGGCCACGACGCCGCTGGCGCTGTACCTCGGCTGCGGGCTGGTGATCGGCATCGCGCTGGCGTGCACCGCGTTCGGCGTGGTCTATGGCGTGCTGAGCCGGCTGTCGCCCGCGGCCGATCGCGGCTGGACGCTCGGCGTGGCCGGCGCCATCGGCGGGCTGGGCCAGTTCGTCGCGGTGCCGGCCACCCGCGCGCTGCAGGACGCGCTGGGCTGGCATGCCGCGCTGCTGCTGCTGGGCGGCGCGATGGCGGCGCTGGTGCTGCTGGCCCCGCGCCTGAACGACAAGCCCGGCACCGCGGCGGCGGCGGACCCGCTGCGGCCGGCGCTGCCGATGCGCACGGTGCTCGCGCAGGCGCTGCGCCACCGGGGCTTCTGGCTGCTGAACCTGGGCTTCCTCGCCTGCGGCTTCCAGCTGGCGTTCATCGCCTCGCACCTGCCGGCCTACCTGCTGGACAAGGGCGCCGCGCCGCAGGTGGCGGTGAACGGCCTGGCGCTGGTGGCGCTGACCAATGTCTTCGGCACCTTCGCCTGCGGCCGCCTGGGCGACCTCTACCGGCGCAAGCACCTGCTGGCCTCTATCTACCTGGTGCGCACCGCCGCGATGGCGCTGTTCGTGCTGTGCCCGCTGTCGCCCTTCAGCGTCTACCTGTTCTGCGCCGTGATGGGGCTGCTGTGGCTGGGCACCGCGCCGCTGACGAATGCGCTGGTCGGGCAGGTGTTCGGCGTGCAGTACATCGGCACGCTGTTCGGCTTCGTCTTCCTCGGGCACCAGCTGGGCGCCTTCCTCGGCGTCTGGCTCGGCGGCCACGTGTTCGAGCAGACGCGCTCGTACGACCTGGTGTGGCTGGGCGCGATGGCGCTTGGCATGGTCGCGGCCGGCCTGCACTGGCCGATCGACGATCGGCCCGTCGTGCCGGTGCCCTCGCCGAGGCCGGCGTGAGAACCGTGATAACGCGCAGGACGATCGTCCGCGGTCTGGTGGCCGCCGGCTTGCTGGTCACGCTCGGCGGCACCTTCGCGGCCTACCAGAACCCGGCCCACACGGCCCAGTGGCTGTCGCTGCTGCAGCTGTGCCGCTGAGGCGGGCGGGGCGCGGCGGCGGCCCGGCACGAACTGCCGGACAATGCCGTCCGTGATCCTCGCCCTCGCACCCCTCGGCATGCCGTGGCCGACGCTGGACCCCTTCCTGTTCTGCGTCCACCACGACGATCGCTACCCGCGCGGCAACGGCCGCTTCGGCCCGGCCGCGCCGCTGGCCGGCCGGCAGATCGGCAACGACTTCAGCCGCCGCGACGGCTGGAGCATGTACCACGGCCAGGACGTGCCGGGCTTTCCGGCGCACCCGCACCGGGGCTTCGAGACCGTGACGCTGGTGCGCCGCGGCCGCATCGACCATTCCGATTCGCTGGGCGCCGCGGCGCGCTTCGGCGATGGCGACGTGCAGTGGCTCACCGCCGGCCGCGGCATCGTGCATGCCGAGATGTTCCCGCTGCTGTCCGAGGCGCAGGACAACCCGCTCGACCTGTTCCAGATCTGGCTCAACCTGCCGGCGCGCAGCAAGATGTGCGCACCGTACTTCTCGATGCTGTGGGCCGAGCAGATCCCGCGCCTGAGCCTGGCCGACGCCGGCGGCGCGCGCACCGAGGTCACGCTCGTCGCCGGCCGGCTGCCGGGCCTGCTGCCGGCCGACCGCGCGCCCTTGCCGCCGCCGCCCGATTCCTGGGCCAGCGACGCGCAGTCCGACCTGGCCATCGCCACGCTGGCGCTCGACCCCGGCGCGCGCTGCGAGCTGCCGCCCGCCGCGGGCGCGCAGACGCGCCGCGTGGCCTACTTCTTCGCCGGCGACGCGCTGCAGGTGGCCGGGCGTGCCGTGACCGAGCACGCCGCGATCGAGGTCGATGCGGCGCAGCCGCTGGCGCTGCTCAACACCGGTGCGCAGCGGGCCGAACTGCTGCTGCTGCAGGGCCGGCCCATCGGCGAGCCGGTGGCGCAGTACGGCCCGTTCGTGATGAACACCGAGCAGCAGATCCGCGAGGCCTTCGCCGACTACCAGCGCACGCGCTTCGGCGGCTGGCCCTGGCCCGACGAGGCGCCGGTGCACGGCAGCGATGCGGCCCGCTTCGCGCGCGGGCCCGGCGAAGCGGCGCCGCAGCGGCCGCCGCTGGCCGCTCAGAGCTTGGTGTAGCCGCCGTCGATGACGAACTGCTCGCCGGTGGCGTAGGCCGAGGCGCTGCTGGCCAGGAACACGGCGATGCCGCCGAAATCGTCGATGTCGCCCCAGCGCCGCAGCGGGATGCGCGGCATCACCGCGCCGGCGAACTTGTCGTTCTGCACCGAGCGCTCGGTCATCTCGGTGACGATCCAGCCCGGCAGGATCGAGTTGACGCGGATCCTGTGCCGCGCCAGCTCCACCGCCAGCGCCCGCACCAGCGAAGTCACCGCGCCCTTCGAGGCGCCGTAGTGGCTGTTGTGGGCCGCGCCTTCCAGCGCGGCGGTGCTGGCGGTGGCCACCAGCGAGCCGCCCTGGCCATGCGCGACCATGTGGCGCGCGGCCGCCCGCAGCGTGAGGAACACGCCCTCGACATTGATGCGCTGCACGCGGCGGAATTCCTCCAGGCTCATCTCCACCAGCCGCGTGCCCTTGCTCGACACGCCGGCATTGGCAAAGCAGCTGTCGATGCGGCCCAGCGCGGCGGCGGTGTCGGCGAAGCAGCGCTCGACCTGGGCCTCGTCGCCGACATCGCAGACCTGCGCCAGCACGCGCGCCGCATCGCCGCATTCGGCGGCCAGCTGCGCGCGGGCGCCCTCGGTCTTCTGCGGGTTCGAGCCCCAGATCGAGACCCGCGCGCCGGCCGCCAGCAGCGCCCGCGCCATGCCCAGGCCGATGCCGCCATTGCCGCCGGTGATGACGGCGTTGTGCCCGCCGAGGTCGAAGGGTGCATACATCGCGTGTCTCCTGTGCCTCCGGGGAGCATAGGGCCGACGGCCGGCCGCGCCTGTCCCCGATGGGGCATTTGCCCGATGCGCGGGGCCCCTGCCAGGCCTAGAGTGCGGCCGAACCCCCAAGGAGCCCGACCATGACCGCTGCCGCCCCCGACCTCTGCACGCTGCCCGCGCTGGACATCGCCCGCCTCGTTGCGCACAAGGAGGTTTCCTGCGCCGAGGTGATCGAGGCGCACCTGCGCCGCATCGAGGCCATCAACCCGCAGGTCAACGCGGTGGTCGAGGTGCTGGCCGACGAGGCCCGCGCCGCCGCGCAGCGCGCCGATGCGCAGGTGCGCGCCGGCGCGCCGCTCGGCCCGCTGCACGGCGTGCCGCTCAGCGTCAAGGCCAACATCGACCTGGCCGGCCATGCCACCACCTGGGGCGTGGTGCCGCTGGCCAAGGCGGTGGTGCCGGTGGACGCGCCGGTGGTCGAGCGCATGCGCGCGGCCGGCGCCATTCCCGTCGCCCGCACCAACCTGCCCGACATGGCGCTGCGCATCCACACCGACAGCAGCCTGCACGGCCTGACCCGCAACCCCTGGAACCCGGCGCTCACCGCCGGCGGCTCCAGCGGCGGCGAGGCCGTGGCGCTGGCCACCGGCATGAGCGCGCTGGGCCTGGGCAACGACATCGGCGGCTCGCTGCGCAACCCGGCGAACGCCTGCGGCATCGCGTCGATCCGCCCGACGATGGGCCGCGTGCCCGATGCCGGCTTCGTGCCGGCCGAAGACCACCTGCTCGCGGTGCAGCTGATGAACGTGCAGGGCCCGATGGCCCGCCGCGTGGCCGACGTGCGTGCCGCGCTGCGCGTGCTGATGGGCGCGCATCCGCGTGATCCGTGGTCGGCCGACGTGCCCTTCGACAGCCCGCGCCGCGCCGGCCGGCCGCGCGTGGCGGTGCTGGCCGAGCCGCCCGGTGGCCGCACCGATCCGGCGATAGCTGCCGCGGTGCGCCGTGCCGCCGATGCGCTGGCCCGTGCCGGCTACGAGGTCGAGGACGCCTGCCCGCCGCGCTACGAGGAGGCGGTGGCCACCTGGGCACAGCTGCTGCTGGGCGACTTCGCGCTGGTGCTGCCGCAGCTGCTGCCGCTGATGGGCGAGGGCGCGCGCCGCTTCGTCGAGACCGTGGCCGCGGCCGTCCCGCCGTTCCCGAATGCCGCGGCGATGTCGGCGCTGATGGTGCAGCGCGAGGGCATCGCCCGCGCCTGGTCGCAGTTCCTGCACGAGCGGCCGCTGCTGCTGTCGCCGACCTGGACCCGGCTGCCCTTCGAGCACGGCTTCGACGTGCGCTCGCCCGAGGACACGATGGCCACGTTCGAACTGATGCGTCCGGTGGTGCCGGCCAACCTGCTGGGCCTGCCCTCGGCCTGCGTGCCCGCCGGCATCGACCCCGCCAGCGGCCTGCCGGTGGGCGTGCTGCTGACCGGTGCGCGCTGGCACGAGGACCTGTGCCTGGACGCGGCCGCGGTGGTGGAGGCGGCCAGCGACGTGCGCACGCCGATCGCCGTGGGGGCGGCGGCCGCAGCGCGCGGACGCGCCTGACGGGGGTTATCCGCGCCGGCCGGCGGCCAGGCCCGCTCAGCGATCAGGCGCCGGACGGCCGGGGCCGAGGCGCCCCTCCGAGCGGGCCGACAGCCAGGCGTAGAGGTCGACGATGTGCGCGCTGACGACCGGCTCCTCCTGCCAGGCCGGCATCGTCAGCACGCCGCCGCGGCGTTGCAGCACCTCGTCCACCTGGGCCTGGCGGGCCGCGGCCGAAGGCGGCGGGGGCAGCCCCCAGTCGTAGCGCTGCAGCACGCGTTCGATGAAGCCGCGCGGACCCATCTCGCGCAGCGGCGGCAGCAGGTCGGGCGCACGCTCGCCGCCGGTGGCCGCCGCGCCGTGGCAGACCGCGCACTTGTCCTGGAACACGCGCCAGCCGGCGTACAGCGAGCCTGGCTCGCGTGCCTGGGCCGCGGCCAGCTCGCGCGCCGCCTGGCGGTTCTGCCATTCGACGGCGCAGCCGCTGCCCAGCAGCGCGAGCGACAGCGCAAGCCCCGCAAGCCCGAGGGTTCGTTGCATGGCGGTCGGCTCCGTCGAGGGTGGGGATGGCCTCAATCTAGGGCCCCGGGCCGCGCGGCCCCTTGCGGCAGCGCAAGCGCCACGCAAGCCCGGGCCGTTCGGCGCCGCAGGCCCGTTCAGGGGGCCAGCGGCACCACGGCCTTCACCAGTGCACCGCCGCCCGGGGCGTTGCCGGTCTCGACGCGGCCGCCGACCATCAGCGCGCGTTCGCGCATGCCCACCAGCCCCAGCGACGGGCCGCTGCCGGGCGGCGTGCCGAAGCCGCGGCCGTCGTCCTGCACCGTCAGCACCAGCTCGTCGCCGACGCGGTGGGCTTCGACGCGCAGGTGCCGGGCCTGGGCGTGGCGCGCGACATTGGTCAGCGCTTCCTGCACGATGCGGAAGAGCACCGTGCGTGCCTCCGTCGTGAGCGGCGGCTCGTCGCTGTCGAGCCGAACCTCGACGGCGATGCCTAGCTGCCGCGCGGCGTTGCGGGCCAGCCATCGGATGGCCGGGAACAGGCCCAGGTCGTCGAGCATCGCCGGCCGCAGGTCGGCGGCGATGCGCCGCACCGAGGCGATCGCATCCTCGACCATCGTCGTCAATTCGGTGGCCGCAGGGGCCAGGCCGGCGGCCGCGCCGCAGGCGCTGATGGCCAGCTTCAGCGCCGTGAGCCGCTGGCCGAGGTCGTCGTGCAGCTCCAGCGCGATGCGGCGTCGCTCGTCCTCGCGCACGCGCTCCGCCCGCGCCGCCAGCTCGCGCAGTTCGAGCCGCGAGGACTCCAGCGCCTGCGCGGCCGCCCGCCGTTCGGTGATGTCGATCAAGGCCATCTGCATCGTCGTGTGGCCGTGATCGGGCAGTGCGCCGACGGCCAGCTGCACCACCCGCGGCGTGCCGTCGGAGCGCACGATCGTCAGGTCCGATTCGCTGATGCGTTTCGGATCGGCCAGCGCGCTGCGCGTCAGGCGATCGAGCAGCGCGGCCGACGAGGCATCGAACAGCGATCCGACCAGGCGGCCGGTCAAGGCCTGCGCCGGCAGCCCGAACAGCTGCCCGCAGGCCCGGTTGGCGAGCACGATGCGATGCTGCTCGACGATCCAGGTGGCCACCGGCGCCAGCTCGATCAGCGTGCGCACGCGCGCGTTGGCACGCTCGAGGTCGGCCGTCAGCGCGGCCTGTTCGCTGAGGTCGGAGATCAGCGCGATGTACACCGGGCACGGGCCCTGCGGTGTGGCGGCCAGGGTGCGCGACAACATGGCGGCCATCGGGAACTCGGTGCCGTCGGCCCGCAGGCCGATCACCGGCCGGCGCTCGTCCATCGCACGCTCGGCCACGCCGGCGGCCATGAATTCGGTCACATGGCGCTCATGGCGGCCGCGCAGGCGCAGCGGCACCAGGTGTTCCAGCGGCAGCCCCAGCACCGCGCTGGCGCTGCAGCCGAACAGGCGCTCGGCCGCGGGGTTGAACAGCACGATGCGCCGCACATCGTCGCAGGCCACGATGGCCTCGCGTGCGGCCCGCAGGATGCCGCCGGCGGGGATCTCGATCTGCGGGACCTGCGCGCTCATCGGTCTAGGTCAGCGGTGCCGGGCCTGGGGGCGGCGGGTCGCTGGTCAGGCCCTGCTCCATGCCGTAGCGGATCAGCGCCGCAGTCGTCGGCAGGTGCAGCTTTTCCTGCACCCGCTGCTTGTGCGTGCTGACGGTCTTGATCGAGAGGTTCAGCTCCTCGGCAATGTCCTTTAGGCGCTGTCCGGCGACGATGCGGCGCAGCACGTCGAGCTCACGGTCCGACAACGAGCCTTGCAGGCTGCCGGGGGTGCTGCGGTTCAGTTGCAGCACCACGTGCTCGGCCTGGCTCGCGGTGACGTAGCTGCGCCCGGTGGCCACGCGCCTGACCGCGGTGACGAGTTCCTCCGCCGCGCTGTCCTTGGTGAGGTAGCCGCTGGCCCCGTTGCGGAAGGCGCGGATGGCGTACTCGTCCTCCGAGTGCATGCTGAGCATCAGCACCCCGGTGCGCGCGAACTCGGCCTTGATGCGGCGCGTGAGTTCCAGGCCGCTCATGCCGGGCATCGACAGGTCGACCAGCGCCACGTCGATCGGCTGCCGCCGCAGCACGTCGAGGGCATCGAAGGCGGTGCCCGCCTCGTGGATCGACCAGTCGGCACCGCTGGCCAACAGGATGCGCCGGATGCCCTCGCGCACCAGCGCATGGTCATCGACGATCAGCACCTGCAGGCCGGACGGCGGTGAGGGTGGCGTGCCCGCGGCGGCCTCGTCGGCAGGGATGCTGTCGTGCCCCATCGTCCGCGGATGATCGGTCTGCGGCGTGGCGCGGGGTTTGACGGAGCGCAAGTACCGCTGCGCCTCGGCCCGACTCGGAATAGTCTGATGCGGCTGTAGGCATCACGGCAAGTGCTGCGCGCCATTGTCGGACCCCGTGCTTCGGCCATCGGCCGATTGCGAACACCCCGCCGCTGCGTGGAAGCTATCGCCATTCGGCACAGGCTGCCGCCGCCAACGAGCCCGAGCCCCATGTCCCTTGACGCGCCCGACTGTCACCAAGCCCCCGGTGTCGCGCCGATCGAGCCGCATCGGCCCGTCCATCCGACGCCACCGTTGCCGGAACTGCTGGCCCTGCTGGGCGCCGACACGGCGTCCCGCGCCGCCGACGCGCCGCCCCGGCTGCCGCTGTGGCGCGTGCGGGCGGGCAGCACGCTGGTGCTCGAAGGGGCCAGGGTCGACTTCATCCATCTCGTGCGCTCGGGCAGCCTGAAGTGCGTGCGGGTGTGGGACGACGGCTACGAACAGGTGCTGTCGCTGGCCGATCGCGGCGACCTGATCGGCTTCGAGAGCCTGAGCCGCCAGGTCCACCTCAGCAGCGTGGTCGCGCTGGAGGACGCCAGCGTGTTCGCGCTGCCGGTGCAGGACCTCGGCACCTTGCGCCAGCGCTACCCCCGCTTCGATGGCGCGCTGCAGCTGGCCATCAGCCGCCAGCTCGCCGGCGCCTGCCAGATCGCCGAAATGCTGGCGCCCGTCGGCGCCGAGGTGCGGCTGGCACGCTTCCTGGTCTGGTACGCCAGCCGCATGGCCGAGCGCGGCGAATCGCCGCGCCGCTTTCGGCTGCGGATGCCGCGCCGCGATCTGGCCAGCCTGCTGGGCGTGGCGCATGAAACCGTGAGCCGGTCGTTCTCGGTCATGGCCGGCTCCGGCGTGCTGCGCGTGGACAACCGCGAGATCGAGATCCTCGACCCCGATGGCCTGCAGGCTTGCACCCGCACCACGCGCAGCGGCCCCCTGGTCGGCGGGCCGCGGGGACCGCTTTCCTGGCGGGCCGCGGCCGCGCGCGCAGCGGCCGCACGGGCACCGGCGCCACGCGGGGCCCCGGTCGCGGCGGCCGCGACCTGACGCTGGCGGCGATGGGGTGCGCCCAGCGGGCGCTGCACCCACGCCGAGCCGGAGGCCTCAGCGCACGGGCGTCGCCAGTTCCTTCAGCAGCCCCTTGAGCCGCTTGCGTCCGTCGGCATTGGTGCGGCGCCAGGCCTGCAGCGCCAGCGCCAGCATCTGCTGCTCGGCCGGGCTCGGGCCTGTGGCTTCGCGCGCCTGGTCGAGCCAGCCGGCCGGCTGGCCGCAAGCCACCTCGATCTGGCGCGCCAGCCGGTCGCCGATCGGCCGGCTGCTCTTGATCTGGCTCCACATGCTGGGGCTGATCTGCAGCTGCTGCGCGAAGGCCTGCTCCAGCCCCTTGGGCGGCAGGCCGGCACGCATCTGCGCCTCGGCAAAGGACTGGAACAGGGCCAGCACGTTGTGGCGGCGGGCGAGGGTGATGTTGTCGGACACGGGCAGCGGGCGGATCGGTGCCCGCATTATCGCGGCGGCGTGAAGAGTCTTTACCTCGCCGCGGCGACGCGGGCCCGGCCCGCGCTGCTCAGAACGCGTGCCGCATGCCGAGCATCACGCCGGTCTGGCCCGTGCCCGCGGCCGGTGCCGCGCCGGCGGCGCCGTTGCTGACCGACAGCGCCAGCGTGCCGTCGTTGCCGATGTGACCGGCAGTGGCATACAGCGCGGTGCGCCTGGACAGCGCGTAGCTCACGCGCGCGGCGACCAGCCTGGCCGCATTGGCGCTGTTGTCGTACTTCAGGTGCATCAGCGTGGCATCCAGCGTCCACAGCGCCAGCGGCACCGAAACGCCGGCATGCCACAGCCGGCTCTTCGGCGTCGTGGCGCTGGCGTCGTTGCGGCGTTCGATCACGCCGCCGCCCCACTTGATGTCGCCGGTCTTGAACCAGCCGTTGAGTGCGCTGCGCCGGTCCTTCAGCGCACTGCGCGTGAGCCCGGCGAAGGCGCCGGTGCCGCCGTGGATCTCGTCGACGGCCAGCACGGCGCCCGCTTGCGGCGTGCCATAGCGCAGCATCAGCGACCACTCGCGGCAGGCGGCGCTGTCGGTGGCCGATTCGCCCGGGCAGTTGGTGCCGGAGGGCGAGGGGCCGGCATTCACCGCATCCCGGCCGAAGCTGTAGGTGGCGCCGAGCGTGAAGGCGCCGAAGCTGCCGCGGTAGCCGAGCGCGTTGTCGGTGCGCGCATTGGGCAGGTAGCTGTCCAGCGAGCCCGAGCCGAAGGTGTTGGGCCCGGTGACATCGGCATCGAGCAGGCCGTAGAACATCATCGTGTACAGCCGGCCGAAGCTGATGGCGCCCCACGGCCCTGACAGGCCGACCCAGGCCTGTCGGCCGAACGAGCGGCCGCCCTGGTTGAAGCTGCCGGTGTCGATGCCGAGGCCCATCTCGAGCGTGAAGTCGGCCTTCAGCCCGTCGCCCAGGTCCTCGCTGCCGCGAAAACCGAGCCGCGATGGCACGCTGCCGCTCAGGCCCGGCATGCGCGTCAGCGAGGCCTGGTTGGCGCCGACCTTGTCCAGGTGCTCGACGCCCGAATCGATCAGGCCGTACATCGTGACGCTCTGCGCCTGGACGCCGGCAGCGGCGACGCTCAGCAGGGCAGCGGCCAACAGGGTCATCTTCATCGACTTTGTCTCCAACTTGGGGGGGTGTGTCCGCGGCGCTCAGGCCGTCGGGGAAGTGATCGGGTCCCAGGCCAGCGGACCGGCGTCCTTGCCGGCCACCGAGTACAGGGCGCCCGGCGCATTGCGCGTGCGCTGGAAGGCTTCCAGCGTCTGGCCGCGCATCGCGGCGTAGAGGTGCAGGTTCGACACGCCCAGCACCGCGCCCAGCTTCTCCAGCAGGAAGAAGATGACCCCGTGGTGGATCAGCCCGCGCCAGTCGCGCCGGCGCAGCAGCTCGCGCTCGTGCGCGCTCAAGCCCGCGTGCGCGTAGGCGGCCTCCTCGTCGGCCAGGAAGGCGGCGCGCCGCGCGGGCTGGATCAGGCCGTGGAGGAACTGGTTGATGCGGTAGGCCTGCACGCTGCGCTCGAGCGTGAACGGGTAGCTGCCGTCCAGGCGCTCGGCACCGGCCAGCTGCGCGGCGGCGCGCCCGTGCTGCTGCGCCAGTGCGGCCGGCGCCGGCGCGGTGGCGTGGTTCTCGTAGATCGCGGTGGCGATGCCGGTCATCGACGGCAGGTAGTAGCTGCGGTGCAGGCACTTCACCTGGGCCGACAGCGCGCCGCGCATCACCAGCCACATGATGACCTCGGCACCTTCCACGCCGCCGAGCTCGGCGTACTCGGCATGCGTCATGCCGGCCAGGCGTTCGGGATCGCGCTCCAGCAGGTCCATGAACTGCCGATCCCATTCGGGGTTATTGAAGCCGGCGCGTTCGCCATGCACCTGGTGCGACAGGCCACCGGTGGCGACGAGCGCCACCCGCAGCGGCTCGGGGTAGCTCTCGATCGCGCGGCGCAGCGCCTGGCCGAGACGGAGGCAGCGTCGTGCGGTGGGGATCGGGAACTGCAGCACGCCCACCTGGAGCGGCACGATGCGCAGCGGCCAGCCGGCCTCGCCGTGCGGGCACAGCATCGACAGCGGCGAGAAGCAGCCATGGTCCAGCGGCTTGTGCTGGAAGAACGACAGGTCGAACTCCTCGGCCATCAGCGAACGGCCGATGTGCGCGGCCAGCGCGGGGTCGCCGGCCACCGGCGGCAGCGCGCGCGCGCCACCCCCTTCGTCGGCCACCGTCCAGTGCTCGCCCACGCCCAGCGCGAAGGCCGAGTAGTGGTCGAAGAAGAACGAGGTGACGTGGTCGTTGTAGACGAACAGCAGCACGTCCGGCCGCTGCTGCTGCAGCCACTGCCGCACCGGGTCGAAGGCCGCGAAGATCGGCGCCCACACCGGGTCGCTGCGCTTGTCGCGGTCGAACGCGAAGCCGATCGTCGGCGTGTGCGAGGCGGCGATGCCGCCGATGATGGTGGCCATGTCGCTTACAGCGGCGAGCCGACGTAGGGGTTGAAGAAGTCCGACCCGGCCCAGTCGGGCACCGCTTCGGCATGCAGCGCGCTCGCGCGGCCGAAGCTGGCGGCGGCATTGATGTCGCCGGAGCCGCTGTACCTCGCCAGCGCCGGATACGGGTACATCGGCCGCGTGGCGGTCACGGCGCCGGCGCTGTCGGTGCGGTAGGTGGTGATGGCGTCGGGCGCCGTGCCCTTCTCGGTCCAGTCGATCACGGCGCTCACCAGGTCCATGTTCGGCAGGCCCTCGCCGCCGCCGCAATGCGAGACGCCGGGCGCCAGGTACAGGCGCATGAAGCCGTCCAGCGCGCTCTGGCCCATCGTCTTCTGCAGCGCTTCGTAGTAGCCGATGGTGTTGATCGGCGAGATGTGCTGGTCGGCCCAGCCGTGCCACAGGATCAGCTTGCCGCCGGCGGCCTTGAATGCGCTCAGGTCGGCGCTGGTCGCGTCGTTCAGCGTGTGGCGCGGGCGCAGCTTGCTGTAGTAGGCCTCGGTGAACTGGAAGTCGTTGATCGCCGGCGGCGTCGCATCGGTGAAGATCAGGTAGCGCGCACCTTCGACGATGTTGTCGCTGAACAGCGAGGTGGCGGTGGCACTGCCCGGCACGAACACGCCGGCCCAGTTGAGCTCGGAACCGTACTGCGGCCCGCCGGCCAGGATGCGGCGGTTGCTCTGCGGGTCGCGCGGGCCCTCGTAGAACTTCTTCGCGGTCGCGACCTCGGCCGCGGTGAGGCAGGCGCTGGTGTCGCTGGCGCCGGCCGGGCACTGGATCGTCGCCGGGTCGAACCTGCACAGGCGCGGATCGGACAGCAGGCCGTCGGTCTGACCATCCAGCGCATCGCAGGCCTTCACCACCGCGGCATGCAGCACCGCGGCCTTGGCCGGGTAGAGCACGATGTTGCCGGTGGTCAGGCCGTTGTCGCGGTTCGAGCGCGCGAGCCAGCCGTGGTGCAGCGAGTTCTGGATGTTGAACAGGAAGGCCGGCGCGCCGGCAACGATGCCGTTGTAGTCCTGCGGGTAGCGCTGCGCGGCCATCAGCGCCTCGCGCCCCCCGTCGGAACAACCGACAAAGTACGCGTACTTCTCGGCCTGGCCGTAGAAGGCCTGCGTCAGCTTCCGCGCGGCCAGGCGCGTGACATGCACGCCGCGGTACGCGAAGTCCACGCGCCGCTGCGGGTCCTGCGACCAGGTGGCCTCGGCATTGGTATGGCCCATGTTGGTGGAGGCCAGCACGAAGCCGCCCTGCTGCACCAGCGGGCAGTTGTACGAGGTGGCCGGCACTGCCGACGCGCTGATATTGCCGCACAGCCCGCCGCAGCCGATGTCCAGCGCGCGCTGGGTCCAGCCTTCCATCGGCAGCCGCACGCGGAAGCCCACGGCGGGTGCCAGCGTGCCTTCCACGGTGCAGAACTTCAGCGCGCTGCCGTTGACGGTGACCGTGCCTTCGGTGGCGGAGGAAATGGTGCTGCCGACGCCGCCGATCTCGGTGAGGCTCACCGCGGCCAGGCTGGCGCAGCTGACCGTGGGCTTGACGATGGCCAGCGGGGTGGCCGGGGGTGCGCCGGCATCGCCGCCGTCACCGCCGCCGCAGGCCGACAAGGCGGCAGACAACATCAGTGCGGCCGGCAGCCCGAGCTGCAGGAATTTCTTTCTCACGCTTGTCTCCTTGAAGGATCGCGCCGCTGCGCAATCGACCTTCCCTTGATCTGGTTCAAGGGGTGGGGCGCAGTCTAGGAATCGGTCTTGCAGGCGGGAAGATGACGCGAATCCGGGCGCGATAACGCTTGGTTATCATCCCGGCCCATGCGTCTGAATGCCCTGCGCGCGCTGGTCGCGGCGGTCGAGGAAGGCAGCCTGCGGGCCGCCGCGCGGCGTGTCGGCTGCTCGCAGCCGGCGCTGACGAAGATGGTGCGCGAGCTCGAGCGCGAAGTGGCGGCGCCCCTGCTGATGCGCTCGACCACCGGGGTCATCGCCACCGCGCAGGGGCGGGTGATGTACGAGCAGGCGCGCAAGGTCGAGCGCGAGCTGGCTCATGCGGTGAGCCAGATCGGCCAGCTGGGCGGCCACATGGTCGGCGAGCTCAGCATCGCCGCGGTGCCGCTGGCGGTGCTGCAGCTGGTGCCCGAGACGCTGCGCACCTTCGGCCGCGAGTTCCCGCAGATCGCCCTGCGCATTCGCGAGGAGCTCTATGTCGCGCAACTGAGCGACCTGCGCCGCGGCGAGGTCGACGTGGTGGTCGGTCCGATCCCCGACGGCCTGCCGCCGGGCGAGTTCCACGTCGAGCCGCTGATGCCGGTCAGCATGGTGGTGGTGGCCGGCAAGGACAGCCCGCATGCGCGGGCGCAGACGCTGCAGCAGCTGACGGGGGCGCGCTGGGTCTACACCAGCATCGCCGGGGCCACCGGCTACGCTCGGCTGCTGTTCCAGCGCAACGGGCTGCAGCCGCCGCCGGCGGCCGCGGTGGTCGATTCGACGCTGGGCCTGCTGTCGCTGGTGGTGACCGGCGAGTTCCTGGCGCTGATGCCGTTGCCGATCGCGCGGCATCCGGCCGCCGCGCCGTTCATGAGCGTGCTGCCGCTGCGCGAGGGCGGGCTCGACCTGACCGTCGGCGCGATCACCATGGCCGACCATGTGCTCAAGCCGGCGGTGCGGCACTTCCTGTCGCACCTGCATCGCGCGGCGCACCACGCGTCGACGGGCGGGGCCTGAACAGCTCCACCGCGGCGGCCAGCTGCCGCGCCGAGCACGCCGAGGCCCTGCGCCGGGGCGTCGCCGGCTCGCTGCACGCCCGCGGCCCCTGCGCCGCCGTCGTCAGCGCTGCCGCGCGTCCATCTCGCGGATCAGCGCCCGGGCCTCGTCGCCCTCGGGAATCGGCCGGCCGCTGTCGCGCCAGGCCACGGCGGACTTGAAGCCCTCGTGCTGCGCCTGGCGGCGGAACCACAGGCCTTCCGGGTTGTGGCGCGTGATGCCGTCGAACACGGTGGCCAGCATCTGCGTCTGTTCGAGCCCCATCGTCAGCATCACCTGGTTGACCACCAGCTTGTGCATCGCCAGGTGGCTGCGCGGCACGCCGGCGATGCGCTGGGCCAGCTGCAGCGTGCGGGCCTCCAGCTCGGCGGCCGGCACCGCGGCGGTGGCCAGGCCCCAGTCGGCCGCCGTGCGGCCGTCGATCACGTCGCCGGTGAACATCAGCTGCTTGGCGCGCATCGGGCCCAGGCGGTAGGTCCACATCGCGGTGGTCGGGCAGCCCCACACGCGGGTGGGCATGTAGCCGATGCGCGCGTCGTCAGCCATCACCAGCAGGTCGCAGCACAGCGCGATGTCGCTGCCGCCGGCCACCGCCGCGCCATGCACCTTGGCGATCGTCGGCTTGCTGCAGCGCCACAGGCTCATGAAGTCTTCGGTGAAGCGCTTCATCACCGCGTAGTCGAGCATCGGGTCCCAGGGCTGGCTCTCCTGCTGGCAGGGGTGCTCGATGTCCTGCTCGGCGAAGGCGGCCAGGTCGTAGCCGCCGCAGAAGCCCTTGCCGGCGCCTTCGACGATCACCACGTGCACCTCGTCGGTCCGCTGCGCCCAGTCCACCGCGGCGCGGATCTCGGCGGGCATGGCCTCGTTGATCGCGTTCAGCCGCTCGGGCCGGTTCAGCAGCAGGCGCGCGATGCGCGGATGGTCGGGGTCGGCGGCGATGCGCAGCGTGGAGAACTCGGGCATGCGGGGCTCCTTGGGCAATGGGGTCGGCTCACTCGGCCGTCAGGTCACTCGGCGGTAGGCGCGCGCCAGCCGGCGCACGGCTTCGGGGATGCGCTCGGTCTCGATGCTGCCGTAGCCCAGCACCAGGCCGGGCCCGCACGACAGGGGGCGGCCGCGCGCGGCGTAGCGCGCCAGCGGCTCGACACCGACGCCCAGCGCGGCCGCGGCATCGGCCAGCGCCTCGATGGCGCTCACTTCGGGCAATAGCACCGCGAGGTTCAGGCCGGCCAGCGAGGGCAGCACCTGCGCGCGCGGGCCGAAGGTGTGCTGCAGCGCGTCGGTCAGCTGCTGCCGGCGCTCGGCGTACACGCGGGTCATGTGCCGCACATGGCGCAGCAGGTGGCCCTCGGCGATGAAGGCGGCCACCGTGTCCTGGGTGGCGCGGCACTGGCCGCTGTCGGCAATGCGCTTGGCGCGCAGCAGCGCGTCGCGCGCCCAGGCCGGCATCACCAGGTAGCCCAGGCGCAGGCCGGGGAACATCGTCTTCGAGAAGGTGCCGACGTAGAACACGCGGCCGTCCTCGTCCAGCGTCTTCAGCGCGTCGAGTGGCCGGCCGGTGAAGCGGTACTCGCCGTCGTAGTCGTCCTCCACCAGCACCGCGCCGCGCTGCGCGGCCGCGGCCAGCAGCTGCCGCCGCCGGGCGGCCGACATCGCCATGCCGAGCGGGAACTGGTGCGAGGGCGTGACGCAGATCACCCGGCACTGCCGCGGCAGGCGGTCGACGCGCAGGCCTTCGTCGTCCACCGGCACCGGCACCAGCTTCGCGCCGGCCGCTGCCAGCGCCGCCCGCAGCGGCGGGTAGCCGGGGTCTTCCATCGCGACGGTGGTCTGCCGCGGCGTGACCAGCACGCGGGCCAGCAGGTCGAAGGCCTGTTGCGCGCCGGCGGTGACCAGCACGTCGTCGGCCGTGCAGGCCACCGCGCGCGCGGCGCTGACATGCGCGGCGATCGCGCGGCGCAGCGCCGGCTGGCCTTGCGCGTCGGCATAGGCCGCCGGCTCGCGCGCCTGCTGGCGCAGCACGCGGGCCGCCAGCCGGCGGTACACCGCGAACGGGAAGTGCTGCACCGAAGGCACGCCGGTGCGCAGCGGGAACTCGGCCGGCAGGGCCGAGCGGGCCGGCGGCGCGGGCCACACCGCCGCGCCGGCGGCGAACCACGGGTTCGCGCGCCACGGTGCCTGCACCGCGGCCGCCGCCCGTGCGGTGCGCCGGGTGGCGGGCGGCGCCTGCATCGCCACGCGGGTGCCGGCGCTGCCGGCGGCTTCGACATAGCCTTCGCTGGCCAGCAGCTCGTAGGCCGCGATGGCGGTGTTGCGCGAGACGCCGGCCAGCCGCGCCAGGTTGCGGGTGGAGGGCAGGCGCTGGCCCGGCGCCAGCCGGCCGCCGACGATGCCCTCGCGCAGCGCGGCATGCAGCGTGGCCAGCACGCGGCCGCTGCCGGGCTCGGCCGCGGGCAGGTTCAGCGCGAACGTTGGCTCCATGGATTTGCCAGATTATGGACCTTTGAAAGAGCCATGCGAAGCGGCATCCTGACACCTGTTCCGCAGCCCCTCTTCTGGAAAGCCGATGATGGAAACCCCCGATGCCGTCCTGCCTGCGCTGCAGGCCCTGACCCCCGGCGCGATCGTGCAGGTGAGCGCCGCGATGCGCCGCGCCGGCCTGCCCGGCTGGATGCCCGAAGGCCCGGGCAAGTGGTCGCTGCCGCTGCAGTTCCTGCCCGAAGGCGCGGGCTGGGTCGAACTGATGCGCCTGGCCCCCGGCACGCTGATCCCGCGCCACCGCCACAGCGGCGAGGTGCATGCGGTGAACCTGCAGGGCGTGCGCCGGCTGAGCGACGGCCGCGTCGTCTTTCCCGGCGACTACGTGTTCGAGCCGCCGGGCAATGTCGACCACTGGCAGGCGGTGGGCGACGAGATGCTGATCGTGCAGGTGGTGGTACGCGGCGAGGTGGCGTACCTGAACGACGACGGCAGCGTGCGCCAGCGCATCGACACGCTGAGCCGCATCGCCGACTACGAGCGCTTCTGCCAGGCGCAGGGCCTCGCGGCGCGCGACCTGTCGGACTGCTGAAGGCGGCACGCGCGATGGCCGCCTTCATCTGCCGCACCTGCGGCACCCAGTACGCCGACAACGCCGAACCGCCCTCGCGGTGCGCGATCTGCAGCGACGAGCGGCAGTACGTCGGCTGGCAGGGCCAGGGCTGGACCACGCACGCGGAACTCGCCGCCCACCACCGTGCGCGCATCGAGCGCGATGGCGACCTGCTGGGCATCGGCATCACGCCGGCCTTCGGCATTCCGCAGCGGCTGCTGCATGTGCCGGCGCCGGGCCTGCGGGTGATGTGGGAATGCACGAGCCTGGTGACCGCCGAAGCGGTGGCTGCGCTGCAGCAGGCCGGCGGCGTCGACGCGATCGCGATCTCGCACCCGCACTTCTACGCCGCGATGGTCGAGTGGAGCCAAGCGCTGGGCGGCGTGCCGGTGTGGCTGCACGAGGCCGACCGGCAGTGGGTGCAGCGGCCCGCGCCGCAGCTGCGGTGCTGGTCCGGCGACCGGCTGGCGCTGTCCGACCCCCTCACGCTGTACCGCTGCCCCGGGCACTTTCCCGGCAGCACCGTGCTGCACTGGCGCGGCGGCCCGCGTGGTCGCGACCTGCTGCTGGCCGGCGATGCACTGCACGTGGCGCAGGACCGCCGCCATGTCAGCTTCTGCTACAGCGTGCCGAACCATGTGCCGGCGCATCCCGATGACGTGGCGCAGACGCAGGCGCGGCTGGCCGGCCTGGCCATCGACGATGTCTACGGCTTCACCTGGGGCCTGAACATCCTGGGCCAGGGCCGCGCCGCGGTGGACCGCTCTTTCGAGCGCTACTGGCGCGCGATCGGGCGCTGAGAACGTTTCATATCCTGAGTGGAACAAGGGGCATTGTTCTGCGTAGTTTCCCGTAGCTTGCCGGGTAATTTGATTCAGTACATTAATCAAATCCGGGCTTTTCGGGGACTTCGATGCGCAGCTGCCTGCTCCTGACCACCTTGCTGGCCGCCCTGGCGGGCTGCGCCTCCGCGCCGCCGGCGGCAGCACCCACGCCGGCGCGGCCCGGTGTCGCGACCCTGAGCTGCGCCGCGCTGCAGTCGGTCAGCTACCCGGGGCTGCGCATCACCGCGGTCGAATCGGTGGCCGCCGGCAGCCTGAAGCTGCCCGGCATCGCCAGCGCGATGCCCGAGCACTGCGTCGTCAAGGGCCGGCTCAACGAGCGCCGCAGCCCGGTCGACGGCAAGGACTACGCGATCGGCTTCGAGATGCGCCTGCCCACGCAGTGGAACGGCCGCTTCTTCTACCAGGCCAACGGCGGGCTCGACGGCTTCGTCACGCCGGCCTACGGCAACATCCTCGGCGGCGGGCCGCTGAGCAACGGGCTGCTGAAGGGCTTCGCGGTGCTCAGCTCCGACGCCGGCCATGCCTTCGAGCGCAGCAACCCGGTGATCGGCGCGGCGGTGTTCGGCCGCGATCCGCAGGCACGGCTGGACTATGGCTACAACGCGGTGGCGCAGCTGACGCCGATGGCGCGCGCGTTGATCGCCGCCACCTACGGCCGCGGGCCGGAAAAGGCCTACCTGGTCGGCACCTCGAACGGCGGGCGCCACGGCCTGGTGGCCGCGGCCCGCGACACCGGCGGCTACGACGGCATCCTGGCCACCACGCCGGGCTACAACCTGCCGCTGGCGGCCATCGCGCAGGTCTGGGGCGCGCAGCAGTTCGCCAGCGTCGTGCGCGGCAAGCGCGCCGATGGCGTGCCCGACCTGGAGACCAGCTTCACGCCGGCCGAGATGGCGACTGTGGCGCGCGCGGTGCTGGCGCGCTGCGACGCGCTCGACGGCCTGCGCGACGGCCTGGTGCAGGACCTCGCGGCCTGCGAGAAGGCCTTCGATCCGCAGCGTGACCTGCCGCTGTGCGCCGGCGGCGCCGCCGAGGGCAGCGATTGCCTGTCGGCCGCGCGTCGCGACGTGCTGGCCAGCGTGATCCGCGGCCCCGGCCTCTAC
The DNA here is from genome assembly GCA_964641795.1 of uncultured Bordetella sp. Classification (GTDB taxonomy): domain Bacteria; phylum Pseudomonadota; class Gammaproteobacteria; order Burkholderiales; family Burkholderiaceae_C; genus Pseudaquabacterium. The sequence goes on along the minus strand of CAZXLI010000032.1, from coordinate 10,937 downwards.
AGCGGCCTGCCCTGGGACCCGGGCCTGGCCGGCCGCAACTGGCGCGAGTGGAAGTTCACCAACAGCATCGGCCCGCGCGACGCGATCGCGCTGGCCTTCGTGTTCACGACCCCGCCGATGTCGCCCGAGGTGGTCAGCGGCGCCGGCACCACCGTGCCCGACTACGCGCTGCGCTTCGACGTCCAACGGGGCGTGGCCCAGGTGCGGGCGCGCGACAGCGTCTACACGCAGAGCGCGATGGAGTTCATGACACCGCCCGAGCCGACCGTGCTGCGCGCCTTCGTCCAGCGCGGCGGCAAGCTGCTGGTGGCGCATGGCAGTGCCGACCCGGTGTTCTCGGCGCTCGATTCGATCCGCTGGTATGAGGGCTTCCAGCGCGAGCACGGCGAGCGCGCGGCCGACAGTGCGCGGCTGTTCATCGTGCCGGGCATGAACCACTCGTCCGGCGGCCCGGCGCCCGACCAGTTCGACATGGTCGACGCGCTGGTGGCCTGGGTCGAGCGCGGCGAGGCACCGCAGGCCATCGTCGCCAGCGTGCGCGGCGCCGGCAACGCGACGCCGAACCCCGAGGTGCCGGCCGACTGGTCGCCCACCCGCACCCGGCTGCTGTGCCCGTGGCCCAGCGTCGCGCGCTACCGCGGCCAGGGTGACCCCGAGCAGGCCGCCAGCTTCCAGTGCGTGCGCTGAGCGCGGCCGCCCCAACCGCCAAGGAGAGCCTGTGATGAACACCCCCGAGCGGCCGCTGCGCCGCAGCCTGCTGGTCGGCGGCCTGGCCGCCGGCGCCGCCGCGCTGGCACAGGCGCAGACCGCCGCGCCGGCGCTGCCGACGACCACCACCACCGACAAGATCCCGATGGTGCTGCCGCGCACCGAGTTCGTCTACGAAGCCATCGCCGACCTCGAGCCGACGATCCAGCTCGGCAACTCGCCGTTTGGCGAGCGCCGCATGGTGCCGATCGTCGGCGGCACCTTCGAAGGCCCGGGCCTGAAGGGCCGCGTGATGCCCGGTGGCGCCGACCGCCAGCTGGTGCGCCGCGATGGCGCGACCGCGCTGGACGCGATCTACGAGCTGCAGACGCACGACGGCGCGGTGATCTCGGTGCGCAACCGCGTGCTGACCCGGCCGCTGAAGAGCGGCGAGGCCGGCTCGGGCCGCTATGCCTTCTCGACGCTGGAAATCACCGCGCCCGACGGGCCCTATGGCTGGCTCAACGACTTCGTCTACGTCGGCACGCTGAACAGCCTGCGCCCGGCGCGCGCTGCGGTGGTGATCCGCGTCTACCGCGTGGTGTGAGCGGCCAGCGCCGACCGGGCGCTCAGCGCCGCACCGGCTCGGGCCGGCGCTGCAGCCACAGCCGCAGCGACCAGCGGCTGCGGCCGGCATCCAGCGGCGTGAACAGGAAATCGGCGCAGCGGTAGGCCGGGCCGCTGAGCACCAGGCCGCCCAGCTCGGGCAGCTGCGGGTTCGGCTGGCCATAGCGCACCGGCCGCGTCCATTGGCCGTTGGCATCCGGCGCCCAGGCGGCGGTGATGTCGCTGGTGCTGCAGGTGTCGGCGTCGAGGCAATCGATGTCCAGCCCGTGCAGCCACGGCTGGCGGAGCACGCGGCCGTCGGCCTGGGGCAGCGCCTGCTCGAGCTGCACCGCCACGCGCAGGTGATCCACCCGCCGCGGCAGGCTGACGCCGGTCTGCGCCACCGGCACGCTGATCCAGCGCCGCTCGATCGCCGCCGGCATCGTCAGCCGGGCACGGCCCTCGGCGTCGGTGCTGAAGCGCTGGCCGCTGCCGGGCAGGCGCGCATCGACCCCTTCGCCCAGCACCAGCCGGACCTCGGCACCGGCGATCGGCGTGGTGTTGTCCAGTTGCGTCAAGCGGAAGTCGACCTCCACCGACACCGGCTGCGCAGCGGCGGCGAACAAGGGTGCCAGCAGCGCCAGCAGGCTCATGGGCTTGCGCATGGTGGGCGGCGGTGGCCGCATCGGATGGCCAACAGGCGCGGCTTCATCAGCGCGTACCGGCCAGCAGTGCGCGGTGCACCGGGTTGCCTTCGCACCAGGCCGCGCGGTCGGCGGGATCGGCCAGCGTCGCGGCGGCTTCGCGCACCCAGCGCGCGCCGGCATGGCGGGCGTCGGCCGCGGCGCCGGCGAGGCCCAGTGCATCGAACGCCCGCGCGGCCTCGAGCCAGACGCTGGCCGGCTCGTCGCACCAGGGGTCGACGCAAGCCGCCAGGGCCAGCGCGGCCTCGGCATGCTCGCGGGCGCGCTGCGGCCGGTCCTCGTGCAGCGCCTGGCGCGCGGCGGCGATGGCGGCGCTGCGCTGCAAGGCACGCAGGCCGCGTTGTTCGAGCGTTAGCAGCAGCGCCTCGATCTCGGCCAGCGGCAGCGCGGCCGGCCGGCCGCACAGCGCCTGCAGCACCTGGCCGCGCCAGCCCATCTGGCTGTGCGGTGCCGGGCAGGCGGCGGCGGCTTCGGCCAGCGCCGCGGCGGGGTCGCGGCCGGCGGCCAGGTCGCAGCGGGCACGAGCCCAGGCGCGGTGCGCGGCCAGCGGCGACGGGCCGGGGCCGGGCTGCGGGCAGTGCCGCAGCGCCGCTTCGGCGGCCTCGGGCCGGCCGCCTGTGAGCTGCAGCAGCGCCAGGCGCAGCGCCTCGTAGGCCGAGAGGGTGCCGCCCTCGCGCAGGCGCATCAGTTGCTGCAGCGCGGCCTGCGCTTCGCCGGGGCGGCCGGCGCTGACCAGCAGCAGCGCGCGGTAGCTCAGCAGGTCGGCTTCGAAGCCCGCGCCGGCACCGATCTGTTCGATGGTCCGGCGCGTGCGCTCGCAGGCGTCGAGCGCCTCGCCGAGTTCGCCGCGCAGCTCGGCGCAGCGGATCAGCTGGTTGCCCAGGTTCACGCATTCGCCGAGCAGGCCGTGCGCTTGGGCCGCCGCCCAGCCGCGCTCCAGTGCGTCGCGCGCCAGCAGCGGGCGGCCCAGCCAGCCCAGCGTCATGCCGCTGGCGAAGTCCACCCGCGCGGCCAGCATCGGCTGCTCCGCCGCACGCGGGCGCACCGCTTCGCAGGCCTGCAGCAGCGGCGCCGCGTCGGCGATGTAGGGGGCGGCCAGTGCGGCGCTCAGCAGCACCTGGGCCAGTTCCTCGGCATCGAGCAGCGCCTGCGTGGCCGGCAGCTCGGCGGCCACCGCCAGCGCGCTGGCGGCGGCCGCGCCGTAGCGGCTGGCGTTGAACTGCACCGTCGTGCGGATCGAGCGCAGCAGCACGCGCTCGCGCGCGCCGCGCGCCAGCGGCTCGGCATGGTCCAGCGCCAGCTCGGCCTCGGCATCGCGGCTCAGCAGCAGCCAGCAGCGCGCGGCTTCGCGCCAGGCGCCGAAGGCCTGTTCGCGCTCGGCCACCGGGTCGAAGGCCGCGGCGCCGGTTTCGAAGGCCCGCGCGGCTTCGTGCATCTGCCAGCGCGCGCGCATCGCCTTCGCGGCCTGCAGGTGCCAGGGCGCCGCTTCGCGCGGCTGGCCGGCGCGGTCGAGGTGGAAGGCCACCCGGGCAGCGCTGTCCCGCCAACCCGTCAAGTAAGCGGCCACCTGGGCATGCAGCGCGCGCGCCAGCGCGCCGGGCACCGAGGCGGCCACGGCCTCGGCCACCAGGTCATGGCCGAAGCGCTGGCCATCGAACACCTGCGCCGAGGCCAGCTCGGTCAGCGGCGGCGCCAGCGCCAGCGTGGGCCGGCCGGTGGCGACGCTGGCCAGGCCGATGCTGAAATCGCCGCCGGCCACTGCCGCCAGCTGGGCCAGCTGCAAGGCTTCGGGCGACAGCCGGTCGAGGCGGCGCCGCACGGCCTCGCGCAGCGTCGGTGGCACCGGCACCGCGGGCGCGGCCGGCCAGTCTTCGCCGGTCTGCAGGCGTTCCAGCCACAGGCTGCGCAGGCTTTCGAGCACAAAGGCCGGCAGCCCGCCGACGCGCGCATGCAGCGCGCCGGCCAGCGCATCGCGGTCCAGGCCCTCGGCGCCGGGCAGCGCCAGGCCGCGCAGCAGTTCGCGCAGCTGTGCGGCATCGAGCGGGCGCAGGTCGACGCGCGCGGCGCGGCCGCTTTGCGACAGCAGCGCGATCAGCGCGCTGGCGGCCGGTGGCAGCTCGTCGTCGCGTGCGGCCAGCAGCAGCGCGGCCGCTTCACCCGGCGCGGCCGCCAGGCCCTGGCCGGCGATGACCTGCAGTGCGTCCAGGCTCGCGGCGTCGGCGAACTGCAGGTCGTCGAGCACCAGCGCGCGCAGGCCGCGCGCGTGGCAGGCCGCCAGGCAGCGCGCGGCCGACGCCAGCACGCGGCGGTGTTCGAGCGCGGACTTCAGCTCGGCCGGCGGCGGGCCGCTGTCGCCGGCGCGCGGCGGCAGCAGGCGCTCGACATCGCGCCGCGTGTCGTCGGCCAGCGGCGGCTCGAAACGCTGCAGCGCCGCGGCCAGCAGCCGTGCGATCAGCGCCCCCGGGCTCACCGCGTCGCCGGGCCGCGCGGCCACCGCCAGCACCGGCGCGAAGCGCTCGGCCGCCTCGGCCAGCAGGCGCGACTTGCCGATGCCCGCCGGCCCCAGCACGACGACGCCATGGCCCAGCGCCAGGTTGCGCAGCACGGCCTGCAGTTCGGCCTCGCGCCCGACCAGCTGCGGCGGGCGGCGCAGGCTCTCGGGCAGGCTCAGGCGCGGCAACGGCGGGGCACTGTCGGCCAGCAACTGCTCGCCGAGCGCCTGCGTCGCCGCCGAGGGCGGCACGCCGAAGGCGCTGCGCAGCGCATGGCGGCAGTCGTCCCAGGCCTGCAGCGCCTGGGCGCGGTCGCCGCGCTGGGCCAGGGTCTGCATGCGCAGGCGCCAGGCTTCCTCGTTCTCGGGCTGCACGGCCAGCAGCGCGTCGGCGGCCTCCAGCGCGGCATCCAGCCGGCCGGCGGCCAGCGCGGCATGGCCGGCCTGCAGCTGTTCGCGCTGGCGGCGGCGCAGCGCCTGCTCGCGTTGCCCGGCCAGCCAGGCAGCGAGCTCGGGGGCGTCGTCGAAGTCCAGGCCATCGAGCAGCGGGCGCCGGTCATCGGCTTGCAGCGGGATGCCGGCGGCCAGCCGCAGCAGGCCCTCGTCTTCCTCCACCAGCGCGCCGGCGGCGCGGCGCAGGCGCGAGAGCATCTGGCGCAGGTTGGCGCGCGCCTGCGCCTCGGTGCCGCCGGGCCACAGCAGGCCGGCGATGCGGCCGCGGGCCACCGGGCCTTCCAGCTGGAGCCAGGCCAGCAGCGCCGCTTCGCGCGGGGCCAGCGGCAGCGCGGGGCCATCGGCCGGCAGCACGCGGGCCGGCCCGTGCAGCTGCAGCGCAAGGGCCGGCAGCGCCCCACCCGGCTGCGCGGCGGGGGCGGGCGGGCCGGTCGTCTGGGGCGGCAGGGTCGGGGGCATGGCGGGCACGATCGGCGGCACGGCGGCACGGCGGCAGCAGGGTGTCGGCGTCGGCGCGCCGGTCACGCCCCGGTCACGCCGGGCTGGCTACCGTGCCGCATTCCATTGTGACCGGAGCCTTCTGCAATGCCCGCTCGATTTCCCTTTGTTTCCCGGCGCGTGGCCTGGGTGTCCCTGGCCGGCAGCCTGTGGCTGGCCGCCTGCGGCGGTGGTGGCGACGGCGGCAACGCGCCGCCCGCCGACGCGCCGCGCCTGCTGGCCGACCGCAGCGCGGTGCATGTCGGCGAGCAGGTGACGCTGACCGCCAGCTTCCGCGGCGGCAGCGCGCGCATCGAACCCGGCCTGGGTGCGGTGAGCAGCGGCGTGCCGCTGCGCAGCCCGGTGCTGGACCGCGACACGGTGTTCGAGCTGGTGGTCGAGGCCCCCGGCCAGCCGGCGCAGCGGCGCAGCCTGGCGGTGAGCGTTTCCTACCGCGACCGTTACGCGGCCACCGGCAGCGCCTTCGCCGCGTCGCAGCACACGGCAGTGGCGGCGGCCGACGGCAGCGTGCTGCTGATCGGCGGCTCGCGCGGCGAGTCGACGCTCAGCGACGCCATCGACCGCTTCGACCCCGCCACCGGCCGCGTGCAGCGCATCGGCACGCTGGGCGCCGGCCGCGCCGCGCACAAGGCCACGCGGCTGGCCGACGGCCGCATCCTGCTGACCGGCGGCCTGTTCAGCGACACCGATTGGCGCCGCGCCGAACTGGTGGACGAGCGCACCGGCCAGAGCACTCCGGCCGGCGCGATGAGCGTGGCGCGCGTCGACCATGCCGCGCTGCTGCTGACGGACGGTCGCGTGCTGGTCAGCGGCGGCTATGCCAGCGGCGAGCGGGCGCCGCTGGGCATCAGCGATTCGGCCGAGCTGTGGGACCCGGCGACGCGGCAGTTCCGCCGCCTGGGCGTGCGCATGAGCCAGGGCCGCGCCGCCCACACGATGACCCTGCTGGCCGACGGCCGGGTGCTGATCGCCGGCGGCTACAGTGCTGCGGCCGACTACCGCTTTGCCGAGGTCTTCGACCCGCAGACCGAGCGCTTCACGCCGGTGGCCGAGGCGCAGGCGCTGCGTGCCAACCACCTGGCGCAGCGCCAGGCCGACGGCCGCGTGCTGATCCTCGGCGGCGAGACGGTGTCGGCCGGCAGCGACGCGATCCTGCCGCTGGCCAGCGTGCTGCGCTTCGATCCCGCCAGCGGCCGCTTCGAAACGGTCAAGCCGCTGGCCGTGCCGCGCACCTGGGCCGCCGGCGTGCCGCTGCCTTCGGGCGCGCTGCTGCTGTTCGGCGGCCAGCAGGCGATGCCGCACTACAGCGCCAGCGCCGAGCGCTACGACCCGGCCACGGGCGGCCAACTGATCGCCGCGCTCGACGGCGAACGCGCGCTGCACAGTGCCACGCGCCTGGCCGACGGCCGCGTGCTGCTGGCCGGCGGCGAGGCCTGGGGCGGCGCCTTCCGGTCCAGCCTGCTGGTGTACGAATGACGCGGCCCGCGCGCCGGTGTCGTGCGGCGCGCCGGGCCGATCAGGCCTCGGCCGCGCGCACCAGCAGCACCGGCACCGTTGCCAGCCGCAGGATCTGCTCGGCGTCGCTGCCCAGCACCAGGCGGCCGACGCCGCGCCGGCCATGCGTGCCGATCACGATCAGGTCGGCCGGCCAGGCCTTGGCCTGCGCCACCACCTGGTCGCACAGCCGGCCGGCCAGGGTGTCGGCCAGCACCGTGTCCACCGCGACGCCCTGGGCCACGACGGTGGCGCGCGCCTTGTCGAGGATGGCCTGGCCCGCCTCGAGCAGCAGCGTGAACAGGTCAGCCGAGCCACCGCCGAACGGGCCGGCCGTGCCCAGCGCATAGGCCAGCTCGTCGACCACATGGATCAGCCGCAGCTGACCGCCGCTCGAGCGGGCCAGGCGTATCGCCTCGGCCAGCCCGCGCTCGGACGTGGGGCTGCCGTCGACGGGAACGAGGATGCGCTGGTACACGGCGTTCTCCTGGCGGCCGCGCCACGGGCGGCTGCATCAGGGCAGTCTCGCACCGGCCGCGCGCGGCCGCTTGCGCATCGTCAAGGCGTGGCTTCGAGCCGGAACGCCACCTTCACCGTCACCTGCCAGTGCGCGACCTGGCCATTGACCAGGTGGCCGCGGGTTTCCTGCACCTCGAACCAGTCGAGGTGGCGCAGCGTCTTCGCGGCGGTGGCGATCGCATTGCGGATGGCATCGTCGCTGCCGATGGTCGACGAACCGACGAGTTCGACGTACTTGTAGACATGGCTGCCCATGGCGGCTCCTGCGGTGGAAGGGGAGGACCCGATTCGGCGCCGCGGCGCGGCCGGCGTCAAGCCCGGACTCGCCCCGGGGCCGGGCGCCGGGCGGCGGCCGCGGGCGATCGTCCGGAACGCATGCGGGTCGTAACGCCGATAAGGCGCGGCAGCCGCGCGAAGCTCACCGCTGAGGAGGCGATGCCACCGCCTTCGTGATCGACACGCCCTGCGTCCTGGCCAGCGCGTATTCGCGCGCGGCCAGCGAGGGGCCGAGGAACTCGCGCAGGGTCGGGCCCTGCTTCAGCAGCCGGGTGTCGAACAGGAACTGCGCCACCTCGTGGCACCAGACGCGGCGGCCGATGCGGGTGTACCAGCGCATCGCATGGCGGAAGTCGGCGTCGCCCTGCCACAGCAGCCGCGCCAGTGCGCGCGGCCGCAGCTGCATCGCCAGCTCGATCAGCTTGGACCACAGGAACACGCGCCACGGCGGCACCTGGGCCGCCTCGATCACCTGGTGCTTGTAGTCCCAGCGCCGCGTGTCGGGCTGGATCACGCGGCGCCCGGCCACGCTGTCGTAGAACGGCGTCCAGCGGTGCGGCGTGGCGAACAGCAGCTGGATCTGGTCGGGGTCGTAGCGCCACAGCTGCCGCAGCGAATGCCAGTAGTCGCGGTCGCGTTCCTGGCCGAAGCCAATCACGTAGGTGGCCATCGAGACGATGCCGTGCTGGCGCAGCAGGCGGATGGCCTGCGCGTCTTCGCGGGGGTCGGCGCCCTTGCGGATCGTCGACAGCGTGGCCGGGTCGTAGCTTTCGATGCCGAGCAGGAAGCGGATCACGCCGGCGCGGCGGTACAGCGGCAGGAGGTCGGCGTCGCGCACGATGTCGCCGGCACGGGTCGAGCCCACCAGCAGCAGCGGCACGTTTTCGGCGATCAAGGCTTCGAGGAAGGCGCGCCAGGCCTTGCGCGAGCCGGTGGGCAGCTCGTCGGCGAAGTTGATCAGCTCGACGCCGTGCTCGCGGTGCAGGCGCGCCAGCTCGCGCGCGAAGCGCACCGGATCGCGGTGGCGCCAGCGCGTCCAGAAGCCGCGCTGGCCGCAGTAGCTGCACAGGTGGGGGCAGCCGCGCGAGAACTGCACCACCACCGCGCGCTTGCCGCCCCAGTACGAATAGCGGCGGTGGTCGATCAGCTCCCAGCCGACGCGCCAGTCGTCCAGGTTCTGCAGCATCTCGGCCGGCGGCGTGCCGATGACCAGGCGGCCGCGCCGGAACGCGATGCCGCGCACGGTGTCCAGCGGCCGGCCGGCGGCCAGTGCGCGCATCAGCTCGACGGTGGTGCTTTCACCCTCGCCGCGCACGACCAGGTCGATCTGCGGCGCATCGCGCAGGATCTCGTCCCAGTGGTAGGTCGGGTGCACGCCGCCGTAGACGGTGAGCAGCGCGGGCAGCGCCTGCTTCAGGCGCCGGCACAGAGCCAGCACCGTCTCGTGCGCCGAGCTCGAGCCCGAGTGGCCGAGCATCACCACGCGTGGCCGGCGTCGGGCAACGGCCTGGACGATCTGTTCCGGCGTTAGCGGATCGAGGTCGGCGTCGAGCAGTTCGACCGCAAAGCCGGCATCGACCAGCGGCCCGCCGATGCTCAGCAGGCCCAGCGGCGGCAGGTGTTCACGCGGGATGCGGCTGCCGATGGCGGTGTGCGGCGGGTTGATCAGCAGGATCGTGGGGCGCTTCGTCATGCCCGGCAGCATCCGGCCGGGCGATGAGGCGGGCGTGCGCGCGGTGAAGCGGCGGTGAAGCCGCCGCGCCGGGGCGCCGCATCACACCGGCAGCGCGAAGGCCAGCGCGACGCAGGCGGCCACCAGCGCCAGCGCGCTGGCCCACAGGCGCTCGACCGGCAGGCCGGCCGGTCGCGGCTGGTATTCGAGATCGGCCGCCATCGGCAGCAGCTCGGGCGGCAGCTGGATCAGGGTGCTTGCGTTCATCGCCAATCTCCGGTGGTGTGCCCAGACTGTCGAAGGCGCCGGTTTCACCACGGCTGCAGCGGCCCGCGGTTGAGGGTTTCATTTGTTGTGACCGATGTCACGGCCGGAAGTCACGTTTCGGGAGTGGCCGCCGCCAGGCGCGCCGGCAGCAGCCCGCGCAGCGCGTTGCAGACCATCAGCGCTTCGGCGCGCTGCAGGTCGGCCGGTGTCAGCACGGCTTCCTGCGCGAAGCCGGGCCGGGCCAGCAGGCGGGCGCGCATCACGCCGGGCAGCAGGCCGCAGCGCAGCGCCGGCGTCAGCCAGCGGCCGCCGAGCCGCACGAACAGGCTGCTGCGCGCGCCCTCGGTCAGCTCGCCGCGCGGGTTGCAGAACAGCGTGTCGAAGCAGCCGGCCGCCTCGGCCTCGCGCAGCGCGGCGTCGTAGCTGCCGCGCTGCGAGGTCTTGTGGCCGGCCAGCGCGTGCTCGTGCGGCGGCAGCGGCCGGGCGGCCAGGCGCAGGCGCACCGGGCCGCGTGGCGAGGGGGCCAGCGCGGCGCTGGTGAATCGCAGGCCGCCGTCATGGGCCAGGTCGAGCCGCAGGCGGCGCGGCGCATCGTCGGGCCAGCCGGCGACGTGCGCGGCCAGGGCCTGCGCGATCTCGTCGAGCTTGCAGCGGAAGCCGAACCAGGCGGCGCTGGACTGCAAGCGCCTGAAGTGAGCGGCCAGGTGGTGCGGTGCCCGGCCGCGCCGCGCGTGCATCGTCTCGAACAACGTGAAGCCGGGGTCCAGGCCGGTCAGGAACAGCGCCTTGGTGCGGGTCTCGGCCCATTCGGCCGCCGGCTGTGAATCGAGCACGATGCCGCCGCCCACGCCCAGCTCGGCCGGCCGCAGACCGGTGGGCTGCTCGGGCCCGAGCAGCAGCGTACGGATGGCCACCGAGAGGCAGAAGTCGCCGCAGGCTTCGCCGGCCCGCGGCGCATCGACCCAGCCGATCGCGCCGGTGTACAGGCCGCGTGGCGTGTCTTCCAGCGCGGCGATGTGGCGCATCGTCTGGCGCTTGGGCGCGCCGGTGATCGAACCGCAGGGGAAGAGCGCGCGCAGCAGCGCCGGAAAGTCGGCGGCCGGTGCCCGTTCGGCCTGCACGGTCGAGGTCATCTGGTGCACGCTGGCGTGGGTCTCGACCTCGAACAGCGCCGGCACGCGGACCGTGCCGGTGCGCGCGACGCGGCCGAGGTCGTTGCGCAGCAGGTCGACGATCATCAGGTTCTCGGCCCGGTTCTTGACGTCGATCG
>CAZXLI010000031.1:0-38137 GCA_964641795.1 uncultured Bordetella sp. | reverse complement strand
CGCGACCTGATCCCGCCGCTCGTCGTCAAGATGAGTTGGCCGGACGCATACCGAGCACGACGTTCAGATCTGGCGAAACCATCCTGGATGGGGGCGGAGCGATTTGTCTCAGCTCGCTCAGCACTTCGTCGTGAGGCTGCTACACGGCTGGCTTGTAACGTTGCGGAGCCAATTGCGAGTACATCATCTCGAACGACGCCACCCGAAGCGGCACCGCACAGTCGTGTCGTGTTTACCGCTGGAGTGTCCGGTCTCAGGCGGCGCAGGCGTTTGCAGGCCCATCAAGGAATGCCCACTACTAGTGTGAAGCGGCCCACCACGCACGCAGGCCCGTGCCTCAGTAACTCAACCTCGCCACCGCCCGCAATGCCTCCGGCGTGGTGCTCGGCAACCCGAAGAACTCCAGGTACGCCGGAATCTGCTCGAACAGCATGTCCGAGCCCACCTGGAAGCGGCAACCGCGGGCCTGCACGGCTTGCAGGAAGGCGGTCATCTCGGCTTTCATCACCACCTCGCCGACGAAGGCCTCGGGGGCGATGCGGCCGACGTCCATCGGCATCGGGTCGCCGGGGTTCATGCCCATCGGCGTGGCGTTGACCACCAGGTCGAAGCCGGCGGGGTCGTTGTGGCCGGTGGCCACGTCCAATGCGGGGTAGGCTTCCTGTAGGCGCCGTGCCAGGCCGGCGGCGGAATCGGGCCGGGCGTCGTACAGCGCCAGCGCGGCCACACCGGCGCCGGCCAGCGACGCGGCAATGGCCGAGCCCACGCCGCCGTTGCCCACCACCAGCGCGCGGGCGCCTTGAAGTTGACAGCCCTTGCGGCGCAGGCCGCGCACGAAGCCTTCGCCGTCGAACATGTCGCCCTGCAGGCGCCCTTCGGCGCTGCGGCGCACCGCATTGCACGCGCCGGTGATGCGCACGGTGGGCGAGGGCTCGTCCAGCAGCGCCACGGTGGCCACCTTGTGCGGCATGGTGATCAGCGCGCCGCAGATGTTCTCCAGCGCGAACAGCGACTTCAGCAGCGCGGGGTAGGGCTCCGGCCGGCAGCCCATCGGCACCACCACCGCGTCGATGCCGGCCTGCTCGAAGTAGGGGTTGTAGATCATCGGCGACTTGAAGGTGTGCGTCGGCCAGCCGATGTGGGCGATCAGGGCGGTGCTGCCGCGGATCATCTCGATCTCTCCATGCTCAATACGAGTTATGTCAGGTGAACACGCGGCTGCCGCCGCCCAGGTTCATGGCTTCGCGGCGCAGGCGCAGGTAGTCGGGCTGCGGCACCGGCCGCGCGGCGGGGTTGCCCAGGTCGTTCATGTGGATGCGGTAGGTCTCGCGGGCGGTCCACGCGGCAAAGGCGGCCAGTGCGCAGATGGCCAGCGCGATGGAGCCCACGATGAACGGGATACCCGTCGCCCCCGGGGGCGCCACGGCGACGAACAGCGCCGGCAGCATCGCGGTGGCCGCGGTGCCCAGGTTCTGCGAGATGGCCATGCCGGACACGCGGGTGCGGGTGGGGAACATCTCGGGGTAGAAGCTCGGGAACACGGCGTTGTAGCCCTGGTACACCACGCCCCACATCAGCAGCGACATCGCAATGGCCAGCGGCACATGGTGGATGCTGATGGCGTACAGGTAGCCGTAGGACAGCAGGCCCGACAGCAGCGCGCCCCAGATGATCAGCGGCTTGCGGCCGATCTTGTCGGACCAGTTGCCGACGAACGGAATCACCACCACCGCGACGATGTTGCCCATCACCGGGATCCACAGGTACACGTCCTTCTCGAAGCCGATGCCGTAGCCCGGCTGCACCGCGTAGGCGGCGCCGAAGATGGTGGTGACCACCGGGATCACGTTCATCAGCGAGCAGCACACCACGCGCAGCATGTCGCGCCAGCTTTCGTGGAGAGCCTGCACCACCGGCGCCTTGGGCACCTGGCCCTGGCTGCCTTCTTCGGCGAAGGCGGGGGTTTCGTGCACCTCGCGGCGGATGATCCAGCCGGCCACGATGACGACGAAGCTCAGCAGGAACGGAATGCGCCAGCCCCAGGCCAGGAAGTTGTCCTTGTCCATGAAGTGCGCCAGCGGCAGGAACACCGCGGCGGCCAGGATCTGGCCGGCCTGCACGCCCTGCAGCGTGAAGCTGGCGAAGAAGCCGCGGCGGCCGAAGGGCGCGTGCTCCAGGATCATCGAGCTGGCGCCCGAGATCTCGCCGGCCACCGCAAAGCCCTGGATCAGGCGCAGCAGCACCAGCAGCGCCGGTGCCAGCAGGCCCACCTGGTCGTAGGTGGGCAGCAGGCCCACCGCGATGGTGCTCAGGCCCATCAGGAACATGCAGACGATCAGCACATGCTTGCGGCCGTGCGTGTCGCCCCAGTGGCCCAGCACGAAGGCGCCGATGGGGCGTGCCACATAACCCACACCGTACGTGGCCAGCGAGGCGATGATGGCCACCTTGGCGTCGCCCTTGGGAAAGAAGATCTGCGGAAAGATCAGCGAAGCGGCGGTGGCGTAGATGAAGAAGTCGTAGTACTCCAGCGCGGATCCGATCCATCCGCTGGCGGTGGCCTTGTTGGCCTGGTGCTTGCCGTGTGGTTCGTGCTCGGTGAGAGAGGACATGCTCTTGTCTCCAGCTGTGCGGTGTGAAGCCAATGTAGGCAGCCATCGCCTTCTTGTTGAGCCCTTGCCGAGCCGTTTGCGCGTTGATCGCGCACAGTGGTCGCTCAGCGATCACAGCAAGGGTTATCCCTTGATCTACGCCGCATCCGCGGCGTGCAGGCCGGCGATGTACCCGAAGGTCATTGCCGGGCCCAGGTTGATGCCGCCCGAGGGGTAGTGCCCGCCCATCACGCTGGCCTGGTCGGTGCCCACGGCATACAGGCCGGGCACCACGCGGCCATCGGCACGCAGCACCTGGGCCGCGGCATTGGTCTTCAGCCCGGCAAAGGTGCCGAAGCTGCCGGGCAGCACTTTCACCGCATAGAACGGCCCGTGCTCGATGGGCGCCACGCAGGGGTTCGGGCCCTCGTGCCGTGCGTCGCCCTGGCGGCGGTTGAAGGGCGTTTCGCCGCGGTGGAAGGCCGGGTCCTGGCCCTGGCGTGCGTGGTGGTTGTAGGCGGCCACGGTCTCGGCCAATCCGCTGGGGTGAATGCCGCAGGCGCGGGCCAGTGCCGCGAGGCTGCGGCCGCGCTTCAGGTAGCCGCTGAGCAGGTGCCCGCCCAGCGGCAGCGGGAAGGGCCGCACATGGCCCAGGCCATAGCGGCGGATGAAGCGGTGGTCGCACACCAGCCACGAGGCCACCTCCTGGCCCGGCGGCACGGCGGCCACCATGGCCGCGGTGTAGTCGTAGTAGCCGTCCGATTCATTGACGAAGCGCCGGCCATCGGCCAGCACCGCGATGACGCCGGGCTTGCCGCGGTCGATGATGTGCGGAAAGTGCCCCACGCTGCCGTCGGCATGCGGCACGCGCGACACCGGCGCCCAGGCCACCGGCGAGGCCAGGCTCGTGTCCAGCACGCCGCCGGCCGATTCGCCCAGCGCAATGCCGTCGCCGCTGCATTCGGGTGGCGGCAGCGGCAGGTGCTCGTCGCCGCGCGGGGTGCGCGGCACCAGCAAGCGGCGCCGTGCCACGTCGTGCGGAAAGCCGCCGGCGGCCAGCACCACGCCGCGGGTGGCGTGGATCGCCAGCTCGCCGCGCGCGGTGTTCACGACGGCGCCGTGCACCGCGCCGTCGTCGATCAGCAAGCGCGTGGCCGGTGCCGAGGTGAGCATCGTCACGCCCAGCTGCTCGGCCGAGCGCGCCAGCCGCGCCACCAGGGCCACGCCGTTCACCAGCTGCATCGCGCGGCCGCGCAGCGCCAGGTCGACCAGGTGCCGCGTGACGCGCCCGACCACATGCCGCAGTGACGCGAACGATCGCGTCAGGCTCAGGAAGGCCGCGAGGTCGGCGCCGGCCATGATCGGCATGCCGATGAACGAGGTCTCGCGCATCGTGTGGCGCAGACGGTGGATCAGCGGACCGATCTCTCGCGCGTCGTAGGGCGCGGCGGCCACCTGGTGGCCCTGCGTGGCGGCGCCGGGCCGATGGCCGTGGATGTCGGGGATGGCATTGCCGTCCACCCACTGCAGCGCGGTGTGCCGTTCGAAGAAGCCGACCATCGGGCCGCAATGCGCCAGGAAGGCGTCGACGCGCGCGGCGTCGTAATGCGGCCCGAGCGAGTGGCGCAGGTAGGTGCGCGGCTGCTCGGGGTCTTCGTGGATGCCGGCGCGCTGCGCCAGCGGATTGCCCGGCACCCACAGCCAGCCGCCCGACCAGGCGGTGGCGCCGCCCAGCACCGGGGCTTTCTCGACCAGAACAACCTTGAGGCCGTGGTGCGCGGCGGTGACCGCCGCGGCCAGGCCCGCGGCGCCGGAGCCGATGACCAGCAGGTCGCAGTGCTGCGCGGCGGGCGGGCTGCTGGCGTGGGCAGCGGTGGCCGGACCGCTGCCGCCGGCGGCGGTGGGGCTGACGCGGACCATCGTGGAGCGCGTGCCGCTCAGGCCGCGGCCAGCGCCAGCACGCGCTGCGTGGCGGCCAGCGCGCGGCGCGCCCGTTCCACCGCGCCGACGCTATGCGACAAAGTGAGCGTGGGCGCCTCGACGCTGATCGGCAGCGTGTCGGGCACCGCGCGCAGCAGGCCCACCAGGTCGAGCCCGCCGTCGCCCGGAAAGCGGCGCTCGGCGCGCGCCTCGGCCAGCACGGCTTCCTCGGTGGGCGGGATCTCGGCCGGCGCGTCGCACAGCTGCAGATAACGCAGCACGTAAGCGGGCAGCGTGGGAATGTCGGCCAGCCGGCTGCGCGAGCGGCTGAGGTGGAAGGCGTCGATCAGCACGCCGCCGTTGGGCCGGCCGGCCGCGGCCACGATGCGCGCGGCCTGCGGCAGGTTCTTCGCATCGGTCCAGGACATGAACTCGAGGTTGGCGCCCAGGCCGTGGCGCGCGGCCAGGTCGCAGAAGGCGCCGAAGCGGTCGATCAGCCGTGCTTCGTCGGGGTCGTTGCCGGCCACCAGCAGCTCGCGCGCGCCCAGCCGCGCGGCGGTGGCGAGGGCGGCCTCGTAGTCGGCCACCTGGGTGTCGGGCCGCAGCCGGAAGATCTCGGCATCCAGCACCCGCACGCCGGTGTCGGCCAGGGCGCTGAGCACTTCACGCGTTAGCGGCTTGTCGCCGACCAGGTCGTACTGCGGCTCGGTGGGCGTGGCCGGCAGCAGGCGGATGCCCACATGGCTGTAGCCGGCCTCGGCCGCGCAGCGCACCCTCTGCGGCGGCGTGAGTTCCAGCACCGTCAGCGCCGCGAGTGAGATGGATCGGTTCATGTCGGTGCCGCCCAGCGACCGCCGCGGAACCGGCTTTGCCGGGCCGCCGGCGGTGCCCCCTGGGGGGAGGCGCCGAAGGCGCTTCGGGGGGAGCTCATTTCGTCAGGCGCAGGCGGTTGGGCAGCGGCACGGCACGCCGCAGCACCTCTTCGCCCAGCCACTCGGCCGAGGCGCGGGCGCGCTGCGCCACCCGCGGCAGCGGCATCTGCTGGTAGTCGTCGTTGAAGACCTCGAAGCTGTAGTCGCCGCGGTAGCCCAGCGCGGCCAGGCGCATCACCAGGTCGGCCACCTGCACGCTGTGCACGCCTTCGCCGGGGAACACGCGGAAATGGCGCGCGGTGGTGATGCGTTCTTCCACCGAGCGGATCTCCTGCCACATGAAGTCGGCCAGCTGCACCAGGAAGATCTTGCTCGGGTCGAGGATGTCCAGCTCGTCCAGCGAGGTCTGCGTGGCGAAGGCATGGAAGCTGTCCAGCCCCAGGCCGAGGTTGGGCGCGTCGGCACGGCACACCACTTCCCAGGCGGTGGTGAACTCGTACACCGTGCGGCCCCAGCTCAAACCCTCGTAGGCCACCTTGATGCCCAGCGGCACCGCCAGCATCGCCAGCTTGCGCAGGTCGCGCGCAATGGCGTCGAGGTCCTGCGTGGCGTGCTGGCTGGTCGACGAGCAGGCCAGCAGCAGCGGGGCGCCGACGGCCCGCGCCATCTCGAGCATGGACTTGGCCATGTCCACCTTGTAGTCGTGCAGGTGGCCGGACAGGCCTTCGAAGTCGCGCAGCACCTGGAAGCCGGTGACGCGCAGCCCGCTGGTCTTGACCAGCCGCACCGCGGCGTCGACGCCGCCCTCGTGGCCGACGAGGTCGTTGGCCTTCAGCATCACCTGGCTGAAACCGGCCTCGCGGATGGCCGCGAGCTTGGCCTCCAGCGAACCCGCCAGGGTGATGGTGTCCATGCCGAAGTCGTCGAAGTTGCCCGTCGCTCTAGACATTCCAGTTCTCCATGGCACTCCGGCAATCCAGCGGCCGCCGCGGAACCGGCTTTGCCGGGCCGCTGGCGGCGCCCCCTCGGGGGGAGGCGCCGCAGGCGCTCCGGGGGGGACTCATGACTTCCGTTCGTCGTGCACCAGCTCGAACATCACACCGCCGAGCCAGCTCTTGGTGAGCGCGCCGCGCTCGGCGCTCTGCGCATCGGCATGGGCCTCGACGAACTCCACGCCGCGGGCGCGCAGCGCGGCCACGGCGGCCGGCACGTCGGGCGCGCCCAGGCCCATGCGCTGCAGCGTCTCGTCGCCTTCGACGTCGACGATGCCGGGCTCGGGCTCGATCAGCTGCAGGTAGAAGCTGCGGCAGGGGCTGCGCAGGATGCGGCCCTTGGGCAGGATGCCGAAGCGCTCGCTGTCGGGCAGTTCGTGGAAGTCGAACAGCTCGCGGTAGAACTCGGTCCAGTCGTCGAGCCGGTCGGTGCCGATGTACTGCACGATGCCGAACCAGTGCAGCCCCGCCAGCGCCGGCGGCTGGCGGTCCACCGTGGGGATGGGCACGAAGTCCACGTCCCAGATGCTGAATTCCTTGTAGCGGTCGACGAAGTAGATGCGGCTGGTGCCCACGCCATGGATCGCGGGGATGTTCAGCTCCATCACCTCCACCCGCGTGGGCACGGCCCAGGCGCCGCGGTCGAGCGCGCGGTGGTAGGCGGTGGCCGCGTCACGCACGCGCAAGGCCACCGCGGTGATGACCGGTGTCTCGGTCGGCGGGCTGTGCTGCGGGCGCGCGCTGACATGGGCGTTGATCACCACGTTCATCGAGCCCTGGCGGTACAGCAGCACCTCGCGCGAGCGGTGCCGCGCCACCGGGCGGAAGCCCATCATCTCCAGCACCTGGCCCAGGGCCTGCGGGCGGCTGGTGGCGTATTCGATGAACTCGATGCCGTCCAGCCCCAGCGGGTTGGGCACATCGGCCAACGATTCGCGGTCGTGCGGTACGGAGGAGGTCATGGGCGGGTCCTTCGGAAGCGCGTTCATCGTTCGGGGACGGCAGGATTCAGGCCAGCGCCACGCTGTGCTCGCCGTGCGCCGCCGATCACGCCGGCGCCGGCCACGGCCAGGCGCAGGGTCATGGCGACGCCCCGGCCGGTGCCGCCGCATGCGCCCCGCCGAGGAACAGGCGTTCGATGTGCGGGTCGTTCAGCAACTCGTCGGCCGGCTTGTGCAGCACCAGGCGGCCCGATTCGAGCGCAATGGCCTCGTCGGCCATCTTCAGCGCGCTCTTCACGTTCTGCTCGACCATCAGCACCGTGGTGCCCTGGTCGGCCAGCTGGCGCAGCAGCTTGAACACGTCCTGCACCACCAGCGGGCTCAGGCCGATGGAAGGCTCGTCGATCAGGATCACCTGCGGGCGCAGCAGCAGCGCGCGGCCGACTTCCAGCTGCTTCTGCTCGCCGCCCGACAGCGACGAGGCCGCCGAGTGCAGCCGTTCCTGCAGCCGCGGAAAGCGCGCCAGCACCTCGGGGATGCGCTCGTGCGTGGTCTTCATGCCCAGCGTGATGCCGCCGAGCTCGAGGTTCTCGAACACGCTGAGCTGGCCGAACAGGTTGCGCCCCTGCGGCACGAAGGCGATGCCGTGCTGCACCAGCAGCGACTTGGCGCTGGCGCCGGTGATGTCCTGGCCGTTCAGCCGGATGCTGCCGGCGCGCACCTTCAGCAGGCCGAACAGCGTCTTCAGCACCGTGCTCTTGCCGGCGCCGTTGGGGCCCAGCAGCAAGGTGATCTTGCCGCGCTTCGCGGCGAAGCTGAGCTGGTTGAGGATCATGAACTCGCCGTAGCCGGCGAGCACCTGGTCGAACTCGATCGCGATGTCGTCCTTGGCCATGACGCTCAGTTTCCGAGGTAGGCGTCGAGCACCTGCTTGTTGGCGCGGATCTCGGCCGGCGTGCCGATGGCCATCACCTGGCCCTCGACCATCACCATGATGCGGTGGCACAGGTCCATCACGAAGTCCATGTTGTGCTCGATCACCACGAACGAGCCGCTGCGCGTGCGGTTCAGCTCCTTCAGCAGGGTGCTGATGCCGCCCACCAGGCTGGGGTTCACGCCGGCGCAGGGCTCGTCCAGCAGCACCAGCGCGGGCTCGCTCATGAAGGCCATCGCAATGTCCACCAGCTTCTGCTGGCCGTAGCTGAGCTCGCCGGCGCGCTTGTGCGCCACGTGGCGGATGCGGAACTGGTCGATCAGCGCGTCGGCCTTCGCGCCCAGGCCCGAATCGGTGGGCGCGAACATGCGGCTGAACATCGAGCCCTGGTGCTCCTGCGCGGCGACGATCAGGTTGTCGCGCACGCTCATCTTGCCGAACACCTGCAGCGTCTGGAACGTGCGGCCCACGCCCAGGCGGTTCAGCTGCATCGGCGAACAGCCGGTGATGTCGCGCCCGTTCAGCGCGATGCGGCCTTCGTCGGGCGTGATCTGGCCGAGCACGCTGTTGAACATCGTGGTCTTGCCCGAGCCGTTGGGCCCGATGACGCCGAAGATCTCGCCCGGCATCACCTGGAACGACACGCCGCCGACGGCCTGGATGGCGCCGTAGGACTTCTTCAGGCCGCTCACTTCCAAAACAGGCGACGTCATGGCGCCACCTCCTGGATCTGCGCCGCCGCGGCCGTGCGGGCGGCGGCGGCCTCGCGTGCCTGGCGCCGGGCGCGGAGGCGATCAGGAATGCTCAGCAGCCCGTCGGGCAGCCACAGCATCAGCAGCACCACCGCGCTGCCGAAGACGAACAGGTACCAGCCCTGCGCGAAGCGCAGCCACTCGGGCAGCAGCACGCCCACCGCCGAGCCCAGCACGGGGCCGAGGAAGTAGCCCGGTCCACCCACCACCACCATCAGGTACATCATGATCGACGCGCCGACGTTGAACGGCCCCGGCTCGATGAACTGCACCAGCGACCCGAACAGCGCGCCGGCCACGCCGGCATACACCGCGCCGATCGCGAAGGACAGCAGGGTGTAGGCCTGGATGTTGACGCCCAGCGATTCGGCGCGGATCGGGTTGTCGCGCAGCGCGGTGAAGGCCTTGCCCCAGGGCGAGCGCAGCAGGCCCCGCTGCAGCGCGCCCAGCAGCACCGTCACCGCCAGCACGAAGTAGTAGTAGGCCAGCGCGCCGTCGAGCGACAGGCCGAAGAGCGTTGGCCGCGCGATGTTGTTGATGCCGAAGGTGCCGCCGGTCAGCCACTCTTCATTGCGCATCACCAGCCAGACCGCGGTGTTGAAGCCCAGCGTCGCGAAGGCCAGGTAGATGGTCTGCACCCGCAGCGCCGGAAAGCCTAAGCCCAGCCCGATGACGAAGCAGCCGAGCATGGCCAGCGGCAGGCCGAGCCAGAAGCTGAAGCCGGCCTTCATCACGATGGCCACGGTGTACGCGCCCAGCCCGAAGAAGGCCGCATGGCCCAGCGATTTCTGGCCTGCGTAGCCCACGGTGAGGTTGAGGCCCATGGTGGCCACCACGTACACCAGCCACATCGTCAGCAGGTAGATGCCGTAGTTCTTCAGCAGGGTCGGCACCGCCAGCAGCAGCAGCGCGGCGCCGGCCAGCAGCGCCCAGCGGAGTGAGGCGCTCATACCTTGCGCTCCACCTTGCGGCCCAGCAGGCCTTGTGGCTTGAACAGGATCACCAGCATGAAGATCACCAGTGCCACCGCATCCTTGTAGACCGGCGAGACGTAGGCCGCGGCCAGGTTCTCGCACACGCCGACGATCACGCCGCCCAGCAGCGCGCCGCGGCTGTTGTTGAAGCCGCCGATGATGGCGGCGAAGAAGGCCTTGGTGCCCAGGCCTTCGCCCATGTCGAACTTGGCCAGGTAGGTGGGCGTGACCAGCAGTGCCGCGGCGCAGGCCAGCAGCGCGTTGATCGCGAAGGTGTAGAACACCATGCGCGGCACGTCGATGCCCAGCACCGTGGCGCTCTCGGTGTTCTGCGCCACCGCCTGCATCGCGCGGCCGGTGACGGTGCGCGAGAGGAAGGCCTGCGTGGCCAGCACCAGGCCGAGCGCCAGCGCCATCGTGCCCAGTTCGGGCAGCGTGACCGTGACGCCGGCCACGTTGAACAGCTTGTCCGGGAACAGGCTGGCGAAGGGGTGGGCCTCGGCGCTGTAGCCGGCGCGCACGCCGTTGCGCATGGCGATCGACAGCCCGATGGTCGCCACCACGATCGGCATCATGCCGTGGCGCAGCAGCGGATCGGCGATGCCGCGCTTGAAGCCCCAGCCCAGCACCACCACCGCCACCCCGCAGGTGCAGGCGAAGGCCGCCAGCAGCGGCAGGCCCAGCGCGCCGAAGGCGAGCATCACGAAGGCCGGCAGCATCACGAATTCGCCCTGCGCGAAGTTGATGGTGCCCGAGGCCTGCCACAGCAGCGTGAAGCCCAGCGCCGCCAGCGCGTAGATGCTGCCGGTGGCGATGCCGGAGAGAAACAGTTGAAGGAAGTCGGTCATGGCGTGGTCTCGATCGAAGGCTGCTGCCAGCCGCGCACCGGCAGCTTCTACGCCGCGCCGGCGGCCAGCCTGGTGCCGGCCTCAGTCGGCCAGCGGCGGCAGCGTGTCCTTGACCACCTGCTTGCCGTTGCGCACCTCGACCAGGAAGCTCTCGCGGTTGAGGTCGCCCTTGGCATCGATGCTCACGTCCATCAGCACGCCGGGGTGATCGGCGGCGGTGATCTTCAGGCCATGCAGCGCCTTGGCCACGGCCACGCGGTCGAGCTTGCCGACCTTCTCGATCGCCGCCTTCAGCATGTACACGCCGGTGTAGCCCTTGATGCCGTTGTGGTCCGAGACGTACTTGTATTCCTTCTCGAACTTGGCGCCGAAGGCCCGGATGGCGGGGTTGGGCGCATCCACCGTCAGGCCCACGTGCGCCACCGCGCCGTTGGCCGCTTCGCCGGCCAGGTCGATCACCTTCTGCCCGGTGAGCGTGGTCTCGCCGACGATCGGCTTGCTCCAGCCCTGCTTGCGCAACTCTCGCAGTGCGCGGGCCGATTCTTCCTCGTTGGTGTAGACGAAGATCACGTCCGGATCGGCCTGCTTGGCCTTCAGCACCGGGGCCGAGAAGTCGACCTGCCCGGCGTCGGTGGAGATGTCGGCCACCACCTTGACGCGCCAGCCTTCCAGCGCCTTCATGATGGCGTCGCGCCCGCCCTTGCCGAAGTCGTTGTTGACGTAGAGCACGGCCGCGGTCTTGGCCCGCAGCACGCCGGCGATGTAGCGGGCCACCTTCGGCATCGCGGTGGCTTGCGTGAAGCTGGTGCGGAAGATGTACGGGTTGCCCTGCTGGGTGATCGCGGTGGCCTCGCCGCCGGTGAAGTTGGGAATCTCGGCGCGCTTGGTCTCGGCCATGCTCACCAGGATCGAGCCCGAGAACACCGGACCGAACACCGCGAACACATCCTGGTCCACCGCCTTCTGCGCCAGGCCCTTGGCCACCCCGGGGTTGGACTGCGTGTCCATCACGTTGTTCTCGATCTTCTTGCCCAGGATGCCGCCGGCCGCGTTGATCTCCTTGATCGCGAGTTCGACGCCATTCTTGAAGTTGGTGCCGGCCGTGGCGCCGGTGCCGGAGAGCTCCATCAGGCTGGCGATCTTGATCGTGGCCTGCGCCTGCGCGGCACCGGAGAGCAGCAGCGTGGCCCAGGCGGCGGCCTGGAGGATCAGCGTGTGACGGAAGGCTTGCATCGGTTTGTCTCCTGGGGACGAAATGGGACTCGTTGTAGGCCGCCCGTCCTGTCGACGATGGAACCGGGTGGCTTCGGGTTCGCACGATAGTCACGCGCCGCCAAGCTCACAACCGGGGACAGCGCCGTTTTGCGCGATGATCGCGCAGGCTGTGCGATCATCGTGTTGAACAGGGGTTTCCACCGGCGCCAATGACACCAACAGCCCGACCCGAGATCGACCGCAAGGACCTGATCGAAGGTCTCAGCCGGGGCCTGCGCGTGATCGAATCCTTCGATGACGAGCATGTGCGGCTCACCCCCAGCGAGCTGGCGCCGCGCGCCGGCATCACCCGCACGGCGGCGCGCCGCTTCCTGCTGACGCTGGTGTCCGACGGCTATGCCGACACCGACGGCAAGCACTTCTGGCTGACGCCGCAGGTGCTGCGCCTGGGCCAGAGCTACCTTCAGGCGGCGCGCCTGCCGCGGCTGGTGCAGCCCTTCATCCAGCGCTGCTCGCTGCAATCGGGCGAAACCTTCAATGTGAGCGTCCTCGACGGGCACGAGGTGGTCTACATCGCGCGCAGCAACCCGCCGCGCTTCGTCACCATCGGCTACCACGTGGGCGTGCGCGTGCCGGCGCATGTGGTGACGCCGGGCGTGGCGATGCTGTCCACCTACGACGATGCCTGGCTCGGCGCCTGGGTGGCTGCGCATTCCTTCAGCAGCTTCACGCAGCACACGGTGGTGGACCCGCAACGCTTCCTGGCCAACGTGCACCAGGCGCGCAGCATGGGCTACTGGATGACGGACCAGCAACTCGACCTGGGCCTGCGCGGCATTGCCATGCCGCTGAAGGACCGCAAGGGCGAGTGCAAGGGGGCCATCGGCACCACCGTGCAATCGCAGTCGTACACGGCCGACGAGATGGTGGGCAAGCTGCTGCCCCTGCTGCGCGAAGCGGCGCAATCGCTGCGCAGCATTCTCTGAGTTCACGCGCGCCTGCCAGGACATCGGCCGAGCCCGGGCTCAGCCCTCGCGGAGCAGTTCCTTCATGAGTTGTCGCACGATCGGCAGCGCCGGGGCCTCGCTGCGCCCCGCCAGGGTGACCAGCGCGAATCGGGCGTTGGCCTCCAGCGGTGGCTTCAGCGCCAGTTCGGCCAGGTCCCGGCCCGCGGCGCGGATGGCGATCAACACCGTGTCGGTGTTTCGCGTCAGCTCGACCAGGCTGGGAATCTCCTCGCAGCGCAGCGTGATGCATCGCGCCGGGTGTGCCTCGGGCCCATAGCGCTCGACCAGCAGGCGGGCCACCTCGTCGCTCAAGGGTGTGGAGGCCAACGGATAGGCCCGCACTTGATCGAAGCCCACGCCGCCGCGCTTGCGCAGCAGTGGGTGACCGCGTCGGCAGAGGAAGGCGCCACGCATCTCGTAGGTGTCGGTCGCGCGCAGGTCCGGGGCGGGCACCAGGGACCGGGCGTCGACGACCAGTGCGTCGATCGTGCGTTCGCGCAGGCCCCGTTCCAGCAGATCGGTGCGGCCGCGCGAAACCTCGAGCCGCAGTCGCGGATGGTGCCTGGCCATGTGCATCAGCAGCGGGGTCATCAGCATCGCGCCCGGACCGGACCCCAGGCCGATGCGCAGCGTGCCGGCATTGCCCAGGGCCATCTGCGCGCCACTGTCGCGCAGGTCGTCGGCGGCGCCGACCAGCTGGCGGGCGCGCTCGAGCACTTCGCGGCCGAACGGCGTGACCTCGCTGCGCCGGCCGACACGGTCGAACAGCGGCTGGCCCAGTTCGGCTTCGAGGGCGCGAATGCTGCGGCTCAAGGCCGGCTGGGTGAGGAACAGCGCCGCGGCCGACTGGCTGAACGAGCCGGTCTGCGCCAGCGACAGCAGGTGTCGCAACTGCACGAGGGTCATCGGCGAGCCCCGGCGAAAGTGGATGTGAAACTCATGCTAATGCATAAAACAATGCATTGGACTTTGCCATGCCGGCTGCCTACATTGGCCACGCCAGTCCACTGCCACCCACACCCCAGGAGTTGCCATGACGAAGTTCCAGCGGTCGCTGTCCCTGATGGCCGCGATGTTGCTCAGCGCCGGCGCCGCCCTGGCGCAGGGCTGGCCGGCCAAGCCGGTCAACCTGATGGTTCCGTACCCGGCGGGCGGCCCGTCGGATGCCATCGCACGCATCTTCTTCAATCCGCTGGCCAAGGAACTCGGGCAGCAGGTGCTGGTGGAAAACCTCGGTGGCGTCGGCGGCGCGCTGGCAGCGCAGAAGGTCCTCGCCGCGCCGGCCGACGGCTACTACGTCTTCCAGGGCTCGCCCAACGAGGTGATCCTGTCCCCGCTGGCCAATGCCGCGGTGAAGCTGAAGGCGGAGGACTTCCGGCTGGTGCACCCGGTGGCCGACGCGGTGATGGTCTTCGTGACCCGCAAGGACCTGCCGGTCAACAGCATCGATGAACTCATCGCGCTGGCCCGCAAGTCGAACGACAAGCCGCTGATCTACGGCAGCGTCGGCATCGGCTCGCTCTACCACCTGATCCTGGAGCATGTGCAGGCCGCCACCGGGGTCAAGCTCACCCATGTGCCGTACAAGGGCAACGCGCCGCTGCTGCAGGACATTGGCGGCGGCCAGGTCGACTTCGCGGTGCTGGTCTACAGCGCCGCCATGGGCGCGCTCGCCGATCAGGGGCGGCTCAAGGTGATCGGCCAGCTGGGCGCACAGCGCTCGGAGCTGTTGAAGAACGTGCCGGCGGCCGGCGAGAGCCAGGCACTGAAAAGCTTCTCCTACAAGATCTGGACCGGCTTCATGGTGCCCAAGAGCACGCCGGAGGACGTGGTCGTTCGCCTGCATGCCGCCATCGGCAAGACCTTGCAGGACCCGGCGGTGCGCTCGCAGCTGGCCGCGCAGACCCAGCTCGCGGCGGCACCGATGACGCTGGCTGACTCGGCGAAGTTCTTCGACGCCGAGACGGCTCGCTATCGCGCCATCGCCCGGCAGATCAACCTGCTGCCGCAGTGAGCCGGGCATGACCTACCTGTTGCAGGCGCTGCGGGCCCGGGCGGGCGAGTTCATCAGCCTGCGCCGCGACCTCCACCGCCACCCCGAACTGGCCTTCGAGGAACACCGCACCGCCGCGCTGGTGGCCGACAGGCTCGAAGGCTGGGGCTACGCGGTCGAACGCGGCGTGGGCGGCACCGGCGTGGTGGGCACGCTGGTGCGCGGCACTGGCACGAAGCGCCTGGGCATCCGCGCCGACATGGACGCGCTGCCGATCGATGAAGCCAGCGGCGCGCCCTGGGCCAGCGTGCGGGCCGGCGTGATGCATGCCTGCGGCCACGACGGTCACACGGCCATGCTGCTGGCCGCCGCGCGACACCTGGCCGAGCGCGGCGTGTTCGACGGCACGCTGCACCTGATCTTCCAGCCCGCCGAAGAAGGCGGCGGCGGCGCCGTGCGCATGATCGAAGACGGCCTGTTCGACCGTTTCCCCTGCGATGCCGTCTTCGCCATGCACAACATGCCGGGCATCGAGCAGGGCCGCCTGGTGCTGCGCGACGGCGCGGCAATGGCCTCGTCGGACTACGCCACCGTCACGCTGACGGGCATCGGCGGTCACGGCGCCATCCCGCAGCGCGCAGCCGACCCGATCGTCGCCGCGGCGAGCATCGTCATGGCGCTGCAGACCATCGTCTCGCGCAACGTCGATCCGCTCCAGGCCGCCGTGATCACCGTCGGTGCGCTGCACGCCGGCAAGGCGAACAATGTGATCCCGGCCGTGGCCACGATGGCACTGAGCGTGCGTGCGCTCGACCGCGAGGTGCGCGCCACCCTCGAGCGCCGCATCAAGGCGCTGGTGGCTGCGCAGGCCGAGAGCCTCGGCGTGCAGGCGCACATCGACTGGCAGCCCGGCTATGCGGTGCTGGTCAACACGCCGACCGAAACAGCCTTCGCGCGCGCCGTGGCCACCGAACTCCTGGGGCCGGCGAACGTCACGCCCCAGGGCCCCCCGCTGACGGGCAGCGAGGACTTCGCGTTCATGCTCGAGCGCGTGCCCGGCAGCTATGTGCTGATCGGCAACGGCACCGCAGCCGGACCGGGCGAAGGGGGCTGCATGGTGCACAACCCCGGCTACGACTTCAACGACGACAACATCGCCATCGGCAGCGCCTTCTGGGTGCTGCTGGCCGAACGATTCCTGGCCGCTCAGGCGCCTGTCTAGCGGTCCTCGCGTTCGAGGGCCGCGAGCCGCTCGACCCTGGCGCTCGACGATTGCCGCATCGCCAGGCGGCCGTCGCGCCATGCCCACCGATGCGTCGGCCGCAGCGCATCGATGAACTCCCCGTCGTGCGAGGCCACGATGAGCGCGCCTTCGAAGCCTTGCAGCGCACGCTGCAGCACCAGGGTCGTGTCCAGGTCGAGGTGGTTGGTCGGCTCGTCCAGCAGCAGCAGCCGCGCCGGTGCCTGGCGCCACAGCGCACAGGCCAGCGCGGCCTTCAGGCGCTCGCCGGCGCTGAGCAGGCCCATCGGCAGCAGCACGCGCGCGGCGTCCAGCCGCAGCTGGGCCAGGCGGGTCCGCAGCTCGCTGTGCGGCAACGGGCAGTCGAGCGTGCGCAGGCGATCGAGCAGCGAGACATCGGGCGGCAATGCGTCGCCGCCGTCCTGGTCGAGCATCGCGATGGGGACCTGCGTCGTCGCGCTGCCCTGCAGCGGCGCCAGCGTGCCGGCGATCACGCGCAGCAGCGTGCTCTTGCCGCAGCCGTTCGGGCCCGTCACGGCCACGCGCACCGGCCCGGCCAGCATCGCCTCGAGGGGCGGGCCACCGACATGCGGCAGGCGCAGTGCCGCCAGTTGCAGCACCGGCTTGTCGGCCAGCACACGGCTGGCGGGCAGCGCCAGGAAGATTGCCGGCGGCTGCTCCGCCCGCGCGGCGGCGGCGCGCACGGCGCCGTCGAGCGATTCGCGGCGGGCGGCATCGCGCTGCGCGCGGGCGTGCTGCAGCGCGGCCTGGGCCGCGGCGTCATCGCCATCGCGTTGTGCGCGGTACAGCGTGTAGTTCCCGCCGTACAGCGCCAGCCCGCGCGGGCTGAGTTCGGCGATGCGGTCCACGCAGCGCAGCAGCTGCCGATCGTGGCTGACGACCACCACGGTGCGCGCGGTGGACTGCAACCAGTCCTGCAGCCAGGTGCGGGCCTCGGCATCGAGGTGGTTGCTGGGCTCGTCGAGGATGAGGCTGTGCGCGTCGGTCGCCATCGCGCCGGCCAGGGCCACGCGCATGCGCTCGCCGCCGCTCAGGCCGGCCACCGGGGCGGTGGGCTGCAGGCCGGGCAGGCCGGCGTCGGCCAGGGCCTGCGCCACGCGGGCGGGCAGGTCCCACTGGCCCTCGGCCAGCACCAGGTCGTCCGGCGTGGCCTGCCCGGCGGCCAGCCGCGCCACGGCGTCGAACGCCGGGCCCAGGCCCATGGCCTCGGCCACGCTGCGCCGATCGTGTGGCAGCAGCGGCGGGGCGACGAGGTGGACGCGTCCTTTGCGCCATAGCGTTCCGCTCATCGAGCCGGCTGGCGGCATGCGGCCGGCGAGCAGTTGCGCGAGCAGGCTCTTGCCCACGCCATTGCGGCCGACCAGGCCCAGGCATTCGCAGCCGATGGACAGCTGCAGCGGTTCCTGCCACAGCGGCCGACCGTCGGGCCGGTGCCACTGGACGTCGTGCAGCTGGAAGGCGTTGAGGTTCGATGAAGCGGCGCCCGGCGCCGCGGGCGCGGTGCGGCCCGTCGAGAACGATGACATTGCAAGCTTTCCGGTCGAACGGAGACATGCCACGCCAGAAAAGGCGTGGAACGGCATTCGGGGAAGGCTTACAGCCGCATCGGAGCGTGCTCGGGGCAGGGAAGGGGCGCGATATTAGCGAGCGGCCGTGGGCACGTCAACGCGGTGCCGGACCGGTCGACGTCGGCCGGTCCCAGGTGCCGGTCGCGCGCAGGCGCTGGGTGTCTTCGTCGTGCACCAGCAGCGTCTGCACCTGCTTGACCACGCGCGCCTGCCACAGCGGCGCCGGCGGGGGCACTGCGGGCAGGCCGGGCAGGTAGTGCCGCAGCACCAGCGCGACGGCGGGAATGCCCAGCCGGTCGAGCGCATTCATGCCGCCCATGAAGCGGCCCGCCAGCTCGATGGGCACGTGGTGGCCGGGCGCCAGGCAGCGGGCCTGCACGTTCATCAGCCCGCGCCAGCCGTCCTGCCAGGCGGCCTGTGCGTAGGCCAGCGCCAGCGCTTCGAGCGCGTCGTCGCGCAGCAGCACGGTGTCCACCGCGGCACCGCGCACGTGCTGCGATTGCCAGGCGGCGAGAAAGCGGCTGCCGGTGTCGTCCAGCAGGCACAGGGTCAGCGCGCTGCCGGGCTGCAGCGGCGCGAACCACAGTGGCATGCCGGCCTGCAGGTCTTCGGAGCGCAGCATCGCAGCCGGGGCGATCGGCTGCTGCACCACCTGGTCGCCGGCACGCAGCGCGGCAGCGGCATGGTCGTCATTCAACAGCATGCGCACGCCGTTGGAGCCGAAGCCCAGCCGCGGCTTGGCCACCAGCGGCCAGCCGAACTCGCGCTGCAGCTGGGCCACGCCGGCGGCATCGACCGCGCTGCGTGCGAACGGCAGGCCCTTGGCCTGGGCCCAGCGGAAGCTGGACCACTTGTCGCGGATGACATCGGCCATGGCCGGTGCGCCCACCATGGCTCGGCGCCAGCCGCGGCTGTGCGCCCAATGCGCCAGCGCCACCACGTCGTCGTCGCGCGTGGGCACGATCAGGTCGGGGTCGTGCCGCTGCGCCAGCTGGTCCAGCAGCGCGAACATCGCGCCGTGGTCCCTTGCCGGCGGCGAGAGGTAGCACCGGTCCATTCGGAAGTTATTGGCCGCGCTGGCCTCGGTGTTCAGGCCGATCAGCTCGAAGCGCTCGCGCCCCGCGCGGTCCAGGCACTCGAGCAGCGCGGTGCAGACCAGGCTGCCCACGCTCATCAGCAGCAGCCTGGAGCGCGGCGCGCGCGTGGCATCGGTGTTCATCGTTGACGCGGGTGTCGGCATGGCACGGGGCAGGCTCAATCGAGCACCAGGTCGGCCTGGCGGGCCACGGCGCCCCATTTGGCGATCTCGGCCTGGATGTAGGCGCGGAACGCCGCGGGTGTGCTGCCCACCGGCTCGGCCGCGGCGGCGAGCAGCCGCTCGCGCACCTCAGGCTGTGCCAGCAGGCGGGCGACCTCACGCTGCAGCTTGGCGACGATGGCCGGCGGCGTGGCCGCCGGGGCCAGCAGCCCCTGCCAGGAGCTGACCTCGAAGCCCGGGAAGCCGGCTTCGGCCATGGTGGGCACCTCGGGCAGCTGCGGCAGTCGCTTGTCGGACGTGACCGCCAGCGCGCGCAGCCTGCCCGACTGCAGCAGGGGCATGGCCGACAGGGCCGACGCAAAGCCGAACTGCACCTGGCCGCCGACGACCGCCGTCTGCGCCTGCGCGGCGCCGCTGAAGGGCACGTGCACCAGCCGCAGGCCGGCGCGCTGCTCGAGCATTGCGGCGGCGAAATGCGCCGACGAGGCCACGCCGAACGAGGCATAAGCCAGCTCGCCGGGCCGGGCCCGCGCGCGGGCCAGGAGCTCCTCCAGCGTGCTGATTCCCGGCGTGGGCGGCACGGTCAGCGCCAGCACCGCGGCGGTGAGCTGCGTCACCGGGGCGAAATCGCGCAGGGTGTCGTAGCCCGGGCGCTTGTGCACCACCATGTTGGTGGCCGTCTGCACCGAGCCCAGGATCAGCGTGTGACCGTCGGGCTCGGCATGCGCCACCGTCTCGAAGGCGATGCGAGAGCTGGCGCCGGGCTTGTTGTCCACCAACACCGGCTGCCCCCAGGCCGCCTGCAGGCCCTGGGCGATCTCGCGTGCCAGCCGGTCGGTGGGGCCGCCCGGCGGGAAGCCGACCACGATGTGGATCGCACGGGCCGGATAGGCCGCGGCAGCGTCCTGCGCGCGGGCCGGTCCGCTCGGCATCAGCCCGAGCGCCAGCGCCGCCAGCAGGCTGCCGATCAGCACGGGCAGCGCGGCGCGCCGGCGCCGGCGCCGGGTGGGGAATCGTCGAGGCTCGCTCATTGCACAGCTTGCACAGTTCTGCCGCGGATCCCGGCAGTCTAGGGCCGGCACGGTGCTGTCGGCCGGGCTGCCGATCAGGACAACCAGGCCTACGTGCCCGCGGTGCCCGAGCCGCCTGCGGCGTGGCTGTTCGCACCGGCAGCTCGGGCCCTTCGTGGTCGGTGAGCAGCGCCTGCAGCCGACCCGCGCGCAGATGCTCGTCGACCTGGTACGACATCAACCGCGTCACGCCGAAGCCGAGCAGCGCGGCGTGCACGGCGGCATCGTTGGTGGTCGTCGTCAAGCGGGGCTGCAGCTTGACGCTGGCGGTGTCCTCGCCGCGCTGCAGCCGCCATTCGGGCATGGGTGTGACGGCGCTGGCCGAGATGATGGTGTGGCCGCTCAGGTCTTCGGGCGACTGCGGCGTGCCATGGGCGGCGAGGTAGGCCGGCGCCGCGGCCGAGTAAAACGGCTGCGAGGACTGCCACGACAGGCCTCAGGGCTTGTCGACCCGGGTGAGCGTCGGCCGGTCGACGAAGCTCGACTCCAGCACCGTCGCCCGGCCGTTGTAGGACCACATGAAGCGGTAGCGGAAGCTCATGATCGCCTCGCACGGGCCGGTGGCCCGGTCGGTCTTGCGATCGAAGCCGACGCCGGTGACGCGCACGGTGGCCGTGCCCTCGATCGGGTAGAGCGGCCGCCACGACATCACCCGGGCCTTGGGCAGGCCCTGCAACGGTGACGCCGTCTCGGCCGAGCCCACCAGGTCGGTCGGCGTGCCGCACATCTCGGTGGCCATGCGTTCGCTGTTGTACGGGCCGCTCGCGGCCAGCTGCTCGATGTCGCCGGCGAAGACGTAAGGCATGCTCTTGCGGACCAGCACGCTGGCGAAGAACAGGATCACCAGCGCGATCAGGCCCAGCAGGCCGAAGCCGATGACCTTGGCAATGAGCAGCAGGGTTCGCACGGGCTTCGACGGTCGTCAGATCGTGCAAGCCAGTGTGGCACCGGGCCGATTCAGCCGCGATGCCGGGCGGTGGGCAGCGGATTTCAGTTGTTTCAGGCGGCCGGGCCTTGCAGCAGCGCCATCTGCACCGCGTCGTAGAACCGGCCGTCGAAGCGCAGTGCGCAGCGGGCGAGCGCTTCATGGCGGAAGCCGAGCTTCTCGTACAGCCGTATCGCGTTGACGTTGTCGGCCCGCGCCTCGAGCGTGACGCGGTAGATGCCGTTCTTCAGCGCATGCGCCAAGGTCGCACGCAGCAGTTGCTCGCCGATGCCTTGGCCGCGGCGGTCGGCCCGCACACCCATGCCCAGCGTGCCCACATGCTGCACCGCATGGGCCCAGTGCGGGAACACGTCGCACCAGCCGACCACCGTCCCGCCTTCCACCGCCACGTATTGCGCGGCATCACTGGCCACCGATTGCGCGACGAAGCCCTCGATGCGATCGAGCGGCAGCGCCTCGACCTGCGCAAGATAACGCCGCTCGTGAGCGACCGCATCGAGGCAGGCACGGAAACTGGCGGCGTCGGCCAGCTGGATCGGGCGGATGTCGGTGGGCATGGTGGTGCCTGCTCAGTCGTAGCAGCGGATCTCGAGCAGGTGCTGGTTGGGGTCGTTGAAGTACAGCGTCGGCCCGCGGCCGCGAGCGCCCGTCTCCTCGCCGACCTCGGCACGCCGGCCGACCGAATCGAAGCTCGGGCCGTAGGCGATGCCGCGCGCGCGGATGCGTTGGAAGATCGCATCGAACTCGGCGCGCGACACCGCGAACGCGTAGTGCTCGAAGCCCGGCGTGCCCCAGGGCGCCAGCTGCAGCTGGCAGTCCGGGCCGACGCGCAGCACGGTGAACGGACCGTCGCGGCCTTCATCGCCGAAGCCCAGCACCTCGGTGTAGAACGCGACGCTGGCGGCGAGGTCGTTCACCTTCAGGATCAGGTGGTCGAGCGTGGGCATGGCGGGGATCCTCGATCGGCCAGTTGTCAGCGCGCAGCGCCCGGCTTCGCGGCCACCGGGCTTGACGACGGCGCGGACGGCGCAGACGGCGCAGATGGCGCCTTTGGCGCGGCGGCGGCCGCGCTGGCGGCGATCGGGTCGAACAGCGAGCCGATCGGCTCGGACGCATGCGTCACCAGCCGGCGCGGGTTGCTGGTCCTGCGGTCGCCGATGCCGAAATGGGAAACGGCAACGACCATCAGGATCGCGCCAAGCAGGATGCCGATCAGGATCTGGGGGCGGAACATGGCAATTCGAGTCGCTAACGTGAACGGTGGCTGGCCGTGGCGCGGATCGGTCGAGTATGCACCGCGAACGCGGGGCCGGGTCCGGGTGTTGCTGCTAAACTAGTCAGAAGACTAGTTTGAAGAGGGTGCGATGCGATCCTGGCCGATACAAGACGCGAAAGCGCGATTCAGCGAGTTTCTCGACAAATGCCTCACCGAGGGGCCTCAATTGGTGACCAAGCGCGGCGCCGAGGCAGCGGTGCTGGTGCCGGCGGGCGAATGGCATCGGCTGCAGGCATCGGCGCGGCGCTCGTTCAAGGAGCTGCTGCTGTCCGACGAGGCGCGCGCCGAGATCACCGTGCCGGTCCGGGGCCGCGCGCGCCGGCGGGCTCCCACGGCGCAGCGGTGACCGCGATGTACCTGCTGGACACCAACGTCGTCTCGGAATTGCGCAAGCCCAAGCCGCACGGTGCCGTGCTGCAGTGGATTGAAGCCGTGCCGGATGGCGACCTGCACGTCAGCGCGGTGACGATCGGCGAGATCCAGGCTGGTATCGAGCTCACGCGCGAACAGGACGAAGCCAAGGCCTTGGCCATCGAGCAGTGGCTCGGGCAGGTGGCGGCCACCTTCAACGTGCTCGCGATGGATGCCGCAGCGTTCCGGGAGTGGGCCCGGCTGATGCACCGCGCCTCGGACACGCTGTATGAAGACGCGATGATCGCGGCCACCGCGCGGGTCCACCAACTCACGGTGGTGACGCGCAATGTCGCGGACTTCAAGGGCTTTGGTGTGAAGCTGCTGAATCCGTTTGGCAGCGTGCGCCGCTAGGGTGCCTGGGCGTTGGCGCTCCTCAACTGACGCGCTCGGCCACCAGCCGCCACGCCACCTTCGGATGCTGGTAGCGATCGATCGTGACCTCGGCCAGGTCGATCCAGCGCCAGCCCGCGTGCTCGAACAGCCGCCGCACGTCGGCCTCGTCGAAGAAGCGCTTGGGCGCGCCGTCGACGCGGTAGTAGTGCGGCTCGATCTCGGGGTGGCCGGTCGCGCCGTGGTGGGTGTCGCCGGTGGAATTCAGCCGGCACAGCAGCAGGCCGCCGGGCGCCAGGCTGTCGTGCACGCGCTGCGCCAGCGCCACCGTCTCGGCCCACGGAAAGTAGTGCAGCGACAGGCTCGCGACCACCGCGCCGTAGGCCGGTGCCTCATCGGCCGCCGCCGGCCACGGCGCGCGCAGGTCCTGGCACAGCAGGCGTGCGGCGCTGGCGCGGGTCCGGGCCTGGGCGATGGCGTCGGCATCCAGGTCCAGCGCGGTCACCACATGGCCGGCGCGCAGCAGCGTGGCGGTGTCTTGGCCGCTGCCGCAGCCCAGTTCCAGCACCGGCAGGCCGCGGGCATGCTGCGCCAGCAGCGGCAGCCAGGGATCGAGCCAGTGCAGATCGTTCATAGGGGGGAGGTGCGCGGTGGCGGAATGGCGATACTGCCATGCGCTGCTGCCCCTGTCGGAGTCCGTGCATGAATGCTCCCCAGTCTCTTGCCCTGCGTGGGCGCCTGGCAACCGTGCTGCTGCCGCTCGCCCTGGCCGCCATGCTGGCCGCGCCGGCCTTGCAAGCCCAGCCCTCCGCCGCCGCCAGCGCCCCCGCGCGCGAGAAGCTGGCCACCGATGCGCCGCGCACCACACAGGCCGGCCACAGCTTCGTGGCCCCGGCGGGCTGGACGCTCGAGCAGCGCGGCCCGGCCACCTGGCTGGAAGCGCCCGAGGGCGGCTCGCTGATCGTGCTGGTGGACGTGCAGGCCGCCGATGCGGACGCCGCGGTGGCCGCGGCCTGGAAGCACTACAAGCCAAACCTGCCGTGGGCGCTGAAGGTCAGCACGCCGGCCAACGACCGCGATGGCTGGACCGACCGGCGCACCTACAGCTACGTGACCTCGCCGAACGAGAAGCGCGATGTCGAGGTCAGCGTGCGCCGCGCCGGCGACAGCTGGAACGTGCTGATCTACGACATGGACCAGGCGGTGGGCGAGAAGCGCGCGGCGCAGGCCAGCCTGGTGTTCGGCAAGCTGCTGCCCAAGGGCTACCAGCGCGAGAGCTTCGCCGGCAAGCGCGCGCACGAACTCGACGCCGCGCGGGTGGAAGCGCTGAAGGCCTGGGTGCAGCGCGCGATGGCCGCCACCCGCGTGCCGGGCGTCGCCTTCGGTGTGGTGCAGAACGGCAAGCTGGTGTATGCCGGCGGCCTGGGCCAGCGCGCGCTCGGCGACCCGACGCCGGTGGATGCCGACACGCGCTTCATGGTGGCTTCCAACACCAAGGCGATGGTCACGCTGATGCTGGCGCGGCTGGTCGACCAGCGCAAGCTCGACTGGGAGGCGCCGGCGGTCAAGCTGTGGCCGCAGTTCCGGCTGGGCAATGCGGACACAACATCCAAAGTACGCGTCAAGCACCTGATCTGCGCCTGCACCGGCATGCCGCGGCAGGACTTCGAGTGGCTGCTCGAGTTCCAGCAGATGACGCCCGCCGGCGCGATGACGCTGCTGGGCACGATGCAACCCACCAGCGGCTTCGGCGAGCTGTACCAGTATTCCAACCCGATGGCCGCGGCGGCCGGCTACCTGGGCGGGCACCTGCTGTTCCCCGACATGGAGCTGGGCGCGGCCTACGACCGCGCGATGCAACAGCAGGTGTTCGAGCCGCTGGGCATGAAGAGCACCACGCACGATTTCGCGGTGGCGCAGCGCGGCAATGCGGCCACGGCGCATGCACCGGATGTCGATGGCCGGCCTGCCGTCGCGGTGGGCGAGGCCAACCTGTCGATCCGCCCGATGCGGCCGGCCGGCGGCGCCTGGAGCTCGGTGAACGACATGCTGAAGTACGTGGCGATGGAACTGGCCGAGGGCCAGCTGCCCGACGGCAGCCGCTATGTCTCGCGCGAGGCGCTGCTGGCGCGGCGCGCGCCGCAGGTGGTGGTAAGCACCGACATCACCTACGGCATGGGCCTGATGGTCGACCGCGTCTACGGCACGACGGTGGTGCGCCACGGCGGCGACATGATCGGCTTCCACAGCGACATGATGTGGCTGCCCGAGCACGGCGTCGGCGCGGTGGTGCTGACCAACGGCGACCCCGGCTGGCTGATCCGCAGCGTGTTCCGCCGCAAGCTGCTGGAAGTGCTGTTCGACGGCAAGCCCGAGGCCGATGCGCAGATCACCGCGCAGGCCAAGGCCTTCTACGACGAGCTGGCCGCCAACCGCCAGCTGCTGACCGTGCCGGCCGATCCGAAGATCGCCGAGCGCCTGGCCGCGCGCTACGTCAATCCGTCGATCGGCGCGGTGACGGTCATGCGGCGCGACGGCCGCGTGGTGTTCGACTTCGGCGAATGGGCCAGCGAGGTGGCCTCGCGCACGAACCCCGACGGCAGCCTGTCGATGGTGACGATCGTGCCGGGCTTCAACGACCTCGAGTTCGTGCTCGGCACGCAGGGCGGCAAGCGCACCCTGACCACGCGCGACGCGCAGCACGAGTACGTGATGGTCGAGCCCTGAAGTCGACATCGGGCGCCGGCCGCTCTGTCACAGGGGGTGTGACACGGCTGTCGCGCTGTGACAGCGGCAAGCCCTGGGGCTGACCCGTATCCGTAGCGGGGCCGGATCGGCCGCGGCGGCACCGCGCGCCGCGCTGGCACGCGGGTTGCGCTGATGGGGGCGTGTCACAGCCCCTCGAACCCACGCTCGGCGTCATCGCCAACCCGGTCTCCGCCCGCGACATCCGCCGCGTGGTGGCGCATGCCGGCAACCTGCAGATCACCGAGCGGGTGAACATCGTGCTGCGGCTGCTGCAGGCCGCGCGCGCGGCCGGCGTGCGGCGCGCGCTGCTGATGCCCGACCGCGGCGGCATCCGCGCGCTGCTGGAGCGCCACCTGCGCCGCGGCGACAACGGCCTGCCGGCGGTCGAATTCCTGGACATGCTGCCGAACTCGACGGTGGAGGACAGCTTCACCGCCGCTCGGCTGCTGCAGCGCGCCGGTGTCGCGGCGATCGCGGTGCTGGGCGGCGACGGCACGCACCGCGCGGTGGTGCGCGAGCTGCTGGCCGGCGCAGGGCGGGAAGGCCTGGCGGTGCCGCCGATCGCCGGGCTGTCCACCGGCACCAACAACGCCTTTCCCGAGCTGCGCGAGCCCACCATCACCGGCCTGGCCGTGGGCCTGTATGCCTGCGGGCGGCTGGCGCCGGCCGAGGCGCTGGTGGCCAACAAGCTGGTCGAGGTGCGGCTGCAGGACGGCCTGACCGGTGCCGTGCAGCAGGACATCGCCATCGTCGATGCGGTGGTCACGCACGAGCGCAGCATCGGCGCGCGCGCGCTGTGGCACGCCGGTGCCTTGTCCGAAGCCTTTCTTGCGTTCGCCGAGCCGCAGGCCATCGGGCTTTCGGCGATCGGCGGCCTGCTGCAGCCGGTGGGCCGGCGCGAGGCCGGCGGCCTGGCGCTGCAGTTCGCCGGCGACGCGCGGCATGCGCTGCTGACCGTGCAGGCGCCGATCGCGCCCGGCCTGGTGTGCCCGGTGCCGGTGGCGCGCTGGCAGCGCATGGTGCACGGCGAGCCGCTGCCGGTGGCCACGCCGGCCGGCACCGTGGCGCTGGACGGTGAGCGCGAGCTGCCCTTCGACCCCGGCATGCGCCTGACGATGACGCTGCGCGAGAACGCCTTCGACACGCTGGACGTTGCCCGCTGCATGGCCGCCGCCGCCCGCGACGGGCTGCTGCGTACCGCTTCCCCCACCCCCTGACTCACGAGGAGACGAGCATGTCAGGACATCCCTTCCCGCAATCCCGCGAGCAGTTGCTCCAGGCCTATCGCACGATGCGCACGATCCGCGAATTCGAGGAGCGGCTGCACGTCGACTTCGGCCGCGGCGACATCCCCGGCTTCGTGCACCTGTATGCCGGCGAGGAGGCCGCCGGCACCGGGATCATGATGCACCTGGGCGATGGCGACCGCATCGCCAGCACGCACCGCGGCCATGGCCACTGCATCGCCAAGGGCGTCGACGTGGTGGCGATGATGAAGGAGATCTACGGCCGCCGCGGCGGCTGCTGCGAAGGCAAGGGCGGCTCGATGCACATCGCCGACCTGAGCAAGGGCATGATGGGCGCCAACGGCATCCTCGGTGCCGGCGCGCCGCTGGTGTGTGGCGCGGCGCTGGCGGCCAAGTTCCGCGGCCTGGGCGAGGTGGCGATCAGCTTCGTCGGCGACGGTGCCAGCAACCAGGGCACCTTCCTCGAAAGCCTGAACCTGGCCGCGGTGTGGAACCTGCCGGCGATCTTCGTCGTCGAGAACAACGGCTATGCCGAGAGCACCTCGCGCGACTACGCGGTGGCGGTGGACAGCTACGTCGACCGCGCCGCCGGCTTCGGCCTGCCCGGCGTGACGGTGGACGGCACCGACTTCTTCGCGGTGCACGAGGCCGCCGGCGAGATCATCCGGCGCGCGCGCCAGGGCGGGGGGCCGGCGCTGCTGGAATGCAAGATGGTGCGCTTCTTCGGCCACTTCGAAGGCGATGCGCAGACCTACCGCGGCCGCGGCGAGCTCGAGCGCATCCGCAACGAGCAGGACTGCCTGCGCAAGTTCTCTGCCGCCGTCACCGGCGCCGGCGTGATCAAGGCCAACGAGCTGCAGGCCATCGACCATGAGGTGCTGGGTCTGATCGAGCGTGCGGTGATCGAGGCCAAGGCCGCGCCGCTGCCGACCGCCGCCGACCTCACCACCGACGTCTACGTCCGCTACTGAAACCGAGGAGCCACCACCATGACACGCAAGATCAGCATGAAGCAGGCGATCAACGAGGCGCTGGACCAGGAAATGGCACGCGACCCCTCGGTGATCCTGATGGGCGAGGACATCGTCGGCGGGGCCGGCGGCGAGGGCGAGATGGACGCCTGGGGCGGCGTGCTCGGCGTCACCAAGGGCCTGTATGCCAAGCATGGCAACCGGCTGCTGGACACGCCGCTGAGCGAATCGGCCTACATCGGCGCGGCGATCGGCGCGGCCACCTGCGGCATGCGCCCGGTGGCCGAGCTGATGTTCATCGACTTCATGGGCGTGTGCTTCGACCAGATCTTCAACCAGGCGGCGAAGTTCAAGTACATGTTCGGCGGCAAGGCCGAGACGCCGGTGGTGATCCGCGCGATGGTCGGCGCCGGCTTCCGGGCCGCGGCCCAGCATTCGCAGATGCTGACGCCGCTGTTCACCCACATCCCCGGGCTGAAGGTGGTGTGCCCGAGCACGCCCTACGACACCAAGGGCCTGCTGGTGCAGAGCATCCGCGACAACGACCCGGTGATCTTCTGCGAGCACAAGAACCTCTACGGCTTCGAGGGCGAGGTGCCCGAGGGGCTGTACGCGATTCCGTTCGGCGAGGCGAACGTGGTGCGCGAGGGCCGGCACGCCACGATCGTCGGCTACGGGCTGATGGTGCACCGCGCGCTCGATGCCGCCGCCGCGCTGGCCAAGGAGGGCATCGAGGCCGAGGTGATCGACCTGCGCTCCCTGAGCCCGCTGGACATCGACACCGTGCTCGAGAGCGTCGAGAAGACCGGCCACCTGGTGTGCGTGGACGAGGCCAGCCCGCGCTGCAACATCGCGGCCGACGTGGCCGCGCAGGTGGCGCAGCAGGCCTTCGGCGCGCTGCGCGGGCCGATCGCGATGGTGGCGCCGCCGCACGTGCCGGTGCCGTTCTCGCCGGTGCTGGAAGACCTGTACATCCCCGGCGCGGCGCAGGTGGCCGCGGCCGTCAAGCGCAGCCTCGGTCGCGGAGGCCAGCACTGATGGATGCCCGTATCACGCCGCTGGTGATGCCCAAGTGGGGGCTGGAAATGCGCGAGGGCACGCTGGCCGGCTGGCTGGTGGACGAAGGCACGCGGCTCGAAGTGGGCACGCCGGTGCTCGACGTGGAGACCGACAAGATCTCCAACGCGGTGGAGGCCCCGGACCCCGGGCTGCTGCGCCGCAAGGTGGGGCGCGAAGGCGACACCCTGCCGGTGAAGGCGCTGCTGGCGGTGCTGGCCGAGCCCGAGGTCAGTGACGCCGACATCGACGCGTACATTGCGAGCTATCAGGTGCCCGCCGCCGATGCCGAGGACGAGGACGCCGGCCCCGCCTTCAGCTGGGCCGAGGTGCAGGGCATCCGCGTGCGCTATGCGCGGCGCGGGCCCGAGCGCGGCGTGCCGGTGCTGCTGCTGCACGGCTTCGGCGGCGACCTGGGCAACTGGCTGTTCAACCTCGATGCGCTGGCCGAGGTGGCGCCGGTGATCGCGCTCGACCTCCCCGCGCACGGCCAGTCCAGCCCGCGGCTGCCGGGCACCACGCTGGGCGCGCTGGCGGGCTTCGTCGCCGCCTTCCTCGACCAGCTGGACATCGAGCGCGCGCACCTGGTCGGCCATTCGATGGGTGGCGCCATCGCGGCCCGGCTGGCACTGGACCGGCCGCAGCGCGTGGCCTCGCTGGCGCTGGTCAACAGCGCCGGGCTGGGCATGGAGGTCAACAGCGCCTACACCGAAGGCTTCGTGCAGGCGGCCTCGCGGCGCGAGCTGAAGCCGGTGGTCGAGCAACTGTTCGCCGACCCCGCGCTGGTGAGCCGGCAGATGCTGGACGACCTGCTGAAGTACAAGCGGCTCGACGGCATCGGCGACGCGCTCGCCGCGCTGGGCCAGGCGCTGTTCGCCAACGGCCGGCAGGCCGAGACGCCCGCGCTCGAGCTCGAAGGCCTGGGCCTGCCGCTGCTGGTGGTGAGCGGCGCGCAGGATCGCATCATCCCGGCCGCGCATGCCGGCCATGCGCCGCCGGGGGCCACGGTGCAGGTGTTCGACGGCGCCGGGCACATGGTGATGCTGGAGAAGGCGGGCGAGTTCAACACGCTGCTGAAGCGACACCTTGCGGGCTGATCGGGCGGGGGGATCGGGCGGAGGCATCATCGCGGACGTGAGCCTGCCGCGCTTCCCCTTCGTCACCGTGCACCAGGCGCCGCTGGCCGGCGGCATTGCGCACGAAGCGCTGTGGCTCGCCCGTTGCGCCGCCAGCGGCCGCCCGCTGGCGCAGCTGTGGTGCGCGCCGACCGGCCTGGTGGTGCCGCGCCGCTACACCGCGCTGCCGGGCTGGCCGGCGCTGCCGACGGACGGCCGCTTCGGCGAGCTGCAGGTGCGGGCCTCCGGCGGCGGGCTGGTGCCGCAGGGCGAGGGCGTGTGGAACCTGAGCCTGGCATGGCCCGCGCCCGCCGCCGGCCCGGGCGACAGCACCGCGGTGTACCAGGCGCTGTGCGACGCGCTGGCGGCGGCCTTCGCACGGCTGGGGGTGCAGGCCGCGCCGCAGCCGGTGAACGGCTCGTTCTGCGACGGGCGCTTCAACCTCGCGGTGGGCGGGCGCAAGCTGGTGGGCACCGCGCAGGCCTGGCGCCGCGTCGACGGGCGGCCGCTGGTGCTGGCGCATGCGGTGATCGTCGTGCAGGCCGATCCGGCGGCACTGGCCGCGCGCTGCAATGCCTTCGAAGCGGCGCTGGGCAGCGACACGCGCTACCGCGCCGAGGCGCTGACCAGCCTGGCGCTGGCCACCGGCGATGCGGCGATCGGGCCGCGCGCATTGCAGGTGCTGGCCGAGCAGTTCGCGCAGGTCGTGCTGCCCTGAACCGCAGCGGCGTACAGTGCGTTCCCACACGACAACGGAGACAGCGATGGACCTGCGCCAGCGCGAGCACATCGACGCCGTGATGCGCCTGGCCGGCGACGGCCTGCCGCTGCCGCAGGCGCTGTCGCCCGACCCGGTGATCTCGCAAAGCTGGGCCCGCTGCGTGCACCAGCACGGCCTGGACCCCACCCGCATGCAGCAGGCGGTGATCCTGCCCGAGCATCAGGTGCGCGAGCACCAGGAGCGGCTGGAAGAGTTCCTGCACATCGCGCGCCACGGGCTCGAATCGCTGTACCAGCAGGTGGCCGGCATGGGCTACTGCGTGCTGCTGACCGATTCGCGCGGCATCACGGTCGACTTCATCGGCGACCTGCAGCTCGACGCCACCCTGCGCCGCGCCGGCCTGTACCTGGGCAGCGACTGGAGCGAGCACCATGCCGGCACCTGCGGCGTGGGCACCGCCATCGCCACCGGCCAGGCACTCACCGTGCACCAGGGCGACCACTTCGATGCCACGCACATCCCGCTCACCTGCACCGCGGCGCCGGTGTTCGACCCGCTGGGCCGGCTGAACGCCATCCTCGACATCTCGGCGCTCACCTCGGCGCAGCCCAAGAGCAGCCAGCACCTGGCGCTGCAGCTGGTGAAGGTGTATGCCAACCGGGTGGAGAACGCGAACTTCCTGCGCTGGTTCCGCCACGACTGGGTGCTCAAGCTGCACCCCTCGCCCGAGTTCGTCGAGATCAGCCCCGACTTCCTGGTGGCGCTCGATGCGGCCGGCCGCATCGTCGGCCACAACCGCGCGGCCCAGCTGCTGCTGGAGGCCGACCACGGCAGCACCGTGCTGGGCCTGGGCTTCGAGCAGCTGTTCAGCGCCCGCTTCGACGACCTGGGCCGCTACCTGCGCGCGATGCCGGGCGATCGGCGGGCGCTAACGCTCAATCGCAGCGGCCGCGTGCTGTTCCTGCATGCGGTGCCGCCGCCGGCGCGCTGGGGCACGGCCAGCGAGCCCGCGGCGCCGCCGGCCGAGGCCGCGCTGCCCGCGCCGCTGGCCGCGCTGTCCGGCGGCGACCCACAGCTCGACCGGCAGATCCACCGCGCCGCGCGCCTGGTGGACAC
Organism: uncultured Bordetella sp.; assembly: GCA_964641795.1. GTDB lineage: Bacteria > Pseudomonadota > Gammaproteobacteria > Burkholderiales > Burkholderiaceae_C > Pseudaquabacterium. The sequence continues at coordinate 6,001 of CAZXLI010000031.1, read as the reverse complement.
GCCGGTCAGCGTGCTGATCACCGGCGAGACCGGCAGCGGCAAGGAGTACTTCGCGAAGGCGCTGCACCAGGCCAGCCGGCGCGCGGCCAAGCCCTTCATCGCGGTGAACTGCGCCGCGATCCCCGAGACCCTGATCGAGAGCGAGCTGTTCGGCCACCTGCCCGGCAGCTTCAGCGGCGCCTCGCCCAAGGGCAAGCGCGGGCTGATCCAGGAAGCCGACGGCGGCACCTTGTTCCTCGACGAGATCGGCGACATGCCGCTGGCGCTGCAGGCCCGGCTGCTGCGCGTGCTGGCCGAGCGCGAGGTGCTGCCCATCGGCGCCACCCGTGCGCAGAAGGTCGACGTGCGGGTGGTGGCCGCCACCCATGCCGACCTGCAGCAGCGCGTGCGCGAAGGCCGCTTCCGCGACGACCTGTACTACCGCCTGGCCGGCGCGCACCTGGCGCTGCCGCCGCTGCGCCAGCGCCGCGACCTGCCGTGGCTGCTGCACAAGCTGCTGCGCGAAAGCGCCCAGCCCGCCACGCTGGGCGAGGACGCCGAACGCTGGCTGCGCGCCTACCCCTGGCCCGGCAACCTGCGCGAGCTGCGCAACGTGATGGACTTTGCCGGCGCGATGGCCGGTGCCGGCGGCGTCATCGGCCTGGCCGAGCTGCCCGATGCCGTCACCGGCACCCCGCCCGACGGCCCGGCGGCCGCCGGCGCGCTGCCGACCGCGCCGGGCGGCCTGCCCCCGGAGGCGCTGCTGCTGCAGCAGTACCTGCGCGCGGCGGGCTGGAACGTCAGCGCGGTGGCGCACCAGATGGGCCTGGCGCGCATGACGATCTACCGCCGCATGAAGCGCTGGGGTCTGCGCGAGCACTGAAGGCGGCCGCACCCGGCTAGCATCGGCGACGCTGCAGTCGGAGGACGCGATGTCGCGATCGATCGGGGGCTGGTTCGTCATGGGGTGCCTGGCCATCGGCTGCACGGCAGTGCGGGCCGATCCGCTGGTCGAGCAGGAGACGAAGTCGGCCCAGGCACGCACGGCCGAGAAGGTGACGGGCAAGAACGTGATCGTCGCCATCCTCGACCGCGGCATCGACTGGACGCACCCCGACTTCCGCCATGCCGACGGCAGCACGCGCATCGCCTACCTCTTCGACATGACCGACGACAGCGGCAAGTCGGCGTCCGGCAACACCTATGGCGTGGGCACGATCTACAGCCGCGCGCAGATCAACGCGGCGCTGAACGGCGGCCCGGTGCTGGCCACGCGCGACGCGGTGGGCCACGGCACCGCCACCGCCGGCAACTGCTGCGGCAACGGCCGCGCCAGCAATGGCCAGTACACCGGCGTGGCGCCCGAGGCGACGCTGATCATCGTCAAGTTCACCTCCGACGGCGCACCGGCGCACGACGGCCAGCCCGCCGAGGCCGCGTTCTACAAGGCCGACCTGTTCCCGAAGGCGGTGGACTTCGCGATCGACAAGGCCCGTGAGCTCGGCCAGCCGCTGGTGATGCTGGCCAACTTCGGCAGCATCGGCGGCCGCGCCGACGGCGGCGACCCGATCGCGCAGAAGATCGACGCAGTGGTGGGCGCCGGCAAGCCCGGCGTGGTGTTCGTCACCGGCGCGGGCGATGACGGCGGGCGCGACAACCACGCCTTCGGCACCGTGGCGGCCGGCAAGACGGTGGCGCTGCAGTTCCAGAAGGGCCAGGCCGGCACGGTCTACCTGCAGCTCTGGTACGACGCGGCCGACCGCTTCAGCGTCTCGGTCACCAGCCCGAGCGGCAGCTTCGGGCCCTACGCCGCGCCGGCCAACAACGGCTTCGACACCCAGACCACCGCCGACTTCGTCTACGGTCACAACGGCAGCGTCTACTACGGCGGCAGCAAGCGCTTCCTCTACCTGACCTTGACCGGCCCGGTGGGCGCCCACACGCTGAACCTCAGCGGCACGAGCGTCGGCACGGGCGCCAGCGCTGGCCAGTTCGAGGCCTACCTCAGCCCGGCCAGCTATGGCGCGAACAACGTCAACCGCTTCACCAGCCAGCTGCAGGCCGGCAAGACCATCTGGGCCGGCGCCGCCGCAAAGAACAACATCGCGCCCAACTCCTACGTGTTCCGCACCAGCTGGGCCGGGCTCGACGGCGCCAACCATGCGGTGACCACCGAAGGCGCGGTCGGCGACCTGTGGGCCGGCAGCAGCATCGGGCCGACCTGGGACGGCCGCGTCGGCGTGGACTTCAGCGCGCCGGGCGAGCGCACCATCACCACCTATTCGCCCACCTCGTACTGGGCCACCTTCAAGTTCAACGAGGTGGCCGACGGCGGCGGGCTCTATGGCGTGGCCAGCGCGGTGAGCGCGGCGGCGCCGGTGGCCACCGGCATCGTCGCGCTGATGCTGCAGAAGAACCCGGGGCTCGACGCGCTGGCGATCCGTGCCGCGCTGCGCAGCTCGGCCCGCAGCGACGCCTTCACCGGCACGGTGCCGAACGCGCGCTTCGGCTACGGCAAGGTCGATGCGCTGGCGGCGCTGGCGGCGATCCCGCGCCAGGTGATCTCGAACACCGCGAAGGACTGCCTGTTCAGCTGGGCCGAAGGCGTGTTCCCGTCGCTGTTCAGCCCGGCGCATGCCGCCTCGGGCACCCTGGCCCCGTACTATTACCGTTATTACGCGGCCACCGGCAACTACGTGGGCGTGTCGGCCGACGACAACCACATCTACCTGCTCGGCCCGGCCAGCGGCGGGCAGATCCTGGATGTCGGCGCGTTCGCCGACTACCAGGGGCTGGCGGGCTGCAGTTCGACGCCGGCCCCGGCGCGTTGAGGCCGCCGCTTCAGCGCTTGCGCGCCAGCGTCAGGCCATCTCCTGACGCTTGCGCGCCAGCGTCAAGCCATCTCCTGACGCTTGCGCGCCAGCGTCAGGCCGTCGCCGATCGTCAGCAGCGAGAGGTCGATGCGCTCGTCGCCGTGCAGCTGCTCGTTCAGGCGCTGCAGCGCGCGCGTGTCGTCGGTGGTGGCCTGCCGCGCGACGCTGCCGCCCCACAGCGTGTTGTCGATCGCGAGCAGCCCGCCCGGGCGCAGCAGCTGCAGGCAGCGCTCGTAGTAGGCGGCATAGCCCGTCTTGTCGGCGTCGATGAAGGCGAAGTCGTAGGCGCCGGCCCGGCCGGCAGCCAGCTCGGCATCGAGCGTCTGCAGCGCAGGGGCCAGGCGTAGCTCGATCTTGTGCGCCACGCCGGCCTGCTGCCAGAAGGGCTGGCCGATCGCGGTGTAGGCGTCGTTGATGTCGCAGGCCAGCAGGCGGCCGTCGTCCGGCAGGGCGAGCGCGACACTCAGGGCGCTGTAGCCGGTGAACACGCCGATCTCGAGGCAGCGCCGCGCCCCGATCAGCCTGACCAGCAGCGCCATCAGCTGGCCCTGGTCGGGGCCGATCTGCATGCCGGCGTGGGGGTGCGCCGCGGTGGCGGCGCGCAGTGCGGCCTGGGCCGGGTGCTCGCGCACCGAATGCCGCACGACATAGTCGACCAGCGCGTCGTCCACTTGCAGGTGGCGGCCCATCGCGGCCTCACCAGGTGTTGCGCAGCTCGCGCAGCTTCGTGAACACCGTCTGCGGATCGGGCTGCTCGGGCAGGTCGGGGAAGGCCTCGCGCAGCTGGGCGATGACGCTCGGGCTGCTCAGGCGCAGGAAGGTGTTGATCTGGCGCTCCTGGCCCATGGTGGTGACGACGGCCTTCACCGGGTCGTGGCCGGTCACTTCGGGCAATAGCGACTGCGCCGCCGCGTTGTCGGGCTCGCGCGCCAGGGTGAAGCGCAGGTTGTTCTCGATGTAGTCGTGGCCGGGGTAGATGCGCGTGTTGTCCGGCAGTTTCGCCAGCTGCTGCGTGAAGGTGGCGTACAGGTCCTGCACGTTGCCGCCGTTGTGGACGTTGCCGGCGCCGGCATTGAAGAGGGTGTCGCCCGAGAACAGCGCCGGCTGGTCGCCATGCGCGCGCAGGCAGATGTGGCACAGGGTGTGCCCCGGCGTGTCCAGGCATTCGAGTTCGACGCTCTTGCCGACCTTGATCACGTCGCCGGCCTGCACGCCGCGGTCCACGCCCGCGATCTTGCCCGCGGCGCGGTGGTGCGCGATCACCTTCGCACCGGTGGCCGCCACCACCGCGGCATTGCCGCCGGTGTGGTCGTGGTGCTCGTGCGTGTTGAGGATCTGCGTGATCTGCCAGCCCTTGAGCCGGGCATGCTGCAGGCACTTCTCGCTGTCCAGTGGATCGATGGCCAGCGCCTCGCCGGTTTCGGGGCAGGCGACGAGGTAGTTGTAGTTGCGGTAGCTGTTGGCGGTCCAGATGCGTTCGACGATCATGCGCGGGCTCCTTGCGGCGGATCGGCGGATCATGTCGCAAATCGCCCGGCCCCGTGTGACGCGGGGAGGGTCGGCGGGCCTCAGCAGGTCCAGGCCGCGGCCTGGTCGGGGTCGAGCCGGTAGCGCTCGATCGCGGCAGCGCAGGTGACCGCGTCGACCCGGCCCTGCGCGCGCAGCGCGGTCAGCGCGGCCAGCACGATGTGATGGCGGTCGACCTCGAAGAAGCGGCGCAGCGCGGCGCGCGTGTCGCTGCGGCCGAAACCGTCGGTGCCCAGCGCGGTGAAAGGCGCGTCGAGGTAGCCGGCCACCAGCTGCGGCCAGGCGCGCACGTAGTCGCTGACGGCGACGATCGGCGTGCCGCCCGCCAGGCAGCGCTGCAGGTGGCTCGTGCGCGGCGGCTCGGCCGGGTGCAGGCGGTTCCAGCGCTCGGCCTCGCGGGCGTCGCGTGCCAGCTCGCTGTAGCTGGTGGCGCTCCAGACCTCGGCCTGCACCTGCCAGTCGGTGGCCAGCAGCTCGGCCGCGGCAATGGCCTCGCGCAGCAGCGTGCCGCTGCCGAGCAGGCGCACGCGGCCGCGTGCGGCGTCCACCGTCGATGAGGCGAAGCGGTACAGGCCCTTGACGATGTCCTCGGCCACGCCTTCGGGCAGCGAGGGCTGCGGGTAGTTCTCGTTCATCAGCGTGACGTAGTAGAAGACGTCCTGCTGCGCTTGCAGCATCTGCCGCATGCCGTGGTCGAGGATCACCGCGAACTCGCCCGCGAAGCAGGGGTCGTAGGCGCGGCAGTTGGGCACCACCGCGGCCTGCAGCAGGCTGCTGCCGTCCTGGTGCTGCAAGCCTTCGCCACCCAGCGTGGTGCGGCCCGCGGTGGCACCCAGCAGGAAGCCGCGCGCCCGCTGGTCGGCCGCGGCCCAGATCAGGTCGCCCACGCGCTGGAAGCCGAACATCGAGTAGTAGATGTAGAACGGCAGCATCGCCTGGCCATGCACCGAGTAGCTGGTGGCGGCGGCGGTCCAGCTGCTGATCGCGCCGGCCTCGCTGATGCCTTCCTCGAGGATCTGGCCATCGGTGGCCTCGCGGTAGCTCAGCACCGAGCCGATGTCTTCGGGCTCGTAGACCTGGCCGGCGCTGGAGTAGATGCCCACCTGCTTGAACAGGTTTGCCATGCCGAAGGTGCGCGCCTCGTCGGCGACGATCGGCACCACGCGCGGGCCCAGCGCCGGGTCCTTCAGCAGCGCAGTGAGCATGCGCACGAAGGCCATCGTCGTGCTCATCTCCTTGCCCTCGGCCTGCGTCGCGAAGCGGCCGTAGCCGTCCAGCGCCGGCACCGCCACCGGCGCGGCCTGCACGCGGCGCGCCGGCAGGGCACCGCCCAGCGCGGCGCGGCGCGCCTGCAGGTAGCGCATCTCGGGGCTGTCGTCGGCCGGCTTGTAGAACGCCAGCGAGGCCGCCTGCTCGTCGGTGAGCGGCAGGTTGAAGCGGTTGCGGAAAGCGATCAGGTCCTCGCGCTCGAGCTTCTTCTGCTGGTGCGTGGTCATGCGGCCCTGGCCGGCCTCGCCCATGCCGTAGCCCTTCTTGGTCTGCGCCAGGATCACGGTCGGCTGGCCCACCGTGTGCACCGCCGCGTGGTAGGCGGCATGGATCTTCACCAGGTCGTGGCCGCC
>CAZXLI010000030.1:0-38516 GCA_964641795.1 uncultured Bordetella sp. | reverse complement strand
CTGGCGCGCCCGTGACCTGAATCGAGGCTCCGAGATGTTTGGCATTGCAGACTACGGCGCCTTCGTGATCGCCGTGATCGTGTTCCTCGCGATTCCCGGCCCGGGCAACCTGGCGCTGATCACCTCCACCAGCAAAGGTGGCCTGCTTGGCGGGCTGGCGGCCACGGCGGGCCTGATCCTCGGCGACCAGGTGCTGATGTGGCTGGCAGTGGCCGGCGTGGCCACGCTGCTGGCGGCCTGGCCGCTGGTGTTCGGCGCGGTGCAGTGGCTCGGCGCGGCCTACCTGGCCTGGCTGGGCCTGCGCATGCTGCTGGCCAAGCCGGGTGCCGCGCCGGTGATCGACATCACCCCCGGCCACTACATCCGCCAGGCCTTCGCGATCACGCTGATGAACCCCAAGGCCATCGTGTTCTACATGGCTTTCTTTCCGCTGTTCGTCGATCCCGCGCGGCACCAGGGCCTGCTCACCTTCGGCGTGATGGCCGCCACCATCGCGGTGCTGACCTTCGCCTATGCGCTGATCGTCGTGCTGCTGACGCGCCGCTTCGCCGCCGCCCTGCGCGGCAGCCCGCGCGTGACGCGCTGGCTGAACCGGCTGGCGGGCACGCTGCTGCTGGGCTTCGGCGTCAAGCTCGCGCTGTCGCGCTGAGCCCGCTGCGCCAATGGCCGGCTGGGCTGTCTTCGACACCGCGATCGGCGCCTGCGGCATCGCCTGGAGCGACGAAGGCATCTGCGGTGCGCAGCTGCCGCATGCCTCCGCGGCGGGCACCCGCCAGCGCATGCGGCGGCGCTTTCCTGCGCTGGCCGAAGGCGATCCGCCGGTCGAGGTGGCTGCCGTGATCGAAGCCGTCCAGGCCCAGCTGCGGGGCGAGCCGCGAGACCTGTCGGCCACGCGGCTGGACTGGCGCGAGGTGCCGGCCTTCCATGCGCGGGTGTACCGGGTCGCGCTCGGCATCCCGCCGGGAAGCACGCTCACGTACGGTGATATTGCGCGGCAGCTGGGCGAGCCCGGCGCGGCGCGTGCCGTCGGCCAGGCGCTGGGCGCGAACCCGTTCGCGCCGATCGTGCCCTGCCACCGCGTGCTGGCCGCCGGCGGTCGCCAGGGCGGCTTCTCCGCGCCCGGCGGCACCGACACCAAGCTGAAGATGCTGCTGATCGAGAACGCCAGGCCGGACGACCAGCCCTCGCTGTTCTGAGCACCCCAGTGCCGGGCTGCGCCCCGCCCGCCCCCCCGCGGGGGGCCAGCAAAGTGGCCAAGCCCCATTGGCTTGTGAGTGCGCCGGCCGCGCGCTTCAGCGCCGGCTCTTTCGCATGCGCGTGGCCGGTGGGGCCGGTGCAGGCTGTTTGCCGCGGGCGCTGGAGCCCACCTGCAACAGCGTTTCGCGCAAGAAGTTCAGGTGCAGGTGGGCGGCGTCGCGCGCCCGCTCGGCATCGCCGTCCAGCACGGCATCCAGCAGTGCCCGGTGCTGGCCGCGTATGAGTTCCACATGCCCCGGCTCGTGCTGCATCACCTCCCAGGCGTGGCGCATCGAGGTGCGCAGCAGGTTGTGCAGCCCGTGCATCACGTGGACCAGCGCCACGTTGTGCGAGGCCTCGGCCACGGCCATGTGGAACTCGGCGTCGTACAGCGATTCGTGCATCGAGCTGGCATCGTCCGGCACGCCGGACAGGCGATCGAACGCCTGCTGCAAGCGCAGGCGGTCCTCGTCGGTGGCGCGCAGCGCGGCGAAATAGGCAGCGACCAGTTCCAGGCCGTGGCGCAGTTCCAGCACGTCGAGTTCGGCCGATTCGTGCGCTTGCAGCAGGTGGACCAGCGGGTTGGTCAGCGTGGGTGCCGTGACGTCGGCCACCATGAAGCCGCCGCCGCGCGCCAGGGTCAGCAGGCCACGCGACTCCAGCAGCAGCAAGGCCTCCCGCAGCGACGGCCTGGACACGCCGAACTGCTGGGCAAGCAGGCGCTCCGCGGGCAGTTCGTGCCCTGGCTTGAGCACGCCCTGGACGATCAACTGCTCGACCTGCTCGACGATCGAGTCGGAAAGACGGGGGCGCCGTGGCGGGGCGACCTGCTGATAGGGGGAGTGCTGACTCATGGTCGAAGTTTGCGATATCTCAAAGCAGGGTGCGGCAATCGTCCGAGAGTTGGCCCCATCGATCGATCCCGGATCGAGGGTTAGCGGGCTTGACAGCCTTGATCAGCGGCATGACGATTTGGTCAATTCGGACTGACTGGTCATACCAAGATAACCGGAGGGCTCCATGAACCGATCCAAGGATTCCACCCCAGGACGGCCGCCCGTCGGCTTGGGCCCTGCACTGGCGCTCGTCCTGGGCCTCGCGTTGTCGCCCACGGCCTCCTGGGGCGCCGACGCCGTGGATACCGCAGCCGCCGAGGCCTTGCTGAAGGCAAACAACTGCGGCAAGTGCCACTCGGTGGACAAGAAGAAGGATGGCCCGTCGTACAAGGAGACCGCGACCAGGCTCAAGGGCAAGGCCGACGCCGAAGCCGAACTGGTCAAGCACATGACCACCGGTCCGATGGTCAAGATCGACGGCAAGGAAGAAGAGCACAAGAAGATCAAGGCCAGCAACGAGGCCGAGGTCCGCAATCTGGCGCGCTGGATTCTTTCCCGCTGATGCGCCATGGGCTCCTCACCCGCAAGCAGCGGTAGCTTCCGCAGGCGCTGGCGCCTCTATCTGGGGCTGGCTGCGCTGGGCATGGTGGTTTCGCTGGTGCTGCTGGTCGGCGGGGCCGGCGTGCTGGCGTACACGAGCACCGAGGAGTTCTGCATCGGCTGCCACGAGATGCGCGCCACCACCTATGCGGAGTACAAGGACACCATCCATGACCGCAATCGCACCGGTGTGCGGGCCATCTGCACCGATTGCCATGTGCCACGCCAGCCGGTCGGCCTGATCCTGGCCAAGATCCACGCATCCAAGGATGTGTGGGGCCACCTCACCGGTGTCATCGACACGCCCGAGAAGTTCGAAGCCATGCGCCCGGTCATGGCGCAGCGCGTCTGGAAGCGCATGAAGGAGACCGATTCCATCGAGTGCCGCAACTGCCACAAGTCGGACAAGATGGATCTGGACAAGCAGAGCGAGAAGGCCAAGGCCCGGCACACCAAGGGCCAGGCCGAGGGCAAGACCTGCATTGATTGCCACTTCGGCATTGCGCACCGGGAGCCTGAAGGCCCCGGCCCGCAGGAACTCAGTCAGCCGAAATCACCGTAGCCGGCCGCGGATGGCCGGGGGAGACAGCGATGGAGAGTCGTTCACGCAAGCCCCCATTTCGGATCTGCGCAGCCGTCGCGCTGGCACTGGGCATCCTGTTGCTCAGCGCCTGCGGTGGCGGCTCCGGTGATGCCGGACCCGCAGGCCCTGCCGGGCCGACCGGCCCCACCGGGCCCACCGGCCCAACCGGTCCCGCGGGGCCCGCGGGCAATGCCGTCACCATTGCAAGCAACACGACACCCGCCAGCGATGCAGCGGCCGCGAGCTGGGCCGCGCTGGCCCCCAAGGTCAGCATCACCAGTGTCACCATCGGCAATGGTCCGCCGGTCGTGAAGTTCACCGTCACCAACGCGGCGGGCGCGCCCGTCGTGGGCCTGGGCAATACGTCCAAGAGCAGCACCGCGACGGTGGCCGGGCTGACCAATCTGGCCTTCTCGCTGGCCAAGCTCGTGCCGGGCACCAATGGCAGCCCCAGTCAATGGGTGAGCTACATCGTCACGACGGTGCCCACCACCACGGCGGCGGCCGCACCGACGCGCCCCAGCACCGACAACACCGGCACGCTCACCGACAACAAGGACGGCAGCTACAGCTACACCTTCTACCGCGACGTCACGCAGATCAAGTCGCAGGTCGACGCGATGACGGTCAGCGGCGTCAACAACAAGGCGGACCTGGGCGACCTGAGCTACCAGCCCAGCCTGGTGCATCGGCTGACGCTGCAACTGGCCGGCAATGCGCCGGGCACCGGTACCAACACGCCCAACGGCGCGCAGGTCGCCGGCTATCCCGGCGTGCCATTGACGGCGCCGGTGGACGCCATCTACGACTTCGTGCCGGCCACCGGCGCACCAGCCGCCTCGGGCCGCGAGATCGTTGCCACGGCCAAGTGCGAGGAGTGCCACCGCAAGCTGGGCGGCATTCCCGGCGACGACCCGGAAAGCTCGGCGGCCGGCTTCCACGGCGGCTCGCGCAACGAGACGCGCTACTGCGTGGTCTGCCACACCGACCAGCGCAAGTACGGGCGCACCGAAGCGACGATCAACGCCACCACGCTGGCCTTCACGACCACCACCGAGCGGGTCGATGGCCGTGCGCTGGGCAACATGCCCAACCACATCCACCACGTCCATGCCGGCGAACTGCTGGCCAAGAAGAACTACAACTACGCGGGTGTCCAGTACAACGAGACCCGCTATCCGCAGGACCTGCGCAACTGCACCAAGTGCCATGACGGCTCGGCCACGTCCACGGCCAAGACGGCCCAGGGCGACAACTGGAAGAGCCAGCCGAGCCGGCTCGCCTGCGGCGGCTGCCATGACGGCATCAACTTCGCCACCGGCATGGGTGTCACGCTGGCCGATGCGGCCAAGGGCCTGACCAGCACGACCAGCTTCAAGGGCTTTGCGCATGGCGGCCAGTCGCAGGCCGACGACTCGCTGTGCGCCTCGTGCCACACGCCGGTCGGCATCGACCTCGAGCATCTGCCGGTCACGCCGCCTAACACGCAAAGTGCGCTTCATGTGGCGGGCGGCAATGCCAACACCAACGCGGCCTGGATCGCCTCCAACACCAGCCGGCTGCCGGCCGGCGCGATCAAGGTCAGCTACGAGGTGCAGAGTGTTTCGCGCAATGCCAGCAAGCAGCCGGTCATCGTGTTCCGCATGCTGCAGAACGGCGCCCGCAAGGACCTGACGCCCTTCGCGTCGGCAACCGCGAACCCGGCCACCGGCGACAAGGAGTTCTGGGACGGCTTCATGGGCTCGCCCAGCGCCCAGTTCGTCTTCGCCGTGCCGCAGGACGGCACCACGCAGCCGGCCGACTTCAATGCCAGCGCGGCGGGCTACATCAAGGCGATCTGGAACGGCACCGCCAGCGGCACCGGGGCCGGGACCCTCAACGGCCCGGATGCCAACGGCTTCTACACGCTGACCCTGACCAACGTGAAGGTGCCCGACAACGCGGTGATGCTGACCGGCGGCATCGGCTACTCGTACAACGTGGTCAATACGCTGCCGCTGACGCAGACCAACCTGGCCGACTATCCGGTCGCGCCTTCGCCGGCAGGCCTGGCCAACGAGGTCGGCGGGTTGATCGTCATCGCGCCGAACGCACAGAAGGTCGCGGCAGGCTACACCGGCCGGCGCGCCATCGTCGAGGATGCGCGGTGCAACAAGTGCCACCAGGAACTCGGTGCCTTCACCGAGGACGCCTTCCACGGCGGCCAACGCAACGACGGGTCCACCTGCGCGTGGTGCCACACCCCGAACCGCACCAGCAGCGGCTGGTCGGCGGACTCGACCAGCTACATCCACGCCATTCACGGCAGCGCGAAGCGCGAAGTGCCCTTCAACTGGCATGCGGCTTCCGCGACCGAAGGCTTCTGGAAGGTCAAGTTCCCGGGGGTGCTGAAGCAGTGCGAGACCTGCCACCTGCCAGGCAGCTACTACTTCTTCCAGCAGGACAACACCGCGCTGCCCGACAGTGTTCGCGACAGCCGCTTGTACCGCACCGTCGCGAGCGGCACGCTGGCCAGTGGCGCGAACAGCTTCAGCTACTCGCCCTACATCACGCCGGATCTCAGCTATGGCGCCGGCTTCAGCTTCAATGCCGGCAGCGGGGTCACGACGCAGGCCGCCGGCACCACGCTGGTGAACTCGCCGATCGCGACCGCCTGCTTTGCCTGCCATGACTCGAAGCAGGCGCGGGCGCACATGGCGGCCAACGGCGGCTCGATCTACGTGCCGCGCAGCACGGCCCTGGGCACGACCGAGACCTGCCTGGTCTGCCACGACAGCGGACGCATTGCCGACATCAAGGCGATGCACGCCAAATGATGGCAACCGCCGGCCACAGGCAGTACTGGCGGGCCCCTGTCTGGGGCCTGCTGGCGGGCCTTGCGCTGGCTGGCCCGGCGCTGGGCGCCAAGCCCGCGCCAGCCGTGGACCTCAACCATGCGGGGGTGCAGCAGCTGCGCACCTTGCCGGGCGTCGACGCGGAACTCGCCCGCAAGATCGTCGCCGGCCGGCCCTATCGCAGCAAGGCCGAGCTCGTCGAGAAGGGCGTGCTGACCCAGGGGGCCTATGTGGCGCTGAAGCACCGGGCCATCGTCGTGCCGGACCTGCCGGCCCGGAAGGCGGGGGCGCGATGAGCCGCGCGATGCGCTGGCTGGGTGCGGTGCTGGCGCTGCTGGGCGGCCTGGCCAGTCCGGCATCGAGGGCCGCGGATGCGAATGGGGGCTATACCGAAAAAGGAGCGGATACCTGCCTGGGCTGCCATGACGAGGAAGCCGACACGGCCAGCTTCTCGACGGCGGGCATCTTCAAGACGCCCCATGCGCGGCGGGGCGACGCGCATGCGCCGTTCGGCCCTGGCGGCCTGCAGTGCGAAGCCTGCCACGGACCGGGCGCGCGGCATGCGACCAAGGGCAGCGACAAGAAGAGCACCCTCAACAGCCAGAAGCCCGACTCGTTCATGCCGCCGCGCGAGCGCAACGAAGCCTGCCTGGCCTGCCACCGCAACGATGCGCGGCGCGGCGGCTGGCACGCAGCGGCGCACGATCGTGCCGGCCTGGGCTGCAGCGACTGCCACCGGGTTCACGCGGCCCGAGATCCGGTGCTCGGCAAGGCGACCCAGCCCGAAGTCTGCTTTGCCTGCCACCGGCAGCAGCGCGCTGACTTCCAGAAGGCTTCAGCGCACCCGGTCCGCCAGGGCCGCATGGCGTGTGGCGACTGCCACAACCCGCACGGGCCGGCGAACACGGTCGCCAGCCTGGTCCGGCCGACGCTGAACCAGACCTGCTACAGCTGCCATGCCGAGAAGCGCGGCCCGCTGCTGTGGGAGCACGCGCCGGTGGCCGAAGACTGCAGCCTGTGCCACAACGCGCATGGCTCGATCCGGCCGGCGCTGCTCGACAAGAGCCCGCCTCTGCTGTGCCAGCAGTGCCACTCGCAGGCGGCACACCCGTCCGTCACGCGCACGCCCGCCGGCTTGCCCGGGGCAGGCGGCGGTGGCGCCATCTTCCTGGCGGCGGGCAGCTGCACCAACTGCCACAGCCAGGTGCACGGCTCCAACCACCCCGCCGGGGCCAAACTGTTGCGGTGATGGCCATGAGACGCTCGTTCGTGCCTGGATCGATGCTGAGCATGGCGCTGAGCCTGCACGGCGGCGCCGCGCTGGCGGTCGACACCTCGCAATGGAAGTGCGAGACCTGCCCCTTCGAACCCGCAGCGACCACGGCCGCCGTCGAGGCCGGCGTCATCGCGGTGCAGGGCACGCCGGGGCGCTTTGGCGACTACACCGGGCTCAAGCGCGAGCGCGGCTACCTGCTGCTGGGCGGCGAGCTGACACTGCGGCGCGCGGACGGCCTCTATGGCGACCTGAGCGCGGCAGACCTGGGGCTGGATGTGCGCTCCGCGCAGGGCCGTGTCGGACGCGAAGGCGGCATGGATCTGCGCCTGGCCTACGCCGAGAGCGGCCATGTGCAGACCGAGCCGATGGACATCGGCTACAAGCGATCGCGCTTCGACGCCGACGCCCGGCTCCTGGTGGCCGATCCGTGGAGCCTGCGGCTGGACTTCCGCCATGACGTGCGCGACGGCACCCAGCGCGTGTCCGGCTCGTTCTTCTCCAGCGCCGCGCAGCTGGTGGCGCCTGTCGACGACAGCACCAGCCAGCTCGGCCTCACGCTCGGTTTTGCGCGGGGGCCACTGTTCGCCTCGATCGCCTACCGCGGCTCGGTCTACCGCAATGACGACGAAGCGTTCCGGTGGGCCAACCCCTTCGTCCCGATCGCCGGTGCCGAGCGCGGCGAACTGGCCCGGCCGCCGGGCAACCAGTTCCACCAGCTGGCCTTCAGCGGGGCCTACGAGATCGCGGCCGGTTGGCGCGCCAGCGGCGATGTGGCCTGGGGCCGCATGACGCAGGATGCCGCGTTCCTGCCGCTCACCACGAACAGCAGCCTGTCGGTCGGGGCGCTGCCGGCCAGCGCGCTGAACGGCAAGGTGGATGTCTTCGACGGCAACGTCCGGCTGACCGGGATGCTGGCCGAGCGCTTCTACGTGAACGCGAGCTATGTCCGCAGCGTGCGCGACAACCGCAGTCCGCGGCTGAGCCTGCCGGCGGTGTCGGCCGACGTGTTTGCCGACACGACGGTGATCCGCATCAATCAGCCCTTCGACTTCACGCAGGACCGGGCGCAGCTGAGTGCCGACTACCGGGGCCCAGGCAGCCTGCGCGCGAGCGTCGGCCTGGACTACGACCTGCGCACCCGATCGCTGCAGGAAGTGGTCACCACGCGCGAGACCCAGGCCTGGGCCCGCATCGCGTTGCGGCCCATGCAGCCGCTGGGCCTGACCTTGAAGCTGGCGCAGCTCGACAAGCGCCCATCGGTCTACGGCACGGCCACCTGGATCACGCCGCCCGAGAACCCGTTGCTGCGCAAGTTCAATCTCGCCGAGCGGGTGCGCGACCAGGGCAGCGTGCGTGCCGACCTGGCGTTGGGCGAGAGCGTCGCCCTCGGCCTGGACCTGAGTGCCTCGCGCGATGACTACTCGCAGTCGACGATCGGCCGGCTCGAGGGCCATTCGGAGTCCGCGGCGGGCGACCTGTCCGTCACCTTGTCGGACAAGACGCAGCTGCGCGCGTTTGCCTCGAGCGAGCGGGCGCGTGCGCGCCAGGCGGGAAGCCAGGCCTTCAGCCAGCCCGATTGGTGGGCCCGCTCACGCGACAGCTCGGATGTCTTCGGCGTGGGTCTGAGCCATCAGGCCCTGGGGGGCCGGCTGGACCTCGGCGTCGACGCCGTCGTCAGCCGCAGCCGGCTGGACGTGGCGATCGACAACGGGCTGATCAGCGAGTTCCCGAACGTCAGCACCCGGCGCGAGAGCCTGCGCCTGCAGGCCCGCTACCAGGTGGACAGCAAGCTGTCGGTGCTGTGCGCCGCCACCTACGAGCACCAGACGAGCAACGACTGGCATCTCGACGGCGTGCAGGAGGGCGCGGTGTCCAACCTGCTGGTGCTCGGCGAGCAGGCGCCGCGGCACAACGTGACCGTGCTGCGCCTGGCGCTGCGCTACCGGTACTGATGCTTGCGAAGGAGGTTCCCGCATGGAAGTGCCCGCGGCGCTCGACCCCACATCCCCCGGCGGAGAAACCGCCTGCGCGGTGCCGAGCTACCTGTCCCAGACCTACTGGTGGGCCTATGTGCATCCGCGAGCGGTGCAGACCTTCGAGCGCGACTGGCTGGTCAACACCATCCTGTTCGGCAACTACAGCCGGCTGCGCGACACGGCGCTCGAGGCGCTGGGCCCCGCGCCCCTGGCTGGCCGAACCCTGCAGATGGCCTGCGTCTACGGCAACCTGACCGCCCGGCTGTGCCAGCGCCTGGCCGGCGACGCGCGGCTCGACGTGGTGGACATCCTGCCGATCCAGCTGGGCAACCTGCGGCGCAAGCTGCCGCCGGACGATCGCGTCACGCTGCTGCATGGCGATGCCTCCGGCATGGGCGGCCCATCTGCCCGCTACGACCGCGTGCTGCTGTTCTTCCTGCTGCACGAGCAGCCCGAGCCCGTGCGGCGCGCCACGCTGGCCGAGGCGCTGCGCTTGCTGGCGCCCGGTGGCCAACTGGTGGTGATGGACTACCACCAGCCCTCGCGCTGGCATCCGATGCGTGCGCTGATGCGCTGGATCTTCCGGCGGCTCGAACCGTTCGCGATGGACCTGTGGCGGCACGAGCTGGCCACGTTCCTGCCGGCGGACGCTAACGTGCAAGTGCAGCGGCACGAGTTCTTCTTCGGCCGCCTGTACCAGCTGTGGGTGCTGCGGCGCCTGTGAGGCCATGGCCGAACCGATCGCGGCCGCCAGCGTCGACGTTCTGATCATCGGGGCGGGCGGCGCCGGCCTTCGCGCGGCCATCGCGATGGCCGAGGCCGATCCGGCGCTCTCGGTCGGGCTGGTGTCCAAGGTGTATCCGATGCGCAGCCACACGGTCGCCGCCGAAGGTGGCGCGGCCGGCGTGACGCAGGCGCACGACAGCCTGGACGCCCACTTTCACGACACCGTGGCCGGCGGCGACTGGCTGTGCGAGCAGGATGTCGTCGACTACTTCGTCGAGCATGCCCACGAGGAGCTGGTGCAGATCGAGCACTGGGGCTGCCCCTGGAGCCGCACGGCGGAGGGTCGAGCCAACGTCCGCGCCTTCGGCGGGATGAAGATCGAGCGCACCTGGTTCGCCGCCGACAAGACCGGCTTCCACATGCTCCACACGCTGTTCCAGACCTCGATCAAGCATCCGTCGATCCGGCGCTTCGACGAGCACTTCTGCGTCGACCTGATGGTGGACCAGGGCCGCGTGCAGGGGGCTCTGCTGATCGACGTGTCGACCGGCGAGTTCCGCCTCGTCGGGGCGCGCGCGACCATCATCGCCACCGGGGGCGCCGGTCGGGTGTTTCGCGACAACACCAATGGCGGCATCGTCACCGGCGATGGCATGGCACTGGCCTACCGCCAGGGCGTGCCGCTGCGCGACATGGAGTTCGTGCAGTACCACCCCACCTGCATGCCGGGCACCGGCCTGCTGTTCACCGAGGCCTGTCGTGGCGAGGGCGGCTTCCTGCTCAACAAGGACGGCTATCGCTACCTGCAGGACTATGGTCTGGGCCCGGCCACCCCGGAGCCCCGCAACAAGGCCATGGAACTGGGCCCGCGAGACCGGCTGAGCCAGGCCTATTGGCACGAGAAGCAGAAGGGTCGCACCGTCACCGGCCGCCACGGCGAGCATGTGCAACTGGACTTGCGCCATCTCGGCGAGCACAAGTTGCGCGAGCGGCTGCCGCAGATCTACGACCTGGCGCTGAACTACCTCGGCGTCGACCCGGCCCGCACGCCCATCCCGGTGCTGCCCGCCGTGCACTACACGATGGGCGGCATCCTGGCCGACGGTCGCACGGCCGCGCCGCTGCCCGGCCTGTTCTCGGCCGGCGAGTGTTCCAGCGTCGGCATCCACGGGGCCAATCGCCTGGGGTCCAACTCGCTCACCGAACTGCTGGTGTTCGGCAAGGTGGCGGGCCTGCAGGCCCTGGCGCATGCGCGCGAAGTGGCGCCGGCCGACACCACCCGGCTGGCCGACCTGGCCGCGCGCAGCCGCAGCGCGGCGCTGCGCCCCATCGAGGCCCGGCCGGCCGGCGGCGAGCGCCTGGCGACGCTGCGCCGCGAGATGGCGCAGAGCATGGAGGACGGCTGCGGCATCTACCGCACCGAGGCCGCCTTGCTGGCCACCTGCGCCAAGCTCGCGGAGCTCAAGCAACGCTGGCACAGCCTGCGGCTGGACGATGTCTCGCGCGGCTGGAACACCGAGTGGCTGCAGGCGCTGGAACTCGGCTTCCAGCTCGACGTTGCCCAGGCCATGGCGCACGCCGCGCTGGCGCGGCGCGAATCGCGCGGCTCCCATCAGCGCCTGGACGCCGGTTGCACGCAGCGCGATGACGCGAAATTCCTGGCCCACAGCCTCGCGCTGTTCGATGCCGCCGGTGGCGCGCCGACCATCGAGTGGGGCGCCGTGACCATCACCCGCTCGGCGCCCGGCACGCGCGCCTACGGCGCTGCCGGCGAGCGCGCCGAGGCGGAGCGGCCGTCCAAGGAAGCCCAGCATGGCTGAGATCGAGATCGAGGTGCTGCGCTACCGCCCCGAGGTCGACGAGGTGCCGACCTGGCAGCGCTACAGCGTGCCCTACCGCGACGACATGTCGGTGTTGCAGGCCCTGCAGCACATCAAGGACGAGATCGACGGCAGCCTGAGCTTCCGCTGGTCGTGCCGGATGGCGATCTGCGGCAGCTGCGGGATGATGATCGACGGCAAGCCGCAGCTGGCCTGCCAGACCTTCCTGCGCGACCTGCAGCCCGGGCCGGTTCGCGTCGAGGCGCTGGCGCATTTCCCGATCGAGCGGGACCTGGTCGTCGACGCCAGCGGCTTCATGACGAAGCTCGAGGGCATCAAGCCCTACCTGATCCCCAAGACCGCGCGCAGCCTGGCCGAGGGCGAGTACCGGCAGCTGCCCGCCGAGCTGGAGCGCATCGAGTCCTTCAGCTCCTGCATCAACTGCATGCTGTGCTATGCGGCCTGCCCGCAGTTCGGGCTGGACCCGGCCTTCACCGGCCCGGGCGTGCTGGCCTTGCTGCACCGCTACAACGCCGATTCGCGCGACGGTGGCCGCGCGCAGCGCATGGCGGTGCTGAATGCCGAGGAAGGGGTGTGGAGCTGCACGGCCGTGGGCTACTGCTCGGAGGTCTGCCCCAAGGGCGTCGATCCCGCCAATGCGGTGAACCAGAACAAGATGAACTCGGCGCGCGACTACTTCCTGCGCTTCATCGCGCCCAAGGGGGCAGGGCGATGAGCGGCACGAAGCGGCCCTACCGGCGGCCGATGGGGGCCTGGTGGCAGCGCGACCCGTTCTTCATGCGCTACATGGTGCGCGAGGCCACCGCGGTGGCGGTGCTGGTCTACGCGGTGGTGCTGGCCGTGGGACTGGTCCGGCTGGTGCAGGGCGAGGCGGCCTGGAACGGCTGGCTCGCCGCGCTGCGCAGCCCGGCGGCGCTGCTGCTGCATGCCGTGCTGCTGCTGGCCATGGCCGTGCATGCGCGCAGCTGGTTCGAGATCATGCCCAAGACCCTGCCCGCGCTGTACTGGCGCGGCCATCGTGTCGCGGCCGCCACCATCACCCGCAGCGGCTGGGCCGCCATCGGGGTCGTCACGCTGGTCACGCTGATGCTGGCCCGAGGGTGGGGCACATGAACACGCCGCACAAGCGATCGAACGCACCGATCTTCTGGCTGCTGTTCGGCGCCGGCGGCATGCTCTCGGCGCTGCTGGGGCCTGTGCTCGTCTTCATCACCGGCATCGCGGTGCCGCTGGGCCTGCTGCTGCCGGCGGACCTGCTGCGTCACGACCGCATGCTGGCATTCGCGCGCAGCCTGCCGGGCATGGGCCTGCTGTTCATCGTCGTCTCGCTGTTTGCCTGGCACGCCGTGCACCGCATCTTCCACAGCCTGCACGACCTGGGCCTGAAGACGGGCCTGGCCGCCAAGCTGCTGTGCTACGGCACCGCCGCGCTGCTGACGCTCGTGGCGCTCGTCAGCCTGGCCGCTCTGAATCGCTGATAGCGGCCTCGCCCTTCACGGCCAGGCCCCTGCCAGGCTGCCGGCCTGCCATCGGGGGTTCAAGCCCCGGCCAGTCTGAACGCCCCCACGGCTTCCACCAGCCGGGCCGCCTGCGCGTGCATCGAATCGGCCGCCGAAGCGCTTTCCTGTACCAGCGCGGCGTTCTGCTGAGTGACCTGGTCGAGCTGGTTCATCGCATCGCCGACCTGGGCAATGCCCTGGGCCTGCTGCTGCGTCGATTCGCCGATCGCCGTGACCAGCGCATCCACCTGCTGCACCTGCTGGACGATGCGCTGCATCGTCGCGCCGGCATCGGCCACCTGGCGCGCGCCGGTGTCCACCTGCTCGGCGCTGGCATGGATCAGGGTCTTGATCTCGCGCGCGGCCTGGGCGCTGCGCTGTGCCAGGTTGCGCACCTCGGCGGCCACCACCGCGAAGCCGCGGCCCTGTTCGCCGGCCCGCGCGGCTTCCACCGCGGCGTTCAGCGCCAGGATGTTGGTCTGGAAGGCGATGCCGTCGATGACGCCGATGATGGCGCCGATGCGCCGGCTGGCCGCGCTGATCTGTTCCATCGTCTGCACCACCTCGCCCACCACGGCGCCGCCTTGCTGCGCCACCTGGCTGGCGGCCTGCGCCATCTCGGCCGCCTGACGCGCCGATTCTGCGTTATGCCGAACGCTGGCGCCCAGCTGTTCCATCGAGGCGGCGGTCTGCTGCAGGTTGCTGGCCTGCTCTTCGGTGCGCTGGCTCAGGTCGGCGTTGCCGCCGGCGATCTGGCCGGCGCCGGTGGCGATCTGCTCGCTGCCCTGGCGCACCTGGCGCACCACGGCACCCAGGTTGTCGTTCATGGTCTTCAGCGCCTGCAGCAGCTCGCCGGTCTCGTCGCGGCCGCGCACGATCACTTCGGTGCCCAGGTCGCCGGCCGCGACGGTGCGGGCCACCTGCAGCGCGGCATCGATGCCGCGTGCCGTGGCCCGTGCGATCTGCCACAGCAGCCCCAGCGACAGCAAGGCCAGCAGCGCGAGCGCCGCGCCCAGCCAGGCCAGCGTGGCCCGGGCCTGCGCGACGCGCTGCTCGAGCGAGCGGGTCAGCTGGCTGAAGGCATCGTCGACCAGCCGGAACTGCGCGTCGATCGCCTCCGTCTGGCTCGCAAAGTAAGCGGCCGCCGGATGGTCCAGCGTCTCGGCCCGCAGCACGCGGCTGTCCAGCAGCGCCAGCGCGGCCTCGCCCTGCCGGGCGGCGTTGTCGACGGCGGCCTGCAGGCCCCGGCCCATCGTGGCGTCGCTCGCGGCCATGCGCTCGAAGGCATAGCGGGCGTCGCGCTGGAACAGCCGCGCCATGCTGGCCAGCGCCTCGAGCCGGGCCTTGTCTTCCGGCGAGGCGGCCTGCTGCTGCAGCACCACGTTGCCGCGCGCACGCAACTGGCCCAGCGCTTCGGTCAAGCGCGGCAGATGGGTCAGCGTCGCGGTGATCAGGTGGTGCGCGGCGGGCTCGTCGTCCAGTGCCAGGGTCGAGCTGTCGACGATGCTGCGCAGCAGGTCCAGCTGCTGGCTCACCAGCGCCGTGTGGCGGCTGAAACTGCCGGGGGCATCGAGCGTCTTCGCCGCCAGGGCCTCGGCCAGCGGCTGCCACTGCGCGCGCAAGGTGCCGGCCTGTTCGTTCAGCGCCGGTTGCCCCAGCGTGGCGGTCGCGGCCTCGGCCTGCTGCAGGCTGTTGACCAGATCGGCCTGCACCGCCTGGCGCTGCGTGGCGGCGTTGGCATTGCCGGCCAGCATCGCGGCGCTCAGGCCACGGTGCTGCTGGGTCAGGCGGATCAGCTTCAGCAGCGCACCCGCCGGCGCGATGCCGGCAGCCTCGGTGCGGGCGCTGGCAATCGCCTGCAGCCGTTCTCGCAGCACCAGCGTGGCCGGCGCGGTGGCCATCGCCACTGCCAGCAGGGCAACGACCGCGAACTTGGTTCGCAGCCGCAAGTGGTCCAGAAATCTCATCATGCTCTCCCGGTGTAGCGCGGCACCCCATGCCGCTTGGCCGCTATGTCGGCCGCCCCACCGGGGGTCTTGATGAATCTGGATCAAGGTCGAGGAAGGTCGCAAGACCTCCCTACAGACTCCCTACACGCCGCGCTCCGCACTGGGGCGGGATTCACGCTGGCGGTGCATGGCCGGACCGATGCACCAGAAGATGGCGGCTGCGTTCAGCGGCGCTGGATGCCCAGCAGTTCCACTTCGAACAGCAGCGTCGCGTTCGGCGGAATCACGCCGCCGGCGCCACGCTCGCCATAGGCGATGTTCGGCGGGCAGGTCAGCTTGGCCTTGCCGCCGACCTTCAGGCGCTGCACACCCTCGGTCCAGCACTTGATGACGCGGTTGAGCGGGAACTCGGTGGGCTCGCCTCGCTTGTACGAGCTGTCGAACTCGCGGCCGTCGGGGAAGGTGCCGCGGTAGTGGACCTTGACCGTGTCGGTGGCCGCCGGCGAGGGCCCCTTGCCCTCGCGCAGCGAGCGGTAGACCAGGCCGCTGTCGGTGACCACTGCACCCGCTTCCTTGGCCGACTTGGCTGCCACTTCGTTGAGCGCCGGGGCCGCGGCGGCCGAAGCAGCGGGCGCCTGCGCGAAGGCGGCAGTGGACAGCAACAGGGTCAGGGCAACGAGGGGCTTGCAGTTCATGGCGGCAGGCTGTGAAGCGACGAAAGGCCGCGATCATCGCATCCCGCGGGGCCAGGCACAGACACTTTGAAAACGCTGGCAACACGCCAGTCACACGCGCTTGACGGCCGTACCTCACAGTGCGACCCCATGACGCCGATGCCCAGCTACCCGGCCACGCAGGCAGCTTCGTTCAGGGGACTGCTGCCACGGCACCACACGGTGATCACCGGCACCGGCCGCGCCGGTACCACCTTCCTGATCGAGCTGCTCACCTTGCTGGGGCTGGATACCGGCTTCAGCTGCCGTGATATTTCCGCGCGCAAGAGCGCGGTGGCCCAGGCGGGCCTGGAGATCGACGTGCGGCGCCAGGGCGCGCCGTACATCGTGAAGGCGCCGGCCTTCTGCGACCATGCGGCGCAGGTGTTCGCGCGCCCGGACATCGTGATCGACCATGTGTTCGTGCCGATGCGCGCGCTGCACGAGGCGGCCGAGAGCCGCCGCCGCGTGATGAACCTGCACCTGGCCGGCATGTCATGGCCGCGTCGTTTGAAGGTTTGGCTCAAGCGCAAGGAGCTCGCCGGCGGCCTGGTCGGCACGCGCAGCGGCACCGACCAGGAGCAGGTATTGCGTGACCGTTTGTACCGGCTGATGCTGGCCGCCGCCGAGCATCCGGTGGACGTGACGCTGCTGCACTTTCCCCGTCTGGTGCACGACAGTGCCTACCTGTTCGGCAAGCTGCGGCCGCTGCTGCGCGACATCCCGTTCGAACGCTTCGACCGGGTGCACCGGCGGCTGGCCCAGCCATCGCTGGTGCATTCGTTCGTGCTGCCGGCCAGCGGCGGAGAACGTCTGGTCACGACCCCGTAGAAGTCCCGTCCCCGGGCAGCCCGGCCGGCCCCAGGCGGGCGGATACACTTCGGGGCTTGCGCGGCGGGCCATCGGCGTGTTGCCGCGCTGCAGTGCTCGTCGTCGTCTCTCTTCCTGGCCCGCCCATGGCCCTCGCACCCCCGGCAACCCCCCCTTTTGACCTCAAGAGCACGGCCTGGACGCTGACCGCGCTGCGCCTGCAGACCGCGGACCTCGATGCGCTGCGCCAGGCGCTGGCGGCCCGCGTGGCCGAGGCGCCCGGCCTGTTCGACAACGACCCGCTGGTGGTCGACCTGAGCCCCTTGCGCGAGGCCGATGCGCCGATCGACTTCGAGGCCTTGCTGGCCTGCCTGCGCGAGCATCGGCTGCAGCCGATCGCGGTGCAGGGCGGCAGCGTGGCGCAAGTGGCCGCCGCGCAGGCCGCCGGGCTGGCCGAAGCCCTGGACGCGGCGCCGCCGAGCGCGCCCGTGCCGAAGCCCCCCGTCGTCAACGAAGCCGTGCGCGAGGTGGTGCGAGAAGTGGAAGTGCTGCGCGAGGTCGAGGTCGTGCGCGAGGTGCCCGCCGCGGCACCGGCCACGCTGGTGGTCGACAAGCCGCTGCGCTCGGGCCAGCGCGTCTATGCGCGCGGCGATCTCGTCGTGCTCGCCGTGGTGAGCTTCGGCGCCGAGGTCATTGCCGATGGCCACATCCATGTCTATGCGCCGCTGCGCGGCCGGGCGATCGCCGGCGCGCGCGGCAACACCGAGGCGCGCATCTTCAGCACCTGCCTCGAGCCGCAGCTGCTCTCGATCGCCGGCATCTACCGCACCACCGAGACCGAGCTGCCGCCCGAGGTGCTGGCCAAGCCGGCGATGGTGCGGCTCGAAGGCGAGAAGCTGCGCATCGAACCCCTGAAAGCTTGAACCGAAAGAAGGAGCCCCTCCGATGGCCAAGATCATTGTGGTCACCTCTGGCAAAGGCGGCGTCGGCAAGACGACCACCAGCGCCAGCTTTGCCTCCGGCCTGGCCCTGCGCGGGCACAAGACGGCGGTGATCGACTTCGACGTGGGCTTGCGCAACCTCGACCTGATCATGGGCTGCGAGCGCCGCGTCGTGTACGACCTGATCAACGTGATCCACAACGAAGCCAACCTGAACCAGGCGCTGATCAAGGACAAGCAGTGCGACAACCTGTTCGTGCTGGCCGCCAGCCAGACACGCGACAAGGACGCGCTGACGCAGGACGGCGTCGAGCGCGTGCTCAACGACCTGGCCGGCATGGGCTTCGACTACATCGTCTGCGATTCGCCGGCCGGCATCGAGACCGGCGCGCTGATGGCGATGCACTTCGCCGACGAGGCGCTGGTGGTGACGAACCCCGAAGTCTCGTCGGTGCGCGACTCCGACCGCATCCTCGGCATCCTGTCGAGCAAGACCAAGCGCGCGATCGATGGCAAGGAGCCGATCAAGGAACACCTGCTGATCACGCGCTACAACCCCAGCCGCGTGGTCGGCGGGCAGATGCTGTCGCTCGACGACATCCAGGAGATCCTGCGCATCCCGCTGATCGGCGTGGTGCCCGAGAGCGAGACGGTGCTCGACGCCTCGAACCAGGGCCTGCCCGCCATCCACCTGAAGGGCAGCGACGTGAGCGAAGCCTACAAGGACGTGGTCGGCCGCTTCCTGGGCGAGACGATTCCGATGCGCTTCACCGACGCCGAGAAGCCCGGCTTCTTCAAGCGCCTGTTCGGTGGGAGGTAAGCCGCCCATGTCGCTGCTTTCCTTCCTGCTCGGCGAGAAGAAGAAGACCGCCTCGGTCGCCAAGGAGCGGCTGCAGATCATCCTCGCTCACGAACGCTCGGGCCGCGGCAGCCGCGCCGACTACCTGCCGCAATTGCAGCAGGAGCTGGTGGCCGTGATCTCGAAGTACGTGGCCATCAAGGCCGACGACATCAAGGTGCATTTGGAGCGCCAGGACAACCTCGAGGTGCTCGAGGTGAAGATCGAGTTGCCGGACGGCATCGGGCGCTGAGGCGCGCATGCCGATCACGCTCACCAAGGAAGCCCGCGCCGAAGCCCTGCGCTCGATCGAGCGCTACTTCAAGGAGAACTTCGACGAGCCGATCGGCAACATCGCCGCCGGCGCGCTGCTGAGCTTCTTCATCGACGAGATCGGTCCGAGCATCTACAACGCGGCCGTCACCGAGGTGCAGGAGCGGCTGCAGGCGCGCGTGGCCGAGATCGACATCGAAGTGCACGAGGACGAGTTCCAGTACTGGCGCAAGATCGACGCGGCGCGCGCCAAACCGCGCAAGTGAGCGGCTCTGCTATCGTTGCCGGACTGCATCGATTTGCAGACCCGGAGGGAGGGACAACGATGAGCATCACGGAAGATCCGGTCGTTCGCTCGGCCGCGCGCTGGTTCTGGTGGATCGCCGGACTGTCGGCAGTGAATGCCGTGCTGTTCCATGCCGGCAGCGATGTGAACTTCGTCGTCGGGCTGGGGATGGCGACGATCGCCAGCATGATGTTCGCGAAGGTGCTGCCGCTGGCGATTGTCGTGACGGCGGGCATCGTCGGTTTCTACGTCCTGATGGGCTGGCTCGCGCAGCAGGGGCGCCTGTGGGCCTTTTACCTGGGCCTGGCGCTGTACCTCGTCGACGCCGCGATCTATGTCGTGTTCCAGGACTGGATGTCGGTCGGCTTCCACGCGCTGGCCGCTTACTTCATCATCCAGGGCATCCGGCGCGTGCACGCACTGGGCCGCGCGGGCGTGCCCGCCAGCGCGTGAGGGACGGGCATGGCCAACCTGCGCGCCATCGAGATCAAGGCCTTCGTGCCGGCGAAGGACTTCGAGCTGTCCAAGCGCTTCTATGCCGACCTGGGCTTCACCCAGGCCTCGGACGATGACGGCATCGCCTACTTCCACCACGGTGATGTCAGCTTCCTGCTGCAGGACTTCTACGACGAAGGCCTGGCGAAGAACCTGATGATGCATTTGCTGGTGGAGGACGTGGACGCCTGGTGGCAGGCCGTGCAGGCCGCTGACCTGGCCGGCCGCTACGGCGTGCACGTCGGTGCGGTCCAGCAGCAACCGTGGCGTATGCGCGACTTCGTCGTGTTCGATCCGTCCGGTGTGCTGTGGCGCATTGCGCAGAACACCGATTGAGCGCGAGTCGCCCCGGCAAAGGCCGCCACAATCGTGGCCGAGATGGGGAGGTCCAGAGCCATGAAAGGCATTCAGGGAATCGCGGGGTTGCTGTTGGGGCTGTCGGTGTGGTCAGGCGCCCAGGCGGCCGATCCGCCACCGGTGAAGCAGGTGCCCACCACAGTACCGACGCCGTGGGGAACGGGTGAACCGGAACGCACCTTGATCTACAAGAAGTCGGTTGCCGTGGCCACGGACGAAAAGTTCGGCGAAATCCGCACCGGCCTGTTCTGCTCGAATGTCCAGCCGCTCACGTTGACCAGCAAGATCATCCCGGTGCTCACGAATCGCTTTGCACCAGCCGCACGGCGCGAGTTCAAGCGCATGGGCTTCAAGGATGCCAGCACCGAGGTCTCGGCCTTCGACAGCAAGCCCAATGCCGAGTCGGGGGACTATGAGCTGGCGGCCACGCTGCGGGGTGTCGAGTTCCAGATCTGTTCGGGCGGGGCTCGCGACAATGCGGGTGGCGTCTGGATGCGCCTGAACTGGGAACTGTTCTCGCCCAAGCTGCAGAAGGTGGTGTACAGCCTGGTCACCGAGGGCAGCTTCAGCAGCGAGCGCAAGATCGAGAAGTCGCTGGACGACTATGTCGATGGTGCCTTCCTCTCGGCCTTGCAGAACGCGCTGGCCGACCCCGGCATGGCCGCGCGCCTGCGCGCAGATCCGGCAGTACCGACCGCGGGCGATGGCGCGAAGCCGGTCGAACTGCTGGCCGTGGCCCGTCGGCCCGATCCGAAGGAGGCGCCCGATGAGGAGTTTGCCGCCGAGCGCTCCGCGGTCGTGACGGTACAGAGCGGTGTTGGCAGCGGCAGCGGCTTCTACATCGACGCCGGCGGCTACCTGCTGACCAATCAGCACGTGGTGGGCGACAACAGGTACGTCAAGGTGCGGCTGGCCACGGGTCGCGATGTGGTGGGCGAAGTCTTGCGCAGCGACAAGGCGCGCGACGTGGCGTTGCTGAAGACCGAATCCGTCAGCCTGCGCGCCTTTGCGCTGGCCAGCCAGGCCCCGAGCGTGGGCGATGCAGTCTTCGTGATTGGCTCACCCTTCGGCGACCGCTTTGCTTCATCGCTGACCAAGGGTGTGCTCAGCGGCACGCCCACCTTTGATCAACGCAAGTACCTGCAAAGCGATACCAAGGTGCTGCCCGGCAACAGTGGCGGTCCGTTGATCCGCCGCGATGGCGCGGTGATCGGCATCGTGTCGGGGGGCTACGGCGAGGGCGCCGGCGCCAGCGTCAATCTGTTCATTCCGATCGACGAGGCGATGAGCAAGATAGGCCTGGGCTTCAAGCCTTGAGTCGGCCGGGCAGGGGCGATGTCCGTGCGGCCGTGGCCAGGTCGAAGTACTTGCGCAACAGCGACGCGGTGATCGCCAGCGGCCGCGCGACGACGGTGGCGGTGAAGCACATCTCGCCGCTGCGCGACGGGTGATCGAGCAGCGTGATGTAGAGCCAGGCGCCATTGTCCGGCCGGCGCCACAGGGCGATGCGGCTGGGCACCACGCCGTCGCGCTGCAGCACCGGGTAGCGTTGCATCATCTGCTCGAAGACGGCGCTGGCTTCCTCGTCGGCCAGCATCACCCAGGGGTCGGGAGCGCCCAGCTGCAGCTTGTCTTGGCTGACACAGCTTTCCACCGACAGCCCGGTGCCGGTTGACCCTTGGGCGAGGACATGCGGGTGGGCCGCAGCCAGCAGGCATGCCGTTCCGACCAGGCGGATGAGCGGCTTCATGCGCGCAGCATGCGCCTGTGCGATGCGCCTGTGAAGGGGGTGCGGTCCCCTCGAAGCCATGGTGCGGCGCCGCATCGGCGCCGGCACTCAGGCCTGCCGAGCCGCCGGCAGACTGCGGCGCTGCCGCATGCGCCAGGCCATGCCACCCAGGCCCGCCAGCCACAGCGCCCAGGTGCCCGGTTCCGGCACCGCGGCCGCCCCGTAGAGAAACCGGATGCCGGCGATGTCATCCGCTTTGGGCGTGCGGTTGATCGGCACCAGGCTGTCGTACGGCGGCTGGTCGAAGTAGGCGCAAGCCGAACCGTCGAACGAGGCATCGACGTAGCCGCACATCAGCGCACTCGGGTCCGACGAATGCGCCAGGCCCAGCGCATGGCCAAGCTCGTGCGTGATCAGGCCTGCGAGGTCGTTGTGGTACCAGCCGTCCTTGTGGCCGGGGTCGGTGGGGCTGGGCCAGGGGTACAGGAAGAACGGGTCACCGTCCTGGCCGGCAGCCACCTGGTAGGCCACGTTGAGGTTCAGGATGATGTCGCCCTCCAGCGTGGTGCCCCCGTTCGGTGGCGGCGCATAGCCGACGGCGCCGGAGAAGCCGTCGATCGCGAAGGCGCCGATGCGGATGCTGCCGATCACGTTGCCGCCGACGGCCGAGTAGGGCGCGGCGAACGGCACGCTGCCGGTCTCGCTGACCTGCTGGAAGCTGATGTCGGCCACCGCGGCCCAGTGCGCGAAGGCGTTGCCGATGATGCCCAGCGTGGTGCCCGGGCCATAGGCGCCGTCGATGCTGGCGATCAGGCTGCCCAGTGCCGAGCTGCCATGGATGCCGGCTGGGGCGCTGGCATCGAGCCCGGTGCCGTCGGGCATCAGGCTCCAGGTGACGACACCGCCGGGCGTGCCGACGGTGTTGCTGCCCCACTTCAACGCCTGGTTGCCGCCGTACTCGAAGACGTTGAAGGCCTCGGCCGGGGTGCACGGCAGGACACCGAGCGCACCGGCGGCGAGGACAGCAGACAGGCGAAGAGGCAGCATCACGAAGGCTCCGTTTCGGCGCGATGCTAGGCGCGGCCCCTGCCGCCGGCGCGGGCCAGGGAGTGACGCGGGGGTGACATGGCCGGTGGCCGCGCCTCCCGTGGCTTAGGGGGCTGGGCCTTACACCAGGTAACGTGAATACCGCACGGGGCCCCAGATACTGCAGCGATTGAACGATGGAGGGTTTGCGCATGAAGGGGAATCCAGGCTTCCGCACCGTATCGCGCTGGGGCGTCGCCGCGCTCACGGGCCTTGGCCTCGCCACGTCGGCTGCATGGGCCGACCCGGTGCCCGAGGCATCGCCGCCGCCGCTGCTGTCAGGCTTCCAGTTCGACTGGGTCGAGGTCAACACCAGCCCGCACAGCATCAACGACGCGCTGAATGCGCTGGCCGGCACCGGTGGCTTCACCATCGTCAACAGTGCGAGCGAGATCCGCCCGACCGTCGAACTGAACGACGGCAACGTGCCGTTCACCGATGTCGGCGACCCGCTGATGGCCGTGCGCGTGACTGGCTTCATCGAACTGGCAGCCGGCAGCTACACGTTCGCGGCCTACCACGATGACGGTGCGCGCCTGGTGATCGGCGGCCAGAACGTCATCGAGTTTCCGACCGACACCTCGCCGACGCTGACGCTGTCGAACACCTTCACGCTGCCGGCGGGGGTCTACTCGTTCCAGGCCATCGGCTGGGAGCAGGGCGGGCAGTTCGTCTTCAACATCGGCACCTGGAATGCCGGCACTGCGTCGATCGATGTGCTGGCCGGCTCGCACGCTGCGGCCGTGCCCGAGCCTGGCGCCTGGGCGCTGTGGCTGGCCGGCCTGGGGTTGCTGGGCTGGATGGGCGCAAGGCGCCGCGCCGGCTGAGCCGGCCCCTTCTGCCTGCCCGATTCGCCGGCCGGGATCAGCCCGCGTTGGCGGCCCGGCGGCGCGACGGCTTCTTCGCGCCGACCGCCGGCGCCAGCGCGGGCGGAGGTGTTTTCGGGGCGCGCCGCTGGGCGGGCGCGCGGCGGCGCTTGGCGACCGTTGCTGCTTCGGCCGGCACCGCGGCGGCGGGCGACGGCGCAGGCTTCTGGGCGAGCTTCTGGGCGGGCTCCTCGCGTTGCTCGGCTTCGGCCACCGCGGCCGCCCCCAGCGCCTTCAACTGCTCGAAGGCCTGGCTCATGTGGGCCGCCAGGTCACCGATATCGGGCACGGCCCGGCGGCACGCGATCAGGCCGAAGCACAGCCGGCCCATGTAGCTCTGCACCGTGATGTTCAGCGCCACGCCGTGCACGACGATCGACACCGGGTAGTAGTCGGTCATCTTCGCGCCGGCCAGGTACACCGGCACCGGCGCGCCAGGCACGTTCGAGATCGCCACGTTCATGAAGCGCAGGCGGTCGGCCAGCCGCGAGCGGCCGTACAGCGAGGCCAGGCCGCTCAGCAGCCACGGTGAGCCGAGCGATGGAAAGTCGGTCGGCACCACGCCGCTGAAGGCGCCGATCTGCTTCTTCATCGCCGCGGTGCCGGCCAGGATGACGGACAGCCGCTTCATCGGGTCGGCCTCCTGCGTGCCGAGGTCGATCACGGTGCCGGCCACCTGGTTGTTCATGCTGGTGTCGCCTTGCTCGCGCAGCGAGATCGGCACGCCGGCCACCAGCGTCTTGTCCGGCAGCTCGCGCGATTCCTTCAGGTAGGCGCGCAGCGCCGTGCTGCACAGCCACAGCACCATGTCGTTGACCGAGGCCCCGAGCAGCTTGCCGATGCGCTTGGTCTCGTCCAGCGGCAGCGTGACGCCGGTGAACGTGCGCTGGTTCGTGATCGGGTGGTTGAAGGGCGTCGGCGGCGCGAACTTCAGGGCGCTGCCCTTCTTCGCGCCCTTGGCCGCGGGCGCCACCGCCTGGCTGCGCGACTGCACCGCGTCGACGACCATCGCGGCCACCGATTTCGCCAGCCCCGGCAGCAGCTTGGCCAGCGTCACCACCTGGTTCAGCTGGTTCTCGATGCCGGCGGCCAGCAGCTCGGCCACGCCGAGCTGGTAGCGCTGGCTGCGGCGCGGCCGTGGTGGCTTCACCTTGCGCGGCTCGGGTGTCAGGTCGAAGATGCTCTGGCCCAGCACCACGCCGGCCTGGCCATCGATCGCGGCATGGTGCACCTTGCCGTAGAAGGCGAGCTCACCGCTCTCCAGCCCGTCGATCACGTAGAACTCCCACAGCGGGCGGCTGCGGTCGAGCAGGCTCGAATGCAGGCGTGCCACCAGCGTCTCGAGTTGCTGCCGCGTGCCGGGCTTGGGCAGTATCACGTAGCGCATGTGGTAATCGAGGTCGATGTCGTCATCGTCGATCCACACCGGGTTGGCCAGGTCGAAGGGCATCATCGCCAGCTTGCGCGTGAATACCGGCGCCCGGTGCATGCGGCTGGTGATGTGCTTCTTGACATCCTCGTACCAGTGGCCCTGGTAGCCCGCCGGGCGCTCGAACAGGTTCAGGCTGCCCACGTGCATCGGCATCTCGGCGGATTCGAAGTGCAGGAACGCGCCATCGACGATGCTCAGGTGTTTCAGGTCCTTCAAGGCGGGCTCCGAGGTTGTCTCAGGCGCAGTCTTGATCGGCCGCGTCGCTTCGTCCACTCGGGTCAACGTTGATGGCCGGCTGCACCGCGGCCGCGCTCCAGCGCGCCTGCAAGGCTTCCCAGCCGGCCAGGCCCAGGCGCTCCAGCGTCGCCATGTTGGCCTCGTAGATGTCCTCGGCCTCCGGGAAGGCCTCCACCGCGCGATCGATGCTGTCCTCGCGCAGCAGGTGCAGCGTGGGGTAGGGGGCCTGGTTGGTGGCGTTGGTGACGTCGTCCGGTGCGGTGCCGGCGAACTGGAACTGCGGATGGAAGCTCGCCACCTGCAGCACCCCTTCGAGGCCCAGCGACTGCAGCGTGTCGTCGGCCACCGCGAGGAACTGGTTGAACTCCTCGAAATCCTGCAGCACCTGCGGGTGGATCAGCAGCGTGGTGTCGACCTGCTCGGGGTCGGCCGCGGCCAGCGCCAGCAGTGCGCGCGCCAGCGCGGCCTGCAGCGATTCGACATCGGCCGCGTCGCTGACGACGTAGGCCACCTGGCCCTTCACATGCACGCCCTTCGCGAAGGGGCAGAGGTTCAGGCCGATCACCGCGGCCTCGAGCCAGGCGCGGGTACGGGCGATCACGAGGTCGGGGCTGTCCATCAGTGCATTGTCTGCCGCGACAATCGAGCCCATGCTATTGCTCGCCCCGATGGAAGGGCTGCTCGATTTCAGCCTGCGCGACATGCTCACCCGCGTGGGCGGCATCGACCGCTGCGTGTCCGAATTCATCCGCGTGACGGACCGGGTGCTGCCCGACCGCGTGTTCACCCGCGTGATGCCCGAGCTGCTCAGCGGCAGCCGCACGCCGGCCGGCGTGCCGGTGCGCGCCCAGCTGCTGGGCTCCGACCCCGCCGTGCTGGCCGACAACGCGGCGGCCCTGGCGCGGCTGCAGCCGGCCGGCATCGACCTGAACTTCGGCTGCCCGGCCAAGACGGTGAACCGCCACCGCGGCGGCGCGGTGCTGCTGGACGAGCCCGAGCTCGTGCATGCCATCGTCGCCGCGGTGCGGCGCGCGGTGCCGGCGGCGATGCCGGTGTCCGCCAAGATGCGCCTGGGCCATCGCGACCGCTCGCGCATGGTCGAGAACGCGCAGGCCATCGCCGAAGCCGGCGCGGACGAGCTGGTGGTCCACGCCCGCACCAAGACCGATGGCTATCGCCCGCCGGCGCACTGGCACGAGATCGCAAAGGTGCGCGAGGCGGTGGCCATTCCGGTGATTGCCAACGGCGAGATCTGGACCGTCGACGACGCGCGCCGCTGCCGCGAGGCCTCGGGCTGCGACGCCCTGATGCTGGGCCGCGGCATGGTCACCGACCCCGGGCTGGCGCTGGCACTGCGCTCACCCGACACGCCGGCAGTGCCATGGCAGCAGATCGAACCGCTGCTGCTGCGCTACTGGCAGCGCATTGCCGGCCATGTCGTGCCGCGACACCGCGCGGGCCGGCTCAAGCAGTGGCTGAACCTGCTGCGCCGGCGCTTTCCCGAGGCGCAGGCCGTCTACGACGCGGTCCGTTGCGTGAACGAGCCGGTGGTGGTCGAGCAACTGCTGCGCTCGCTGCGCTCAGCGACTGCCGATCACTTCCACCAGGCCAGCAGCCCGCCCATCAGCGTGAGCGTGACCACGTGGTAGCCCGCGTTGATCAGCCACAGCGCCAGCGGCCGGCGCTCGAACAGGTCGTTGACCGCGAAGCACATCGCGACCCAGCCGATGCCGGCGGCGGCGCCTGCGGCAAGGCCGAAGCCCACGGTGGCCTTGTCGCCGAGGAAGGCTGCCAGGTTGGCGGCCATCACCAGCGCGCAGACGAAGCTCAGGCCGAAGATGCGCGCCTGGCCGCCCTTGAGCTGCTCGTCGGACAGGCCGGCCGCCTGTTGCCAACGCTTGGCGAACAGGATCGGCGAGTACCAGACGCCGCCGATCAGGAACGTCATCACGGCAGCGGCGAGGATGGCCAGCGGGTTCAGGTGCATCGAGTCCATGGGGCGGCGTGTGGTGGTTGGAACTGCGCGCAGGCTAGGAGCTTGGCGTGATCGCGGCCAGTCCGCCGGCACCGAGACCGGAAACCGGCGCGCCGAAGCCGGCTGCGGCGGTGCCGAACCCGTCCGCGAGTCCCGGGCCCGGCGCCCCGACCGCGCATGGCGTGCGTTTCGACGACCGGCCGATCATGGCCTTCGGCATCCCGGGGTTCGGGCTGACGATCCCGCTGTTCAGCGGCCTGCTGGCGCTGCAACCGCCGGGCATCACGCCCGATCGCGGCCTGTTCTGGGCCGGCATGGCCTGGTTCGTCGGCCTGTCGTTCAGCATCTGGTGGGGCAACCGCTGGCTGCTGTTCAAGCAGCGCGAGCACTGGGACTGGTTTGCCCAGCCGTTGCGCAAGCTGATGATGCTGGTGGCCGCCTGCACGCTGTACACCGCGCCACTCACCGTGGCCTGGCTGCTGGCCTGGTACGCCGCCAGCGGCCAGCCGGCCGACTGGGGCGTCATCCGCATCGTGGCGCTGGCCAACGTCATCTGCGTGATCTTCGTGACCCATGCCTACGAGACGATGTTCCTGATCCGCGAGCGCGAGTCCGATGCGCTGCACCTGGCCCAGCTCGAGCGCAGCCGCGCGCAGGCCGAGCTGGCGGCGCTGAAGGCGCAGATCGATCCGCACTTCCTGTTCAACGGCCTCAACACGCTGGGCCACCTGATCGCGCACGACGGCGCGCAGGCGCGCGAGTTCT
This sequence comes from uncultured Bordetella sp., assembly GCA_964641795.1. Taxonomy (GTDB): domain Bacteria; phylum Pseudomonadota; class Gammaproteobacteria; order Burkholderiales; family Burkholderiaceae_C; genus Pseudaquabacterium. Next base: position 10,357 of record CAZXLI010000030.1, on the reverse strand, counting down.
GCGACTGCCTGGCCGAGGTCTACCGCTACGTGCTGGCCAACGGCCGGCGCGAGCTGGTGCCACTGCGCGACGAGCTGCAGTTCGTGCGCCAGTACGCCCGGCTGCTGGAGCTGCGCTTCGGCAGCGACGCGGTGCAGCTGCAGTGGCCGGCCGTCGAGGCGCTGCCGGCCGATGCGCTGATCGTGCCGCTGGCGCTGCAGATGCTGGTCGAGAACGCGGTGAAGCACAACGCGGTGTCGGCCGACACGCCGCTGCAGGTGCACATCGCCGCCACGGCGGACGGTCTGCAGGTGCACAACCGGCGCCGCCCGCGCCTGGGGCCGGCGGCATCGGCCGGCGTCGGGCTGGCGAACCTGGACGAGCGCTGCAAGCTCGTGGGCGGGCGCGGCCTGCGCATCGAGCAGGACGCCTCGCAGTTCAGCGTCTGCGTGCCGGTGAGCACATGATCGGCCCGTTGCGCCTGTTCATCGCCGAGGACGAGCCGCCCGCGCTGGCCCGCCTGCTCGAAGCGCTGCAGCGCGTGGCGCCGGGCGCGCATGTCGTCGGCACGGCCGCCTCGGTGCAGGCTGCGCGCGGCTGGCTGTCGACGCACCCGGCGCCGGACCTGATGCTGCTGGATATCCAGCTCGGCGACGGCCTGTCGCTCGCGTTGTTCGACCCCGTCGCCGGGGGGCCGGCACCGGGCGTGCCGGTGATCTTCACGACCGCGCACGACGCCTTCGTGCTCGAAGCCTTCAAGTGCCACGCGATCGACTACCTGCTCAAGCCTGTCGGCGATGCGCCGCTGGCCGCGGCGTTGGCACGTTATGAGGCCATGCGCCGCCACTTCACCAGCGACCTCGGCGGCCTGCTGGCCACGCTGCAGTTGCAGGCGTCGGCGCGCACGGCCTGGCGCCAGCGCCTGGTGCTGCGGCGGGGCGCTGCCTTCGCCAGCGTGCGCAGCGACGAGGTGGCCTGGTGCACCTCGATCGACAAGCTGGCCTTCGTGGTCACCCGCAGCGGCGAACGCCTGCTGGCCGACGAGACCCTGGCCGACCTGGAGGCCAGCCTGGACCCGCAACGCTTCTTCCGCGCCAACCGGCAGTTCCTGGTGGCGCTCGATGCGATCCAGGCCTTCCGGCCGCACGGCAAGGGCCAGCTCAGGCTGCAGCTGCAGCCGGCCCCGGAGGCCGAGGTGCTGGTGAGCCAGGAACGTGCGCGGGCCTTCCGCGACTGGATCCAACGATGAGCGTCCCGAGCTACTACGAAGCCACGATCGATCCGCGGCCCCCGGCCGAGCCGCTGCAGGGCCGGCACGAGGCCGAGGTCTGCATCATCGGCGCCGGCTTTGCCGGGCTGGCCACCGCGCTGGGCCTGCAGGATCGCGGCCTGCACGGCGTGACGGTGCTGGAGGCCGAGCGTGTCGGCCATGGCGCATCGGGCCGCAACGGCGGCTTCGTCTTCGGCGGCTACAGCCTGGACTGCGCCGACCTGCTGGCGCAACTCGGCCCCGAGCGTGCACGGGCGAGCTATGCGCTGACGCGCTCGGCGGTCGACCTGATCCGCCGGCGCATCCGCGAACAGGCCATCGATTGCGACATCGTCGAGGGCGGTGCGCTGCTGGCCAACTGGTTCGACGACGAGGCCATTCTCACGCGCCAGCAGGCGCTGATGGCCGATCACTTTGGCGTGCAGTGGCAGCTGATCCGAAAGCCCGAGCTGGCCGCGCATGTGCGCTCAGACCGCTACCACGGCGCGCTGCTCGAGCCCGATGCCTTCCACTTCCACCCGCTGAAGTACGCGCTGGGCGAGGCCCGCGTGCTGCGCGCGCGCGGCGGCCGGCTGCACGAGGCTTCGCCGGTCACGCGCATCGTGCGCGAAGGCGCGGGCTTTCGCGTGCACACGCGCGAGGGCAGCGTGGCGGCGCGCCATGTGGTGGTGGCCGGCGGCGGCTACCTGCGCGGGCTGGTGCGGGACATCGAACGCGCGATGCTGCCGATCGCCACCTACGTGATGGCCACCGAGCCGCTGGGCGCGCAGCGCGATGCGTTGATCCCCAGCCGCGCGGCGATCTACGACACCCGTTTCGCGTTCGACTACTACCGCGTGCTGCCCGACACCCGGCTGCTGTGGGGCGGGCGCATCAACGTGCGCGACCGCCGGCCGGAGGACATCGCGCAGTTCCTGAAGCAGGACATGCTGCGCGTCTACCCGCAGCTGGCCGGCCTGAAGGTCGAGTACGCGTGGAGCGGGATGATGAGCTACGCCCGCCACAAGATGCCGCAGATCGGCCGGCTGCAGCAGGGCGAGCTGGCCGGCGTCTGGTACGGCCTGAGCTTCGGCGGCCACGGCGTGGCGCCCACCACGGTGGCCGGCGAGGCACTGGCCGCGGCCATCGCGCAGCGCGAGCCGCTGCCCGCGGGCTTCCGCCGCTACGGCCTGCCGCGCACCTTCGGCCCGCTGGGGCTGGCGGCGGCGCAGGCAACCTACAGCTGGTTCGAGGCCAAGGATTGGTTCAGGGCGCTGTGACCCGCCCCGGGCCTATTTCGCCCAGCTGTCCTTCAGGCCGGTGATGCGGTTGAACACCGGCGCCTCGGGCCGGTGATCCTTGCGGTCGGTGATGAAGTAGCCGTGGCGCTCGAACTGCACGCGGTGCTCGGCGGGCAGCGCGGCCAGCGCCGGTTCGACATAGCCCTGCACCACGGTCATGCTGGCCGGGTTCAGGGCTTCCCGGAAGTCGCGGTCGCCGGCATCGGGCTGCGGCTGGCTGAACAGGCGGTCGTACAGGCGCAGCTCCACCGGCACCGCCTCGTGCACGCCGACCCAGGTGATGGTGCCCTTGACCTTCACCGCATCGGCGCCTGGCGTGCCGCTCTTGGTGTCCGGCACCACGGTGGCTAGCACGGCCGTGACGCGGCCATCGGCGTCCTTCTCGCAGCCGGTGCATTCCACCACCATGCCGTACTTCAGCCGCACCTTGTTGCCGGGGAACAGGCGGAAGAAGCCCTTGGGCGGCGTTTCGGCAAAGTCGTCGCGCTCGATCCAGACCTCGGGGCCGAGGCTGAACTGGCGGTTGCCGAGCTCGGGCAGGTGCGGGTGCGCCGGCGCCTGGCAGGGCTCGCGGTGGCCGGCGCCGAACAGCGCGTCCCAGTTCGTCAGCTTCAGCTTCAGCGGGTCGATCACGGCGCAGGCGCGCGGCGCCTTGCCTTCGAGGTCGTCGCGCAGCGCGATGTCGAGCACGCTGTAGTCGACCCAGATGTTGGTCTTGCTGGCGCCGGTGTCCTCGGCCATCTTGCGCACTGCCTCGGGCGTGTAGCCGCGGCGGCGCATGCCGGCCAGGGTGGGCATGCGCGGGTCGTCCCAGCCGGTGACGATGCGTTCGTCCACCAGCGCCTTGAGCTTGCGCTTGCTGGTGATCACGTAGGTGAGGTTCAGGCGCCCGAACTCGTGCTGCTTGGGCAGCGGCCGCTGCAGCAGGCCGCCGTCGGCCAGCGCGTTGAGCAGCCAGTCGTAGAACGGGCGCTGGTCCTCGAACTCCAGCGTGCAGATGCTGTGGGTGATGTTCTCCAGCGCGTCCTCGATCGGGTGCGCGTAGGTGTACATCGGGTAGATGCACCACTTGTCGCCGGTGTTGTGGTGGTGCGCGCGCTTGATGCGGTAGAGCGCCGGGTCGCGCAGGTTGATGTTCGGCGAGGCCATGTCGATCTTCGCGCGCAGCACCATCGCGCCATCGGCATGCCGGCCGTCGCGCATCTCGCGGAAGCGCGCCAGGTTCTCGGCCGCTGATCTGCCGCGATAGGGGCTGTCGGTGCCGGGCGTGGTGAAGTCGCCGCGGGTGGCGCGCATCTGTTCGGCGCTCTGTTCGTCGACGTAGGCCAGGCCGGCGCCGATCAGGTACTCGGCCGCCCGGTACATGAAGTCGAAGTAGTTGCTGGCGTAGTACAGGTGGCTGGTGCCGTTGGCTTCCCAGCTCCAGCCCAGCCAGTGGACCATCTCGACGATCGCGTCGACGTACTCCTGTTCCTCTTTCTCGGGATTGGTGTCGTCGAAGCGCAGGTGGCACACGCCGCCGAAATCGCGCGCCAGGCCGAAGTTCAGGCAGATGCTCTTGGCATGGCCGACGTGCAGGTAGCCGTTCGGCTCGGGCGGGAAGCGCAGCCGCACCTTCGCGGGATCGGGCCCGCCGGCCGCGTGGTGGGCGCCGTCGCCCGGCGTGCCACCCCAGTGCCGCTGCGCGTACACGCCCTCTTGCTGCTCGCGCTCGATCAGCGTGCGCAGGAAGTTGGCGGGCTTGGGGCTCTCGGGCTTGTTCGTAGCGGACATGGGGGGCCGGTTGGCGTTGCAATGGCGTCGAAGGGGTCGATTCTAGGAGCGCGGGCCACGGCTATATTGCCGGCCACGATGGGCAGCACGCGCATCCCGGTCTCGATCGGCCTGTACCTGGCGGCGGTGCAACTGCTGTTCGCGCTGACCTGGGTGGTCTACGTGATCTACCTGCCGCAGCTGGCCGAGAGCGCCGGCCTGCCGCGCGGTATGGTGCCCTGGCTGTTGATGGCCGACCAGCTGATCTTCATCGTCTGCGACCTGGCGGTGGGCATTGCCAGCGACCGCGCGGCGCGGCTGCTCGGCAAGCTGGGCGGCTGGATCGCCGCGGCCACGCTGGCCTCGATGCTGGCCTTCGTGGCCCTGCCGTTCGTGGCGCCTGCCGGCTCGCCGGCGGCGCTGCTGCTGTTGACGATCGTCTGGGCGGCCACCTCCTCGCTGCTGAGGGCGCCACCGCTGACGCTGCTGGGGCGCCATGTCGCGCAGCCGGCGCAACCCTTGATGGTGGCCTTGCTGATGCTGGGCAACGGCATTGCCGCGGCGCTGGCGCCGTACCTGGGTCTGCTGCTCAAGCAGTGGGACCCGCGCGGGCCCTTCGTGCTGTCGTCGCTGGCGCTGGCAGCGCTGACACTGGGCATGGTGGCGGCCGAGCGGGCCCTGGCGCGGAACGGGGTGCCGGCCGCCGCCGCGGATGCCGCTGCGCGCAGCCAGCCGGCGCGCCCGCTGAGCGCGATTCCCGGCTTCCTGCTGGCCGCGCTGCTGGCCGCCTGCGCCTTCCAGCTGCAGGCCAACATCGTGCAGGCACCGCTGTACCTGCGCCAGGTGCCGGCCAGCCAGCTGCCGTGGCTGATGCCCCTGTTCTGGGTCGGCTTCAACCTGGCGCTGCTGCCGGCGAGCCAGGCCACGCGTCGCTGGGGCGGCTTGCCGGTGATGGCGGCCGGTGCCGCCGGCGCGGCGCTGGCTGCCGCTGCCAGCGGCATGGCCGACAACCTGCCGCTGCTGGCGGCTTCGATGACACTGACGGGTGCCTGCTGGGCGCTGCTGCTGATGAGCGCCTTCAGCAGCGCGCTGTGGTTCGGCCATGTCGGCCGGGAAGGCCGGCTGAGCGGTGCGTTGAACGCCTTGCTGGCGGCCGCCGCACTGTCCCGCATGGCGCTGGCCGTGAGCCTGGCGCCGCCACCGGCCGAGGTCGCCCGCTGGACCTGGCTGGCGGCTTCGGGCTTCGCGCTGGCGGCCGCGGGGTTGTGGGCGATCCGGCGGCGTTCCCACTGATTCCTGCCTGCCTGGCTGCGTGGCATGATCGCCCGCACACAAAGGCCGCAAAGGTCGAGCGCATGGGAGGCTCTTGAATGGACGTCCCCACCGTGAGGGTGCCGATACGCCGTGGTTTGCTGCTGGCCGCCCTGGCCGGCGCGCTGGGCACCTTGCTGGTCTTCCTGGTGGCGGTCTATTTCCTTGTCGTGCTGCCCTACAGCCGCGACCTGGCCACCGCGCAGCTGCGCATCGCTTCCGACGAGGTCGAGGCCCGCATGCGCAGCCTGGTCGACCGGGTCGAGAGCGTGGTGCGGCAGAACCGCGAATGGGGCCAGCGCGGGCTGATCGACCTGCAGGACGCGCGCAGTTTCAATGCCTTGATGCAGCCGGTGTTGAACCACGGCCCACGGCTGTCGTCCACCGTGGTCGCGCACGAGTCGGGCCGCGAGCTGCTGCTGCTGCAAGGGCCGGATGGGCAATGGACCAATCGCCTCACCGACCCCGCCACGAGCCCGCGGCGTGCCCACTTCCTGAACTGGGGCGCCGATGGCGCGCTGCTGAAGGACGAGTGGCGCGATTTCGACTACGACGCCCGCACCCGCCCGTGGTTCAAGGGCGGCATGGCGTTGGCCCGCGACGGCGACGTGTACTGGAGCGAGCCCTACCTGTTCCGATCCTCGCAGGAGCCGGGCCTGTCGGTGGTGGTGCGCTGGACGGCCGCTGATGGTGGCCGTTATGTGATGACCAGCGACATGAAGCTGATCGACCTGTCGCGCTTCACCCGCGACATCGTCGCCGGCCGGCACGGCTTTGTCGCGGTGTTTGCCGGCGATGGGCGGCTGCTGGCGGTGCCGCGCGTGGCAACGCTGACCGACGACGCGACCATCCGCCAGTCGGTGCTGAAGCCCGTGGACCAGCTGGGCGTGCGGCCGCTGGCGCTGGGCCTGCGCCTGTGGCAGCAGTCCGGCTCGCGCGATGGCGAGCTGCTGCGCTTCCAGGCCGAAGGCGAAGACTGGCTGGCCAGCGTCAAGCGCAGCCGCTTCGGCAGCCAGACCTTCTGGGTCGCGACGATGGCGCCCGAATCTGACTTCGCGCCCGGTGGCCGAACCGAACTGCTGGTGATGCTGGCCATCGTCGCGGTCACGCTGCTGCTGTCCTGGTGGCTGTCGACCTTGCTGGCACGCCGCTTCGCTGCCCCCTTGGCCCAGCTGGTGAACCAGAGCGAGCGCATCGGCCGGCTCGAGCTGGCGCAGCCGGAGCCGGTGCGCACGCCCTGGCGCGAGATCGGTGCACTGGCCGCCGCGCACGAGGCCATGCGCCAGGCGCTGCTGGCGGCCACGCAGCGCCTGGCCCAGGCCAATGATTCACTGGAGCACAAGGTGCGCGAGCGCACACGCGAACTGGCCGAGGCGCGTGACGCCGCCCAGGAGGCCGGCCGCGCGAAGGCCGACTTCCTGGCCAACATGAGCCACGAGATCCGCACGCCGATGAACGCGGTGCTGGGCATGACCGACCTCGCGCTGCGCACCGAGCTGACATCGCGCCAGCGCGGCTACCTGAGCAAGACGCGGATCGCGGCGATGTCCTTGCTGGGCATCATCAACGACATCCTCGATTTCTCGAAGATCGAGGCCGGCAAGCTGACCGTCGAGCGGCGCGAGTTCGCGCTGCAGGCGGTGTTCGACCGCGTCACCGCGCTGGTCGGCCTGCGCGCGCAGGAACGCGGCCTGGAGCTGCTGATGAACACCGCGGCCGATGTGCCGCCGCGCCTGGTGGGCGACGCGCTGCGGCTCGAGCAGGTGCTGGTGAACCTGTGCACCAACGCGGTCAAGTTCACCGACGAGGGCGAGATCGTCGTCGTCACCGTGCGCGCATTGCGCAGCGACGAGGAGGGCGTGACCTTGCGCTTCTCGGTGCGCGACACCGGCATCGGCATCGGCGAAGCCGAGCAGGCCCAGTTGTTCAAGCCCTTCAGCCAGGTGGACACCTCGGTCACGCGGCGGCACGGCGGCACCGGCCTGGGCCTGGCCATCTGCAAGCAGCTGGTCGAGCTGATGGGTGGCGAGATCGGCGTGCGCAGCCAGCCTGGCAAGGGCAGCGACTTCTGGTTCATGCTGCCCTTCGGCCGCGCGGCCGCGGTCGCCGACCCCGTGGCCGCCGCGCCGAAAGACCTGCGCGTGCTGGTGATCGACGACAGCATCAATGCGCGTGACGTGTTCCGCGCACTGCTCACCGGCCTGGGCTATCGGCCGGTGTTCAGCGCCAGCGGCGAGGAGGGCCTGGCCGAGCTGCGGCGCGCCCATCCTCCGTACGAACTGGTGCTGCTGGACTGGAAGATGCCGGGCATGGACGGACGCGAGGTGGTGCGCCGCATCCGTGCCGACCCGCAACTGCAGCCGCCGCCGAAGATCATCATGGTCACCGCCTACGGCGACGAGGCGCTGGCGCGCTGGGCGGTGCAGGAGAACCTGCAGGGCTGCCTGAGCAAGCCGGTGAGCCCCTCGACCCTGCTCGACGCGATGGTCACCGCACTGGGCGAGCAGGCGCTGGCCAGCAGCGCGGCCGGGCCGAGCGATGCAGCCTCGGTGCCGGCGGCAGCACCGGCCCTGCTGCGCGGGCGCCGCGTGCTGCTGGCCGAGGACAACGAGTTCAACCAGCTGGTGGCCGGCGAACTGCTGGCCGATGTGGCCGGCATGCAGGTGACGGTGGTGACCGATGGCGAGCAGGCGGTGGACCGCGTGCGCCACATGCCCTTCGACCTGGTGCTGATGGACCTGCAGATGCCGGTGATGGACGGCTACCGCGCGACGCAGCTGATCCGCGAAGACCCTGCGCTGGCGCAGCTGCCGATCATCGCGATGACCGCGCATGCGCTGGCCGGAGAGCGGCAGAAGTGCCTGGACGCGGGCATGAACGACCATGTCGGCAAGCCCTTCGAGCCGGCCGCGCTGTTCGAGGTGCTGGCGCGATGGCTGCGCCCGGCCGAGGTGCCGATCGCGGCTCCCACCGCGCCTTCGGCGGTACCAGGCGGCGTGTCGTTCGACATCGGCCTGCGACGCTGCTTGGGCCGGCGCGACCTGTACGAGCGCGTGCTGCGGCGTTACCTCGAGTCGCCGGGCAGCAGTGCCGGATCCATGCGCGCGGCGCTGGACCGGGGCGATCGCGCGGCGCTGGCCGCGCTGGCGCATTCGGCGGTATCCAGTGCCGGCACGATCGGTGCCGAGGCGCTGGTTGAGGCGGCACGCGCGCTGGAGCTGGCGCTCGAGATCGACCAGCCCGGGCAGTGGTCGCAGCGCCTGGCCGAGTTCGAGCGCGAGGAACGGCGCGTTGCCGACGAGCTGCGCGCCTACCTCGGCGGCGAAGCGACGACGCCGGCCTGACAAGGCCCACCCGCCGGAAGCGCCCTTGCCGGGTCTACATGCCCTTGAACAGGTGCGCGTAGAGCCGGCTCGCGGTCAGCCGCTCGGGGCGGCCGCGCAGCGTGAGGAACACCTTGCCGGATTCGTCGCGCAGCGCGGTGGTGATCGCGCTGGCGCGCACCACCAGGCTGCGGTGCACCTGCCAGAACTTCTGCGCGTCCAGCTGCGGCAGCAGCTCGCGCAGCGACAGGCGGATCAGGTGCTCGCGCTCGGCCGTCACCACGCGCAGGTACTTGTCGGCGGCCTCGAAGTACAGCACCTCGTCGACCGGCACCATGTGCACCAGGTTGCCGACGCTGGCCTGGATCACTTCCAGCCGCGGCACCGCGGCGGCGGTCGTGCCGCTGCCGCCGGCAGCGAGCAGGGCGCGCAGCTGGTCCAGCGTCTGGTCCAGCGCGCTGCTGCTGGCGGCCGGGGCCGCGGGCGCGGCGCGGTCGGCCAGGCGCTTCTTCAGCCGGTCGATGCAGGCCGCGAGCCGCGCGCTGTCCACCGGCTTCACCAGGTAGTCCACCGCCTGCGCCTCGAAGGCCTGCACCGCGTACTGGTCGTAGGCGGTGACGAACACCAGCAGCGGGAAGGCCTGGCCCTCGGGCCAGTCCTCGGCCAGCGCCTGCGCGGCCTCGAGCCCGGTCATGCCCGGCATGCGGATGTCGAAGAAGCACAGGTCGGGCTGCTTCTGCAGTGCCTGCGTCACGGCGCTGGCGCCATCGCCGACCATCGCGGCGATCTGCAGCTCGGGCCACAGCCGGGCCAGTTCGGCCTGCAGGCCGGCGGCCAGCAGCGGTTCGTCTTCGGCGATCAGCGCGGTGGGCATGGGGCGGTTCCGGTGGCGGCGGCAGTGCCGGCAGAAGCGGTGGTGGGTGGCAGCGGCAGCAGCAGCGTCGCGAGCGTGCCGCCATCAGGGCCCGAGGCGGCGGCGAGCTCGAAGCGGGCCTGGTCGCCGAACAGCGCGGCCAGGCGCTCGCGCACATGGCTGGTGCCGTAGCCGCTGCCATCGTCATGGGACGTTACTGCGGCCTGCGCCAGGCCGACACCGGTGTCGCGCACCGTCAGGCGCAGGCGGCCGGCATCACGCGCAGCGCACACCTCGATGCGGCCGCCTTCGACCTTGGGCTCCAGGCCGTGCTTGATGGCGTTCTCCACCAGCGGCTGCAGCAGCAGCGGCGGCACCGGCAGCTCGCGCAGATCGTCCGGCAGCTCAAACTTCACCGCCAGCCGCGGGCCCATGCGCACCGCCATCAGCGCCAGGTAGTCGGCCAGGCGGTCGAACTCGGCGTGCAGCGGATGGCTGGCGTTGCGCGAGCCGTTCAAGGTGGCGCGGACGGAGGCGATCAGCCGGTCCAGCATGGCCGGCGCTCGCGGCGGGTCGGGGGCGATCCGCG
>CAZXLI010000029.1:0-38565 GCA_964641795.1 uncultured Bordetella sp. | reverse complement strand
CGAGATCTGCGTGCGCGGGCCCCAGGTGACGGCCGGCTACTGGCAACGGCCGGAGGCGACGCGCCAGGCCATCTCGGAAGACGGCTGGCTGCGCACCGGCGACATGGGGGTCTGCGACGCGGCCGGCTGGTTCCGCATCACCGATCGCAAGAAGGACATGATCATCGTCTCCGGCTTCAAGGTGTTTCCGAACCAGATCGAGGACGTGATCGCGATGCACCCGGGCGTTGCCGAGGTGGGGGCGGTGGGCGTGCCGGACGAGCGCAGCGGCGAGGCCATCAAGGTGGTCGTCGTTCGCGCCGACCCGGCGCTGACCGAGGCCCAGTTGCGCGAGCACTGCAAGGCGCAGCTGACCGACTACAAGCAGCCGCGCTTCATCGAGTTCCGCGACGAACCGCTGCCCAAGACCAACCTCGGCAAGGTCTTGCGGCGTGCGCTGCGCGAGGTACCCGCGTCGGGCCCGCCCACGACGGCTGCCGACAGGCCCTAGCCGCCGGTCCGGACCGCCAGCAGCACGCCCCTCGAGGCGATGATGGTCGACGAATTTGCCGATCGAGCCGCCGCCGGCCGCCTGCTGGCCGCGCGCGTGGCCGCGCTGAAGCTGGACGACCCGGTGGTGCTGGCCCTGCCGCGCGGCGGCGTGCCGGTGGCTGCGCAGGTGGCCGCCACGCTGGCGGCGCCGCTCGACCTGCTGCTGGTGCGCAAGATCGGTGCCCCGGGGCAACCCGAACTGGCGGTGGGCGCCGTGGCCGAAAGCGCGGCCCCGCCGGGCCATGTGGTGGTGACGGACGACGAGGCGATGGCGATGACCGGTGCCAGCGCCACCTACGTCGAGCGCGAGGCACAGCGCGGGCTGCAGGAGATCGCGCGGCGGCGTGCCACCTACCGAGACGGACGCCCGCCCCTGCCGCTGGCCGGCCGCACCGCAGTGCTGGTGGACGACGGCATCGCCACCGGCGCCACCATGCGCGCGGCGCTGAAAGCCGTGCGGCAGATGCAGCCGGCCCGGCTGGTGCTGGCGGTGCCCGTGGCCCCGCCCGACACCGTGCAGGCCTTGCGCGACGAGGTCGACGATCTGGTGTGCCTGGCCCAGCCTGTGCCGTTCCATGCCGTCGGGCTGCACTATGCCGATTTCGACCAGGTGCCCGACGAGGACGTGGTGGCGTTGATGCGCGCCGCGGCCCGCGGCGCCTGAGGAAGAGGCCGGCGGCCAGCACCGCCGCGAGGTCCATTGCGCGGGCTCAATTACGCGGACGGGCAGTTGTCTAGCATCGAAGCGGAGCGTCGCGGGTCGAAGTGACGCCGAGGACACGGAGACAAGCCATGGAAGAAGTGCTGACGGTTCCCGGCGTGGCCGATATGGCCGGTGCAGTGGCCGGGCTGTGCCTGACGCATCCGCTGGTCGTGGCCTTGCCCGGCGCCTGGCTGCTGGCACGGTCGGTGTCCGGGCTGCTGGACGCGCCGATGGACCTGCTGATCACCCGCCAGGGATCGGATGCGCCGCGGCAGCCGCCCGCCATCCCGCCGGTGCTGCGCGACCGATCGGTGGTGCTGGTCGACGATGGCCTGGCCGACGCCTCGAGCTGGGCTTCGGCGCTCGACGCGGTGCGCGGGCTGAACCCCGGGCGCCTGGTGATCGCGCTGCCACGCAGTTCCGGCCTCGTGCAGGCCACCTGAGCGCGGGGCCGCGCGCCCGGCCCGCTGCCGCCGGGGCCTCTTGGCATCAGGGCACGCTGCGGATCTTCCTGACCAGCCAGGCACTGAGCGCGCTGACCGCCGCGGCAGACAGGAACAGCGCGGGGTAGCCACCGGCCTGCGTGACGAGCACGGCGGCAATGGCCGGCGCGATCACCTGCGGGGCGGAGTTCGCGATGTTGATCACGCCCAGGTCCTTGCCCCGATCGGCGGCGGCCGGCAGCACCTGGGTGATCAGCGCCTGGTCCACCGCCACGTAGATGCCATAGCCCAGGCCCATCCACGCGGCGCTGGCCACCGCCACCGGCCAGGTCGGCCACAGGGCCAGCAGCAGGCTCGCCACGGCCATCACGCCACTGGCGACGATCACGTAGACCCTGCGGCGGCCCGTGCGGTCGGAGTGCCGCCCGGCAACCGAGGCGCCCAGCAGCACACCGGCGGTGTAGACCAGCACCAGCACCAGCAGCCCGTCCTCGGCCGTCTGCCCCGGGAACAGCGATGCGTAGCGCACCTCGTCGCGCAGGAAGTACAGCAGGTACAGCGTGGTCAGCGCATTGCCCAGGTTGATCAGGCAGCGCGTGAGCCAGGCCCAGGCGAAGTCCGGCTGCCGGCGCGGGCTGATCCAGAACCCCGACAGGAATGCGCGCCATCGCCAGGGCGGCCGGCGGTCGGCCGGCAAGGGCGGGTCGCGCGTCGCCAGCAGGAAGGGCAGCGCACACAGCACCAGCACGACGGCGACGCTCGCGTAACCCGCGGCGATGCCGCTCACCAGCGCGGTGACGATCAAGGTGCCGAACACGACGCCCAGCGGCTGCGTCACGCCGAACCAGGCGCTGCATACCGCCCGTTGCGGCACGGGCACCTGGTCGGGCACTTCGGCCGTCAGCGCGGCCAGCATCGCGTTGAGCGCCAGCTGCGCCACGCACCACCACAGCAGCACGCCGCCCAGCGTGGCCTGGCGGCCCAGCATCATCAGCGCGAGGGCGCCGACCAGCGCGCCGGCCAGCTGCCACGGGTGGCGGCGACCGGAGCGTGAGGTGGTGCGGTCGGACAGCGCACCGAACAGCGGGTTGGCGAACATCGACACCAGCGCACCGATGCCGGTGACCCAGCCGAGCGCGGCCTCCTTGCCGGCCGGCGCGAGCACCTCCATCTGCTGCGCCAGCAGCACCTGGATCGGCGCGAACAAGGCCATCCACAGCCCCAGGTTGGACAGCGCGAGCAGGGCCATGAAGCCCCGGCTCACCGGTGCCTGCGGCTCGGCCAGGGCCGCCGGGGCGGCGAGGGGCGCCGCTGCCGTCGGCTTCATCGCTGCGCCGCGATCAGGTCCCGGTACCAGCCGTACGAACGCTTGGGCGTGCGTCGCTGCGTCGGGTAGTCGACGTGGACCAGCCCGAAGCGCGGCCGGTAGCCCTCGGCCCATTCGAAGTTGTCGAGCAGCGACCAGACGAAATAGCCGCGCACGTCGACGCCGGCGTCCATCGCCGTGCGCAAGGCGCGCAGGTGCTGCTCGAGGTAGGCGATGCGCCGGGCATCGTCGCAGCGCCCGTCGGCATCCAGGGCATCGGCCAGTGCCATGCCGTTCTCGGTGATGAGCAGCGGCGGCAAGCGCTCGCCATAGCGCTGGCGCAGATCGAGCAGCAGCTCGGTGAGCCCCTCGGGCATGACCGGCCAGCCCATCGCGGTGCGCTCGTAGCGGGCGGGCGGCTCGGCCTCCATCAGGGGCACCGGCGCGCCCGGCGGGCTGGCCTGCACGTGGTTGGGGTTGTAGTAGTTGATGCCCAGGAAATCGAGCCGCTGCGCGATCGTCGACAGGTCGCCGTCACGCAGGGCGGACAGGTCGAGGCCGAGTGGGGCCAGCTCGTCCGGATAGCGGCCCAGGATCAACGGCTCGCAGTGCTGGCGCAGGTGCAGCAACTGCAGCAGGTGCGCGGCGGCATGGTCTTCGGCGCTGGCGCTGGCCGGCCGCGCCGGGGCCATGCTCTGCGCAATGCCCACCTGCGCCTGCGGCGGCAGGTTCGCGCGCAGCGCCTGCACCGCGCGGCCGTGCGACAGCAGCAGGTGGTGCGCCACCGTGAACGAGTCCAGCCCCAGCGTGAGCCCCGGCGCGTGCGTGCCCAGTGCATGGCCGAGCACCGTGTGCTCGAAGGTCTCGTTGTGGGTGATCCAGCGCGGCACGCGGTCGCCGAGCCGGCGTGCCATCAGCTGCGCGAACTCGGCAAAGCGCTCGGTCGTGTCGCGGTTCAGCCAGCCGCCGGTGTCCTGCAGCGCCTGCGGCAGGTCCCAGTGGTACAGCGTGGGCATCGGGCTGATGCCCTGCGCCAGCAGTGCGTCGACGAGGCGCTCGTAGAACGCCAGCCCCTGCGCGTTCGGCGCGCCGCGGCCTTCCGGCTGGATGCGCGACCAGCCGATCGAGAAGCGATAGGCGCCGACGCCGAGCCCGGCGATCAGCGCCACGTCTTCCTGATAACGCGCATGGTGAGCGCATGCGGTCTCGGCGTCGTCGCCGCCGGCGATGCGCCCCGCCTCGGCGCAGAAGCGGTCCCAGATCGTGGGGCCGCGGCCGTCTTCGCGCAGCGCCCCTTCGATCTGGTAGGCCGAGGTCGAGACGCCCCACAGGAAGTCCGCCGGGAACTGCAGCGGCGCGGGCGAAGCCATCGCAGCGGCGCGGTCGCTCACAGGCTGGCGCGCAGCTCGATGCCGACGAAGCGCGGCGGCGTGATCATCGCGTAGGGCGAACCCAGCGCCGCCGCGATGTAGTTGACGCTGGTGACGTAGCGCTTGTTCGCCAGGTTGTTGACCACCAGCGCCACGCCCCAGCTGCCCGAGGGGCCGGGCGCGCTTTCCCAGCCCAGGCGGGCGTCCAGCCGGGTGCGCGCGCTGCCGACCTGGAAGCGCGGCGTCTTCAGGCAGGTGCCTTGCGCCAGCGCGTCGGCATTGCAGCGGGTGGCGCCGATGTAGGCGCCTTGCAGCGTGGCGGTGAGGGTGCCGCCGGCCAGCGGCCATTGGTAGTCGGTGCCGAGCGTGGCGCTGAGGTAGGGCGTGCCGACGGCCTGCCCGCTGAGGTCGGTGCCGTCGTTGGCGGTGTGGCGCTTGTAGGTCTGGTCGATGTACTCGGCCGCGGTGTACACGCGCCACTGCCGCGTGGCCTGCCAGCGCGCGTCGAGGTCCAGGCCGGTGGCGCGCTGGTCGCTCAGCGTCACCTGGTAGGCCGGCACGCCGGCCTGGTTGCCCGAGGGCACGAGGGTCAGCGATTGCAGGTTCTCGAACCTGTAGTGGAACAGCGCGGCACTGAAGCTCAGGCCCGCGTCCCGCAGCCGACCCTTGGCGCCGAGCTCGAAGCTGGTGACGGTCTCGGGCGCGTAGTCGCCATTGACCGCCAGCGCATTGAAGCCGCCGGCCTGGTAGCCGCGCGTGACCGAGCCGTAGACCATCGTGTCGGCCCCGAGGCGGTGGTCGAGCACCACGCGCGGGCTGACGTTGCGCCACGACTTCTGCACCTCGAGCGGCCGGCTCGTCGCACCCTGGCCGTTGATCAGCTGGTTGCTCGAGACCAGGCCCGCCAGCGCATCGGCGTCTTCCTGTGCCAGCACGCCGGCGGCCACCAGGCTCGGGAAGAAGTCGGCCGCGTTCAGCGCGCCGAGCTGTGCGTCCAGTCCGCCCGCGGTGCGCGGCGGGCTGTACCAGCTGAAGCGCTTGCGGTCGCGCGTGAAGCGCAGGCCGGTGGTGAGGTTCGTGGCCGGGCC
Organism: uncultured Bordetella sp.; assembly: GCA_964641795.1. Lineage (GTDB taxonomy): Bacteria > Pseudomonadota > Gammaproteobacteria > Burkholderiales > Burkholderiaceae_C > Pseudaquabacterium. The sequence continues at coordinate 33,124 of CAZXLI010000029.1, read as the reverse complement.
CAGGTGCCAGATCGTGTCGCCGTAGAACGCCAGCGCCTGGTACGAGCCGGCGTTGAACATGTTCTCCTGCCAGCCCTGGCCCAGCAGGTCGATGCCCGGCACGCCCACCGCCTGCGCCAGGCCGTTGATGGTGACGAAGGGCGCGAGCCCCGCGACATTGCCGAACAAGGTGTCGAGTGCGTCGGTGCCGCTGCGGATCTCGCTCGTCTGCTTCGCGCGTTCGCGGAACAGGCTGGCGCCGGCCAGCCAGTCCACCGTCGCGTTGCGGCCGGCGAGCTTGAACTCCTGCTGCCAGGTGGTGTTGGACTCGACGTTGCCGGTGGACAGCGAACTGGTGATCAGGTTCGTGCCGTCGTTGTCGGTGCGGTTGACCGAGCTGAAGTGCCGGTAGGCGGTGGTGGACGTGAACTCGGCCCAAGGCAGCGTGTGCTCGATGCGCAGCGTGACGCCGTTGAAGCGCCGCGCCTCCTGGTTGTCGGGCACGTCGTTGCGCAGCGGCGCCTTGCGCGGATCGAGGTAGCTCGCGGGGTCGGCGCCGAAGGTGGGCGTTTCGAGCAGGCCGATGGCCGGCACGGCGCGCTGGTCCAGGTCCTCGTGCTCCCAAGACAGCACCACGCGCGTGGCTTCGGAAGCACTCCAGCCCAGCCCGATGCGCGTGCCCCAGGCATGCTCGCCGCGTTCGGCCTGGCCGCTGGCCGCGTCGCGCTGCCAGCCCTTGCTGAACTGGCCGGTGCCGCTGATGCGCAGCGCAAGGTTCTCGCCCAGCGGCTGGTTCACCACCGCCTCGACATGCTGCGTGTTGTGGCTGCCCGCGCGCAGCAGGCCGCTGGCCGAGAAGCTGCTGGCGGGGTCGTTGGTGACCACCGAGATCGCGCCACCGGCGCTGTTGCGCCCGAACAGCGTGCCCTGCGGACCCTTGAGCACCTCCACGCGCTTGACGTCGTTGAAGTTCAGCAGCGCGCCACCGGTCTTGCCGGTGTAGACCCCGTCGACGTACACGCCCACCGGCGCATCGGTGCCGATGCCGAAGTCGCCGGTGCCGATGCCGCGCAACGTGAACAGCGGCTGCGTCGGCTGGTCGGCGACGATCTGCAGGCCGGGGATGTAGCCGTTCATCTCGGCCAGGTTCGCGGCACCAAGCTTGCGGATCTGTTCCACCGGCACGATCTGCAGGGCGATCGGAACACTCTGCAGTTGCTGGCTGCGCCCGTTGCCGGTGACGGTGACGGTGTCGACGACGGGCTGGGCCGGCGCCGCTGCGGGGGCCGGCGCATCGGCCGGCGCGCCGGCCTGCTGGGCCCAGGCAGCAGGCATGGCCAGCGCCATCCAGGCGGCGAGCGAGAGGCGTGATCGGACCGGTGGCTTGTTCATGGCGGCATCCCTCACGGGTTGGAAGATTCAGGTCGACTGGGGGGCGGGTGCGGCGGAGGGCACTGCCGCCGCGCCGGCGGCGGCACGGGCAAAGGCGCGCCAGGCGAAGGGCAGCGCCAGCATGCTGGCCAGGCCCAGCGCGGCGCCGAAGCCCAGGCCGCCCCAGGCGCCCAGCAGCGGGCCGGCGAGGGCCGTGCCGCAAGCGGCGCCGGCAAAGCAGACCACGATGCTGCGGGCCACCAGCGCGCCGTCGGTGTCCAGCTCGGACAGGCGCGCGGTCAGGAATGGCGTCAGCGCGTAGAACGCCAGCGAGACGAGCATCTGCGCCACGAAGTAGTCGAGCGTGCCGCGCGCCACGAAGAAGGCGAGGACCGATGCCGCCATCACCAGCAGCGCGCCGCAGACGATGGGCCAGCGCAGCGCATGGCTGCGGCGGTGCGACGCGGCCAGGCCCAGCACCGAGGCCAGGGCCAGCAGCAGGCCGATGCGCGCGGACGGCATGCCGATGCGCGCGCCGACCAGCTCGGCCACCGCCCACTGCGCGGCCAGCACGCCGTAGGCCAGCGCCATCGTCGCCCAGACGGGCAGCAGCGTCGCCCAGCGCACCGCGAGGCCACGACCGGCAGCAGGCGCCATCGCGCGTGCCGCATGCGCGCCGGTGGCCACGGTCGGCACGGCGACCAGCGCGAACGCGGCAGCCAGCATCAGGAACATCCAGCGGTCGACCCACGGCCCGGCGCCGCTGGCCGCCGCGACCAGCAGGGCGGCATCGAGCACGCCGCCGACCAGCATGATCACGCCCCAGGCGCGTTCGGCCGCTGCCCGATGGGACAGGCTGGAGGCGACGACCACGAACAGCATGCCCTCGAACAGGCCGGCCAGCCCGCGCGAGGCGCCGACCCATCCTGCGGTGGGCATCCAGGCGCCGGCCGCCTGCGCACCGATGGTGCCCAGGCAGCCCAGCCAGGCGAAGAAGCGGGGCGCGTGCGCGATGCGGTGGGGCAGCAGGGCGCAGGCGAACGTGATGCCGACGACCTCGAGCCCGGCCATGCCGGTGGCGAGGTCTTCGCCGATGCCGAAGCGGCGCATCAGCGCGGCGACGAACAAGGGCATCAGGATCGTGCCGTTGGTCGCCACCGCATAGCCGCAGGCCAGCTGCATCAGCGCAGCTGCATTGAGTTCCGGACGGATGCCTGCGGTCATGGGCGACGCTTGAATGTGAGCGTTGATCACAATATAATGTGATCATTGATCATGTGTCAATCGACGGACAACCCGCATGCATCCGTGGCCCGGATGCCCTGAAACTCATCGACGAGTCACGACCATGAGCGACCCAGAGGTCAGGCGCAAGCCGCAGCAGGAGCGCAGCAAGACGCGGGTGGAGTCCATCCTGGACGTGGCCCTCGAGCTGGTGGTCGAGCAGGGGGCAGAGGCCCTGGCGATGCGCGAGGTCGCGCGCCGCGCCGGCGTGCAGATCAGCTCGGTCTACCAGTACTTCCCGTCCAAGGCCGCGATCCTGCGCGAGCTCGCGCGCCGCAACCTCGAGCGCGTGCGCCTGATGCTCGAGAACGAAGTCGGCGAGCTGTTCGCCGAACACGACGGGCGGCCGACGCCGGCGCAGGCCGTCCACCGCGTCGTGGACGCGTACTATGCACACTATCGCGACCAGCCCGCGGCCGTGGCCGTCTGGGCCGGTGCACAAAGCGACCACGGCCTGCGCGAGCTCGACATCGAGGACAGCCGGCGCATGGCCGAGTTCCTGGTGCCCTCGCTGATGGAGATCCTCTCGCTCACCGACGCGCAGGACGTGTTCGCACTCGCGCTGCTGATGGCCGAGACCACCGGCGCGGTGGCCCGGCTGGCGCTGGCGGTCGAGCTGCCGCTGCGCGACCAGCTGATGGCCAAGCTCAAGCTGATGCTGATTGCCACGCTCGAAGCCGCGCAGCAGCGGGGCGAGGGCGCCCCCACATGAGCGCGACGGGCCGCCCCCAAGCGCGAATCCCGGAGCACGCAGTGCGGAGGGCCGTCCAGTGAGCCCGCCGGGCCCGCGCGACTACGGCTACTACCGGCAGGCGCTGGCCGGCGTGCGCCTGCCGGTCGCCTTCGTCGACCTCGATCAGCTCGCGGCCAATCTCACGCTGCTGGTCCGGCGTGCCGGCGACCTGCCGATCCGCCTGGTGACCAAGTCGATCCGCTCGATCGGCATCACGCGCCGCCTGCTCGCCGCAGCGCCGGGGCTGCGCGGGCTGATGTGCTACTCGGCCGCGGAAGCGGCCTGGCTCGCCGCCGAGGGCTTCGACGACCTGGTGGTGGCCTACCCGACGGTGGAGCCGGCCGAGCTGCGGGCCGTCGCCCTGCAACGGCAGGCCGGCCGCACGATCACCCTGATGGTCGACTGCAGCGGCCAGCTCGATGCGATCGCCACCGCGGCGCTGGCCGCCGGCGTGGTGATCCCGGTGGCGATCGACCTCGACATGTCCAGCACCTACCCCGGCCTGCGTTTCGGCGTCTATCGCTCGCCGGTCGACGGGCCGGCCGCGGCGCTGGCGCTGGCCGCCGAGATCGCGCGCCGTCCGTCGCTGCGGCTCGAAGGCCTGATGGGCTACGAAAGCCAGATCGCGGGCCTGATGGACCAGGTGCCGGGCCAGGCGCTGAAGAACGCGGTGATCGGTGTTCTGAAGCGCCGCTCGATCCGCGAGGTCAATGCACGCCGAAGCGCGACGGTGGCCGCGCTGCGGGCGGCCGGGCACCGGCTGCGCTTCGTCAACGGCGGCGGCACCGGCAGCTTCGAGAGCACCCGCCTGGACCCCAGCGTCACCGAACTCGCGGCCGGTTCGGGCCTGTACGCGCCGATGCTGTTCGATCACTACGCGGCGTTCCGGGCGCTGCCTGCCGCCGGCTTTGCGCTGCCGATCACGCGGCTGCCGGGCCCGGGCCTCGTCACCTGCGCCGGCGGCGGCTATGTCGCGTCGGGCCCCGCGGGCCAGGACCGGCTGCCACGGCCCTGGCTGCCGCAGGGCTGCACGCTGGTCGGCACCGAAGGCGCGGGCGAGGTCCAGACGCCGGTCCGGCATCCGCCCTCGGTGGCATTGCGCATCGGCGATCCGCTGCTGTTCCGCCATGCCAAGGCGGGGGAGCTGTGCGAGCGCTTCAACGAGCTGGCGCTGATCGAATCGGGCCGCGTGGTCGACGTCGTCACCACCTACCGAGGCGACGGCAAGAGCTTCTTCTGATCCATCGAAGATCCCAGCGGGGAGGAGCAGGCATGTGGCAGAACTGGTCGGGGGCCGTGGCATGTCCGAACGCCCGCGTGCTGAGGCCGGACAGCGAACCAGCACTGGCCGAGCTGCTGCGCCAGGCGGCGCAGGACGATCAATCGGTGCGCGTGGTGGGCGCCGGCCACTCGTTCAGTCCGCTGGTCGCCACCGAGGGCATGATCGTCTCGCTCGACGGCCTGCAGGGGGTGGTCGACATCGATGAGCAGGCCGGCATCGCCCGCGTGCGCGCCGGCACCCGGCTGTGGACGCTGGGCGAAGCCCTGGCCGCCCGCGGCCTGGCGATGGAGAACCTGGGCGACATCAACGTGCAATCGATCGCCGGCGCCACCAGCACCGGCACGCACGGCACCGGCATCGCGCTGGGCAACATCGCCACGCAGATCGTCGGGCTGAAGTTCCTCACCGCCGAGGGCCGCGAGGTCCACGCCTCGGCGACCGAGAACCCGGAGCTCTTCGCCGGCGGGCGGGTGGCGCTCGGCAGCCTGGGCGTGCTGACCGAGATCAGCCTGCGCCTGGTGCCCACGTTCCGCCTGCGGCTCGAGCGCGGCAAGATGGACCTCGAGGAATGCCTCGCGCGTGCCGGCGAGCTGGTGGCCCGCAACCGCTCGTTCGAGTTCTACTGGCTGCCGCACACCGACGCAGTGCTCACCAAGGCCTGGAACGTGACCGACGAGCCGGTCGACCCGATGGGCTGGCAACGCTACCTGTCCGACGTGGTGCTGGAGAACACCGCCTTCGGCGCGCTGTGCCGGCTGGGCAAGGCGGTGCCCTCGCTGTGCCCGTCGATCAGCCGCTTCTGTGCGTCGCTGCTGTCGCACAGCACCCATGTCGATGCCAGCTATTCGATGCTGGCCACGGTGCGCCGGGTACGCTTCAACGAGATGGAGTGGTCACTGCCGGCCGAGCGCGGCGCCGATGCGCTGCGCGAGATCCGCGCCCTGATCGCACGCCGCGAGTTCCCGCTGATGTTCCCGCTCGAGTACCGCTGGGTCCGCGGCGACGACATCTGGCTCAGCCCGAACCACGGCCGCGACAGCGTGCACATCTCCGTGCATCAGTATGTCGGCATGCCCTACGAGCGCTACTTCGACGCGGTGCAGGCCATCTGCCTGAACCATGGCGGCCGCCCGCATTGGGGAAAGATGCACTCGCTCAAGGGCGGGCAGCTCGCCAGGCTCTACCCGCGCTGGGACGACTTCCTGGCGCTGCGTGAGCGCATGGACCCGCAGGGCCGCTTCCTCAGCCCCTACCTGAGGGACCTGTTCGGACTCGATGGCGGCACGCGCGCCACGACCCACGCGGCCTGAGTCGCCTCAGAGCCTGAGCGTTTTTCGGGCATGAGCGAAAGGCTCTCAGGCTCTCAGTCTGCCAGCCGGGCAAGCGGGCGCCATTGGCCGTGCGAATAACGTTCGAAACCAGCGTCATCGGCAAAGCGCCACAGGTGCAGCCAATCGTTGTCGAGCAGTTGGCGCACCACGGGATGCCGGGCCATGACGCGCTCGATCGCCGCGGCCGGCGCGTCGATCACCACCGTCAGGCGCAGCGGCTCGTGCCGCCAATCGGTGCCGTCGTGGAGTGACTGCCGTGCCAGGCCGATGCGAAGGTCGCCCCCGTTGCCCTCGAACACGCCGATGCGGCCGCCGACGACGTTGTGCAGCACCTTGTTGCCGCTGCCCAGACGGTCCGGATCGCAGGTGGACGCGTGGTACTGCCAGTTGATCCAGTGCGCCACCACCATCGGGGCGGTCATCAGCAGCTCGAGCACGCTGCCGTCGGCGTCGTTGGACGCATCGTAGTCGTGCAGGAACACGCGACGGTCCAGCACGGCACCCAGGCTGCGGGCGCGCGGCGCCATCACGAAGGCCGCGTTGCCGGCCAGGCCCCATTCCGGCCGCGTCTGCGCCCCGTCGTTGGCGCGGCGGCGCATGTGCTCGAGCAAGGCGGCGTGCGGCGATCTGGGATCGAGTCCGAGTGTCGCCGCACGCTCGCGGCGGACCTGGTCGCCGGCCTGCGAGAGCACCGGCTGCAAGCGGGCCCAGCGCGCACGCGCGGCAGCAGGCAGCAGATCGAGGTCCAGGCCCTCGATCTCGTCGGTGGTCGTGTTGTGCAGCGCTGCGACGAACGCCACGCCCGCGGGCATCGCGATGGCGCGCGCGCGCAGGCCCGCTTGCACGTCCGGCTCGTTCAACAGCCTGGCCAGGACACGCGCATTCACCTCGCCGGACTGGCCGCAGCACGCCCCGCAGTCGAGCGCGGCGGCCTGCGCGTTGTTGGCGCTCTGGCTCCCATGGCCGACCAGCAGCACCAAGGGGGCGAGCCCCCGGTCCAGCCCCATCGCGTGCAGGACGCGCGCACACAGGTCCACCCTGGCATCGAGCGCCAGGCCAGCCAGCACCGGACGGCACATCGCCCGGTAGCGCGGCGGGAGGCCGTCACCGTCGAGCGAACGGCGCGCAGTGTTGGCAGGGCGCAGCCATCGCGCAAGCTTGCCCAGGTGCGCGGCCCCGATGGCCTCGACCGACGAGAAGGCCGCCTGGGGCCAGCGCTTGCCGGCACCCCAGCGCTCGGCATGCGCGAAGCGGTTCAGCCGCGCCCGGCGTGCCAGGGCCTGCAGGTGATTGCCCGCCGGGCCGAAGTCGGCAAGGGTGTTGGCCACACGATCGGTCACTTCCAGTGCCGGTGCCAGCAGGCCCGGCAGCTGCGGGCGCCGCGCCTCGGTGGCAAGCGGCGTGTAGGCCACCGGAAGCCCGAAGAATCCGGCGAAGCCGATCGTCTGTACCGCCGGCCAGATCGATTCAAGGGCCCGGCGCATCGCCTCGCTGCGCACGTCGATGCAGAAGGCGGCCTGGACCTCGGGGCCCGATGCCTGCGCCGGCGCCGCGGGCTGCGGGGCGACGGCCAGCAGCTTGCGCGCCAGCTGGCGCTGGAAGCCGATCTCGAACGCGAGTTGCCAGACCTCGTCGACCAGGAAGGCGGCCTCGGCCTTCTGCAGCACCTGGGGCGCGCGTTCCCACTCGACCTGCAGCGCAGCAAAGGCGGATCGGGTTGCCGCGTCGTCGCGGCATTCGAGCAGGATCGCACCCCAGGCCAGGCGGATGGCGAGCAGGTCGCGCAGGTGCGGGTCCTCCTCGCCCGCCAGGCGTGCCTCCCAGGCCAGATAGGCGCACCACGACGCCCAGCCGTTCACCGTCAGCAGCACGGCTTCGAGGTAATCGGCCCAGACTTCCTCGGGCAGACCGAGCCGGCGCAACACCCAGCGTTCGGCGTCCTCGCGGGTGGCAGGCAGCGCGGCGAGTCCGCGTGCCAGGTCGGGCAGCCCCATCAGCACGCCAATGCCATGGTCGTGCGTCAGCGTCTCGCGCCAGAAGTCGTACAGGCCGCCGCTGCGGTCGGGCTGCCAGTCGGCCTCATGGACATCGAAGTACGCGGCGCAGGCCTGGCTCACCTGGTGGGTGATGGCCTGCCGCCAGGAGAGCCGCTCCTGGCTCCGCGGATCATCGTCGAGCACGTCGATCAGCAGCGGTAGCCGGCGCACATCGGGGCTCGCGGCAAGTGCAGCAAGCGCCTGGTCGGCGTCCAGGCCCGCGGACCGCGCTTCGGCGTGCTGCGCCAGCGCGTCCTCGAGATCGGCGGCAACGATGCGGCCGGACGTCCAGGCCTGGCGCAACAGCGCACGCGACGGAAAGACCCGGATGTCGCCCAGCACCGACATGCGGGCGGCCACGCTGCGCACGCTGTGCCCGATGCGGGTCCAGTGCGGATTGACGGCGATCGAACGGTCCAGCGGCCAGGCCGGCGCCATCGCGCGGCACGCCTGGGCACATGCGGCATCGATGCGCCGGTCGAGGGCCGCATCGGTCGGGGTGGATGGCCGCGGGCCGTGGCCCGCTGCCGGGCGCTGTCCCATGAGCGTTTGCATCTGCAGTTCCTCGGTTCAAGTCAATCGTGAATGGCCCGGGTCCATTGCGCCGGCCACAGGCGCAGGGCCGCGCGCGTGGCGAACTCGTCGATGTAGAAGCCGGCATAACTCCATCGGCGCCAGGTGGTCAGCGCGGCAGGGCGGGCCTGCAGCAGGACCACGCAGGCGTAGAGCACCGCCATGCCCGCCAGCGCCACGAGGCCGGCCGGTTCATCCGGCGCATCGCTGACACCGAAGGGCAGCGCGTGGCCGAGCAGGGCGGCCACGACCAGGGCGGCCACCATGCCGGCGCCCGCAAGCGCGCCGCGCATCGGCCCGGGTGCGTCCGGGTGCCGCGTCGCGGGCTGCCACAGCAGCGGTGCCCAGGCCAGCGCCAGCACGCCGCTCCACCACCACGGCCAGGCGGCGGGCGCCGACGGAAGCAACGCATGCCACGAGAGCAGGGTGGCGACCAGCGCCGCCGAGACGAGCGGCGCGAGGAACAGGCTCGCGATCGAAGCCACCATGGCGCCCCGCATCGTGCGCAGGCGCGCCGATTCCACCGCGGATGAGGCGGCAAGGAAGGCATGCGCCTTGTAGAGCGAGTGACCCACCAGATGCAGCAGGGCGAGCGTGTACAGGCCCAGGCCGCACTCCATGACCATGAAGCCCATCTGCGCCACGGTGGACCAGGCCAGCCGCACCTTGATGCTGATGCGCGTCAGCATCACCAGGCCGGCGAGCAGCGCGGTCAGCAGCCCGACGCCAACCAGCAGCCAGCGTGCCATGGGCGCGGCCTCGAGCAGGGGCGCAAACCGGATCAGCACGAATCCGCCCAGGTTCACCACCCCCGCATGCAGCAGCGCCGACACGGGCGTGGGCGCCTCCATCACCTGGATCAGCCAGCCGTGGACGGGCATCAAGGCGGTGCGCAGCACGACGGCAACGGCCAGGCAGATCGCGCTGGCCTGCAGCTGACTCGACGCCGCACCGGACTCGAGATGGCGCCACAGGTCGCTGAGCGAACCGGACCCGACCTCGTGCCACGCCAGCGCCGCTGCGACGACCAGCAGGGCATCGGCCAGGCGGTCGGCGAGGCGCTTCTTGTGCGCCGCCAGCAGCGCGAATGGACGATCGGCATAGAAGCACAGGAGGTGCTGCAGGGCCAGACCGACGGCCGCCCACGCGGCAATGACCACCAGCCAATGGTCGGCCAGCAACAGCAGGTGCACCGCGGCCAGCACGCCGCCGAGCGCGGCCATGTAGCGCGGCTGGCCAGGTTCGCCTTGCAGGTAGCGCGACGAGAACACCCCGATCACGCTGCCGAGCCACTGCACCAGCACCGCCATCCACGCGCCGGTGGTCGAGACGGCCAGGCCCGGCAGCGGACTCTCCGGCAGGGCCGGCCCTGCAGCCAGTTGCAGCCCGAGGCCTGCGAGCGCGCATGCCGTTCCGCCGAACGCCAGCAGACGAAAGCGCCGCCAGGCGGCTGACACCTCCGCATGGTGCCGCGGCATGGCCGCGAGCATCAGCACGGCCGGCAGCAGGCTGCTCGTCAGCAACAGAACACCCGCAGGATTCATCGGCGCAGCTCCAGTCAAGGGACAGGCCGATGGTGCAGGCGGCATGCAGTTCTGTAAAATTCATTGATAAGAACTAATCAATCTGATTTACAGAACAATGCAGATCGAGCAGCTGAACTTCCACCACCTGCTGTACTTCTGGCGCGTCGCCAAGACGGGGCACCTCACGCAGGTGGCGAACGAGTTGCACGTGTCCCAGTCGGCGCTGTCGAGCCAGATCCGCCAGCTCGAAGACCGTCTTGGCGAAGCACTGTTCCAGCGCATCGGCCGCCGCCTGGTGTTGACCGACACCGGACAGCTCGCGCTCGCCTACGCCGAGAACATCTTCGGCCTCGGCCAGGAACTGCTCGGCCGCCTGCAGGGCCGCAGCGAAGGCATGGTCCGGCTGCGGGTGGGAAGCGTGGCGACGCTCTCGCGCAACTACCAGGAGAACTGGATACGGCCGCTGCTCGCCGACCCGTCGGTGACGCTGACGCTGGAGTCCGGCATGCTCGATGAGCTGCTTCGCCGCCTGCTTCAACATCAGCTCGACGTGGTGCTGGCCAACGAGGCCGTGCCGGCAGATCCCGACCGGCCGCTGCACTGCCGCTTTCTCGGCAGCCAGGACATCTCGCTGGTGGGCCCGGCGGCCGCGTGGCGTGGACGAACGCTGCGCCTGCCGGAAGATCTCGACGGGCTGGACCTGGCCTTGCCAGGCCCGCGCCACGCGTTGCGCGGGCAGTTCGATGCGTTGTGCGTGGCGGCGGGCGTCACCCCCCGCCTGCGGGCGGAAGTGGACGACATGGCGATGCTGCGCCTCGTGGCCCGCGACAGCGGCTGGCTGACGGTGCTCCCCCAGGTGGTGGTGCAGGACGAACTCCGGGCCGGCGTGCTGGTGACCGTCGGGCATTCGAGCCAGCTGCAGGAGAACTTCTACGCCATCACCACGCTGCATCGTCATCGCATGGCGCTGCTGGAGCAATTGCTCGCGCAGCGGCCTGCGCAGGCGGTGCAGGGGCTGGCTCGATCCGACATCGCCGAACCAGCCAAGGCGCGCCAGCGGTCGGCCGGTGTTCGGCCCGCGAAGGCCGCACGGATCAGGGCTTCGAAGCGCTGACGTTCCGCTGGCGCAGGCCCCCGCGCGCGAAGGCCTGCGGTGCCATGGCCGCGGTGCAGCCGTTCAGCCCGGCTTGCCGCGCAGGGCCGGTCGCATCTTGCGCAGCGCGCCGGCCTCGATCTGGCGCACCCGTTCGCGGCTCAGGTCGAGCTGCCGCCCGACCTCTTCGAGCGTGAGCTTGTCGCAGCCGGCGCCGATGCCGTAGCGCAAGCGCAGCACCTGCGCCTCGTGCGCGCTCAGCCCGGCGAGCAGTTCGTCGACCAGGCTGCTCAGGCTGGCCCGCTCGGCCATGTCGGCCGGCGACGGTGCCAATGGGTCGGCGATGGTGTCGCCCAAGGTCGATTCGCCCTCCGTGCCCAGCGGCGTGTCCAGCGACATCGGCTCCTTGGCGATATGTCGCAACTCCCGCACCTTGGCCTCGGGCATGCCGAGCTGGCGCGCCAGCGTGGCGGCGTCGGGCTCGGTGCCGAACTGCTGCAGGTGCGCGCGGCTCGCGCGGTTGAGCCTGCTGATCGATTCGACCGTGTGCACCGGCACGCGGATCGTGCGGCCCTGGTCGATCACCGCGCGTGAGACGGCCTGTCGGATCCACCAGGTGGCGTAGGTCGAGAACTTGAAGCCACGCCGGTATTCGAACTTGTCCACCGCCCGCATCAGGCCGAGGTTGCCTTCCTGCACCAGGTCCAGCAGCGGCAGCCCGCGATGGGCGTACTTCTTGGCCACCGACACCACCAGCCGCAGGTTGGCGTTGACCATCTCGTGCCGCGCTTCGAGGGCCGCGCGCTCGCCCAGCTCGATGCGCTGCAGCACCGCCTTCAGCGCATCGGCCGGCAGCACCGCCTGCTGCTGCAGCGCCTGCAACTGCTGCTGGAGGGCCTGGATCACCGGCACCTGGCGCTGCAGTGCGGGGCTCCACGGCAGGCCGGCCGCGGCCTCGGCCACGCTCCAGTTCGGGTTCAGCGCCTGCACCGCAAACTGCTCGGCAAAGCGCGCCTGCGGCATGCCGCAGCGTTCGACGGCGATGCGCCGGATCTCGCGCTCGTGGCGCCGCCATTCGGCCACCTGGGCGCGCACGACGCCGCACACGCGGGCGATGGTCGGCTCGGTGTAGCGCAGGCTCGTCACCTCGGTCACCAGGGCCTGCTGCGCGCGCTGCCAGGCCGGGCTGCCATGGCCGCGCCGGGCGGCACGGCCGAGCGCATCGAACGCCACCCGCATGGCCGCAAAGCGTGCCAGCGCCTCGGTGCGCAGCTGGTCCAGGCGCTGGGTGCTGACGGGGCCGCCGGGTGCGCCGCCGGGTGCATCGTCGTCCAGCGCGAAGGCATCGACATCTTCTTCGGCCACGTAGTCGTCCGCCTCGTCGGCCACGACCAGCCCCGCCACGACCTCGGCCACCGGCAGCTCGCCGCTGGCGACGCGCGCGCCGCAGGCCAGCAGCTCGGCCACCGCGGCCGGTGCGGTGGCGGCGGCCTGCATCATGGCGTGCAGACCGGCCTCGATGCGCTTGGCCAGGTGGATCTCGCCCTCGCGCGTGAGCAGGTCGATGCCGCCCATTTCGCGCATGTACAGCCGCACCGGGTCGGCGGTGCGGCCGAACTCGGTGTCCACGCTCGCAGCGGCGGCTTCGGCCGCTTCCTCGGCATCGGCACCACCGGTGCCGCCATGGCCGGTGCCCTCGATCAGCAGCACGGTGTCATCGGGCGCCTGTTCGTACACCGCAATGCCCAGGTCGCCGAGCATCTTGACGGTCGCCTCCAGCGTCTCCCCATCGGCCATGCGCTCGGGCAGATGATCCTGGATCTCCTGCTGCACCAGGTAGCCGCGCGCCTGGCCCAGGCGCACCAGGGACTTGAGGCGTTCGCGGCGCTGCTGCGATTCGTCCGCGCTGGGCGTGGCCGCGTCGACGCCCAGCTCACGCAGCAGCGCGCGTTGCCGCGCCCGCGACACACGGGTGCGCAACGTGCGGCCAGGTGCGGCGCCGGTGGCGGCCAAAGGGGCAGGGCGGGATGACTTGAGCTTGTTCATGCGCAAGCCCACGACGGCGGGCGACGGCTCGCATCAAGGGGCTGGCCTTTGATCTGGGGCCGAGCGGCCGGCATTCAACAGCGCGGCGCTGAACATCGCGCTTGTCTGCCTTGCGCTTGCGCGTGCGCAAGCGCCCTTGCCGCGGCGGCCCCAAGAATGAGCGCGACCCCTGCCATCGGGCAGGAAAGAGGAGCCTGTGCCATGGCAGCGCGCTACATCCGCTGGTTCTCCGAGATCGGCCTGAACGACCTGGCCCTGGTCGGTGGCAAGAACGCATCGCTGGGCGAGATGGTGCGCGAGCTCGCACCGCTGGGGGTGCGGGTGCCCAACGGTTTCGCGGTCACCGCCGAGGCCTACCGCGACCTGCTCGCCGCGCCCGGTCTGCGCGCCGCACTGGCCGAGACGATGAAGGGCCTGGATCTCGACGATGTCGACGACCTGGCGCGGCGCGCCTTGCGGGCACGCGAGCTGGTGGCGGGCGCTGCCTTGCCGGCCGGGCTGGCCGACGAGGTGCGCGCGGCCTGCGACCTGCTGCAGGAACAGTACGGGCCGGACCTGACGCTGGCGGTGCGCAGCTCGGCCACCGCCGAAGACCTGCCCGGCGCCAGCTTCGCCGGCCAGCACGAGACCTTTCTCAACATCGCCGGCCATGCCCGCGTGCTGGCCGCGTTGCGCTCGTGCTTCGCCAGCCTGTTCCGCGACCGCGCCATCACCTACCGCGCGCAGCAGGGCATCGACCAGCTCGCGGTGCTGCAGTCGGTGGGCATCATGAAGATGGTGCGCTCGGACCGCGCCAGCAGCGGCGTGATCTTCACGCTCGACACCGAGACCGGGTTCCGCGACGTGGTCTTCCTCACCGGCGCCTGGGGCCTGGGCGAGAACGTGGTGCAGGGCACCGTCGACCCCGACGAGTTCCATGTCTTCAAGCCGACGCTGCGGGCGGGGCACGGCACGGTGCTGCGGCGCAGCCTGGGCGGCAAGGCCATACGCATGGTGTACGCGCGCCAGGCCGGCCGCGACACCACGCGCAACATGCCCACCTCGGCCGAGGATCGTGCGCGTTACTGCCTCGACGATGCCGAAGTGGTGGACCTGGCGCGCACCGCGCTGGTGATCGAGGACCACTACAGCCGGCGCGCCGGCCAGCCGGTGCCGATGGACATCGAATGGGCCAAGGACGGGCTCGACGGCCGGCTCTACATCGTGCAGGCGCGGCCCGAGACCGTGGCTTCGCGCCGCCCCGTCGGCCAGTTCGAGGACTACCGGCTCGACGGCAGCGGCCCGGTGCTGGTGCGCGGGCGTGCCGTGGGCGAGGCCATCGCGCAGGGCCGCGCGCGCGTCGTCGCCGACATCACGGAGCTGGGCAGCTTCCAGCCGGGCGAGGTGCTGGTGGCCGACACGACGATGCCCGACTGGGGCACGGTGATGAAGCGCGCCGGGGCCGTCGTCACCAACCGCGGCGGGCGCACCTGCCATGCCGCGATCGTGGCGCGCGAGCTCGGCATCCCGGCCGTGGTGGGTTGCGGCGACGCCACCACCGCCATCCGCACCGGCGACGAACTCACCGTGTGCTGCGCCCAGGGCAGTGAAGGCCGCGTCTACCGCGGGGCACTGCCGTTCTCGCGCAGCACGGTCGAAGCGTCGACGCTGCCGCGGCCGCGCACGCAGCTCATGGTCAATGTCGGCGACCCCGACATGGCCTTCCGCGCGGCGCAGCTGCCCAACGACGGCGTCGGACTCGCGCGCATGGAGTTCATCATCGCCGAGCACATCCGCGTGCATCCGATGGCGCTGCTGTATCCGCAGCGGGTGGCCGATGCCGCAGAGCGCGAGCGCATCGAGGCGCTGACCCGCGGCTACGCCACGCCGGCCGAGTACTTTGTGCGCCAGCTCTCGGAAGGCATCGGCACCATCGCGGCGGCCTTCCACCCGCGGCCGGTGATCGTGCGGCTGTCCGACTTCAAGACCAATGAATACGCCGGCCTGCTGGGCGGCCGGGCCTTCGAGCCGCACGAAGAGAACCCGATGATCGGGTTTCGCGGTGCGTCGCGCTATGCCCACCCGGCGTATGCCGAGGGCTTTGCGCTCGAATGTGCCGCGATCGCGCGCGTGCGCGGGGCGATGGGCCTGGACAACCTTCACGTGATGGTGCCGTTCTGCCGCCGCGTGGCCGAGGCCGAGCAGGTGCTGCAGGCAATGGCCTCCCACGGCCTTGGGCGTGGCGAGGCGGGGTTGCAAGTCCACGTGATGTGCGAGATCCCGAACAACGTGCTGCAGATCGACGCCTTCGCGCAGCTGTTCGATGGCTTCTCGATCGGCTCGAACGACCTGACCCAGCTGGTGCTCGGCGTCGACCGCGACTCGGCCACCGTCGCCTTCGATTTCGACGAGCGCGATCCCGGCGTGCTGCTGCTGATCCGACAGGCGATCGAGGGCGCCCGCCGCAACGGGCGCCATATCGGCATCTGCGGCCAGGCCCCCTCGGACCATCCGGGGTTTGCGCGGCAGCTGGTCGAGTGGGGCATCGACTCGATCAGCGTCACGCCCGACACACTGCTGCGCGTGACGCGCGAAGTGCTGGCGGCCGAAGCGGCCGCCAAGGACGCCGGCGCTGGCCAGGCGCACCGCAGCGCCAGATGAGAGGGTTTCAGGTGGCCGTGCGTTCGGGCAGCAGCCGGCAATACTCGCAGCGCACCACCTCGTAGCACTCGCAGGTCCGGGCCTCGAGCCCGGGCCGGTCGAGCACGTGGATGCGCCCGCGTGCATAGCTGATCAGGCCGGCCGCCTGCAGCTTGCGCGCCGCCTCGGTGACGCCTTCCCGCCGTACCCCGAGCATGTTGCCGATCAGCTCCTGCGTCATCAGCAGGTGGTTGCCCTGCAGGCGGTCCAGGCTCAGCAGCAGCCAGCGGGCGAGCTGCTGGTCGAGCGAGTGGTGGCGGTTGCACACGGCCGTCTGCGCCATCTGCGTGATCAGCGCCTGGGTGTAGCGCAACAGCAGGTGCATCACCGGCGGGGACTGCTCGAACTCGGCCTTGATCACCGAGGCCGGCAGCCGGTAGCCCTGGCCACCACTCTGCACCACCGCCCGGCTGGGCGTGGTGTTGCCGCCCATGAACAGGGCCACGCCGACCGTGCCCTCGTTGCCGACCACGGCGATCTCGGCCGAGGAGCCATCCTCGGTGACGAACAGCAGCGACACGATGGCCGTGGTGGGGAAGTAGACATGGCTCAACAAGGCGCCGGACTCGTACAGCACCTTGCCCAGCGGCAGCTCGGCCAGCTCGAGCTGCGGCTGCCAGCGCTGCCACTCGGCCGGCGGCAGCGCGGCCAGCAGGTGGTTCCGTCTTGGATTCTGCTCATCAGCGTGCATCTCGCGGGCTCAGTCGAGGCGGTGGGCAAACTTGTCCGCGCAATGACGCAGCAGGCACTCGGCCATGGCCGCCGGGCTGCAGGGCTTCTTCAGCAGCTCGTTGATGCCGCTGGCGCGCAGCTGGGCTTCGTCGGCCAGCGTGCTGCCGGTGAAGGCCACCACGGGCACCAGCGGTCGTCGGGCATGCGCGCGCTCGAAGTGGCGGATCTGCTCGGTGGCGATCAGCCCGTCCATCACCGGCATCTCCACGTCCATCAGCACCAGGTCGAAGATGTGCTGGCTGACCAGGCGCACGGCCTGCTGGCCATCGCAGGCCACGGTCGGCGTGATGCCCCAGCGCGCCAGCAGCACGCAGGACAGCAGCCGATTCACTTCGCAATCGTCGACGAGCAGCACGCGCAAGGGCGACTGATCGTGGCCTCGGGATGCACGTTCCATGGCCACAGCATCGATCCGCGGGCTGAAGTGGTCTGTGCGCCTGCGCACTTTGCCCACCCGGCACTCAGGCTGGTGCACGGGGCGGGCGCAGGCGCTGGTATTCGCGGCTCACCGCTGCATAGCAATCGCAGCTGCGCAGCAACAGGCCGGCGCGATCGAGCACCGTGATGCGCCCGGGCGTATAGCGGATCAGCCCGGCAGCCTGGAGCCGCAGCCCGCACGCAACCGTCTCCTGCCGCACCGCACCGAGCATGCTGGCGATCGCGTCCTGCGTCATCACCAGTTCGCTGCCGTGCAGGCGGTCCAGGCTCAGCAGCAGCCAGCGGCACATCTGCTGCTCCAGCGAGTGTTCGCGCAGGCAAAGCGCCGTCTGCGCCATCTGCATCAGCAGCGCCTGCGCGTAGCGCATCATCACCAGCATCGGCACGACTCGCCACTCGCTGCGCAGCACGCGGCCGTCGAGCCGCAGGCCATGGCCCGCGCACTGCACCACCGCGCGGGTCGAGGTCGTCTCGTTGCCCATCGTCAGCGCGATGCCGGCCACGCCCTCGTGACCCACCAGCGCGATCTCGGCCATGACGCCTGGGCCCACGGGCTGCAGCAGCGAGACGACGGCGGTGGTTGGAAACACCACCTGGTCCGGCGGCGCGCCGGCTTCGTACAGCACCTGGCCCAGCGACAGCTCGACCGGCTCGAGTACAGCGTTCAAGCGTACCCGCCCGGCTGCCGGCAGGGAGGCCAGCAGCTGGTTCGAGCAGGGGTCGAGGCCGGGCGCCATCGTGCATTTCCAGGAAAGTCTCGTCACTGTAGGCAGACGGCACCCCGGCGTATGTGCGCCAGCGCACCGAACGGGGGCGCCGAGTGCGCCATCGGACAGACAGGCCGGTCCCGCGGGGCTACACGCCCAAAGGTCGCCGAAATGAAGCAGGCCGGTGCGGACCACTGGAAGGACTTCGAAGCCGGTGTCGGCGCTGCCGTGGCGCGCCTGCGCAAATCGATCGACAGCGCAGTAGGCTGAACAGGAGTGTGCGGCTGCGCACAGAACATTGCTGCCGCGGGCCCTAGCCTCATGAAGGTGCGGCAAGCCACTGATCGAACCGCGTCCGAAGGAGATTCCCCATGCTCGAAACCATCATCATCATCCTGGTCGTGCTCTGGCTCCTGGGCCTCGTCACGTCGTACACCATGGGCGGCATGATCCATGTGCTGCTGGTCGTGGCGCTCGTCGTGCTCGTGATCCGCATGTTGCAAGGGCGGCGCATCTAGCAGATGGACCTGCTGCTGCCAGGCGGCGAGCACTGTGCCGCGGCCGGTCTGCCCTATCGGGATGTCGGCCTGCCGCTGCCGCTGGCGACCTTCGTGGCCTGCGGCTTCCCGCCGGTGGAGGCCGGTGCCACTCGCCGTGATGCCGCTTCAAGTCGACGCTGATGCTGTCCATCGCGCGAATCTAGGCCCAAAGGCCGGTCAATCGGCGCGAGGCGGCCGCCGCGGCTTGCGCCACAGGGCATAGCGCAGCATCAACGGCTGGGCGGTGATGCCATGGGCGATGACCGAGGCGGTCACGGTCCACAGCGTCAAGGACACGAGCATGTCGGCGGTCGGGCCGCGCAGGCCGTGGCGCAGCGCGAGCAGCAGGTAGAACACCGAGCCGATGCCGCGAATGCCGAACCAGCCGATCATCGCGCGCTGGGGCAGGGTCAGCGGTTCGCCCGCCGTCGCCACCAGCACGGACAAGGGCCTGAGCACCAGCAGCGTCAGCGGAATGAACCACCAGCCAGCCGGCAGGGGCCGTGCGTACGCCAGCATCGCGCCCAGGACCAACACCACCACCAGTTCGGCCAGCCGCTCCAATTGCTCGTTAAAGACCTGGACGGAGTCCCGCATGTCACTGGCGTGGTCGAGGTCCGGTGCCGCTGCGCCGGCCGGGGGCGAGGGCGGGCGAGGGCGCTCGCGCACGCGCTGCAGGGCCAGCCCGGCCGCGAAGACGGCGAGGAATCCCGAGGCCAGGCACAGCTGCGCGACGCCGTAGGACATGGCCACCAGGCCCAGCCCGAGGAATTCATCCAGGCCCACGGCTTCGCCATGTCGGCTGCGCAGGTAGACGACCAGCCGCCCGGTGGCCGCGCCGAGCGCCCCCCCGATCATCAGCCCGCCCGCGGGGGCCCACGCCAGGTCGATGCGCCACCACCGCCCCCATCCGTCGCCCACCTCGTGCAGGCCGAGCAGGCCCAGGCCGAGCATCACGAACGGGAAAGCCGCACCGTCATTGAGCCCGCCTTCGGCCGAAAGGCTGAAGCCCAGCCGGTCCGGCCGTGCGCCCGGCTCCGACTGCACGCCCGAGGCCAGCACCGGATCGGTCGGGGCGATGATGGCGCCCAGCAGCACCGCGGCGCCCAGCGGCAGGTCGAGCAGCCAGACGCCGACGACGGCCACTATCGCCACCATCGCGGTCATCGAGACGAACGCCAGCCGCAGCGGCAGCCGCCAGCGCGGGTCGCGCAGCGGCACGCCCAGTTGCAGCCCCACCGCGAACAGCGAGATCAGCAACGCGATCTCGGCGACATGTTCGAGCACCGCCGCATGGGCCATCGGATCGGGGCGCAGCACATTCGCCACGGCGGGCCCCAGCAGCCAGCCCAGGCCCAGGTAGACCATGGCGCTGCTCAGCGGCAGGCGGCCCAGCAGCGTGCCGGCCAGCACCATCGTGACCAGCAGCACGCCGACGAACAGGGACCAAGCGGCAACGGACATGGAGCATTCTGCGCTTCGACGAGCGGCGCCACGGCCCGTGCGCAAAGCGTTCGTTCGCGCACAGACAGCGCCGCTCGCAGCCCCTATGTTCGGCCTGCGCTCGCGGGCCCGTGCTTGCGTGCCACTCCACGGAACCTGATGCCGCCGTGCCTTGTCGGGCGGACGCGCAGCGGCTCCGCCGTATTGCTCCAACTGCAAGGAACCACGATGGAAAACAACCCTGTCGCTCGCGACAACTTCGGCCTGCGCGACAACAACGCGGCCGGCCCGGGGCCGGCGCTGATGGGCGCCCACACCCTGCTGGGCAACGACGTCTACAACAAGGACGGCCAGGACCTGGGCGACATCAAGGAATTCATGATCGACATGGCTTCCGGCAAGGTCGCCTATGCGGTGCTGTCGTTCGGCGGCCTGCTGGGCATGGGCGAGAAGCTGTTCGCCGTGCCCTGGATGGCGCTGACCCTGGACACCGTGAACAAGCGCTTCACGCTCAAGGTCCCGAAGGACGTGCTGAAGGATGCGCCCGGGTTCGACAAGGACCATTGGCCCGCGATGTCGGACAGCACCTGGGCCCGTGAAGTGCACAAGTTCTACGGCGCACCGTACCCGGCCGATTGAGCCGGCCAGCGGCTTCTTCAACTTCAACTTTCAAGGTGACACCATGAACAAGGACCAGGTCAAGGGAACGATCAAGGACGCCGCCGGCAAGGTGCAGTCGACCACCGGCAAGGTGTTCGGCAATACCGGCCAGCAGATCAAGGGCATCAAGAAGCAAGCGGAAGGCCGAGTGCAGAAGGCCGTCGGCGACATGAAGGAAGCCGCCAAGGACGCCGGCAAGACCTAGGCAAGGTTTCAGCGGCCTCGCCGCCGGGCAGGTACCGGCTGCGAGGCCGCGGCCGCGTCGCACGGGTCGGACATGAGCGCCATCGTTGCCTTCTTCCGGGCGGTGGGTCGTCCTGGCCGCGCGCGTTCAACGTTAGGCTGGTGGGTGATCGCCGCGCTGGTGGCGGCCACCTGCCTGCTGCTGAAATTCCTCCAGGTCACACGCGAGAGCGTGCTGCGCGCCGATGCCTGGCGCAACGCCACCGCCGGCCATCGCGCCGCGGCCATCCGCTGCAACGCACTGCCCGTCTGGCGCGAGCGCGAGCCCTGCCTGGTCCGGCTGAATGCCGAGCTGCGCGCCGCCTCGACCGACCCCTCAACCGACCCCGCTGCCCAGTCCCTATCGCCCGAATGACGCGTCTTCCAGCGTCACGATGAAGGTGCTGCGTGCCGGCAGCGACGGCCAGGCCAGGCGCTCGCCGACCGCCAGCATTCGCGCCTCCACTGTGGCGGCGGCCACCCGTGCGGCAGCGGCGGCGCCGCGCACCAGCATGAAGTGCATCGTGCGCCCCTCGCGGCGCAGCGTGAGTTCGGCCTGCGGCCAATGGGCGGGCAGGCAGGGCTCGAGGTGCAGGCTGGTGGCGCCCAGGCGCAGGCCCAGCATCGATTCGACGGCGGCCCGGTGCAGCCAGCCGGCCGCGCCGGTGTACCAGCTCCAGCCGCCGCGGCCGGCATGCGGTGGCTGCGAGCAGACGTCGCCGGCCACGGCATAAGGTTCGATGCCGTAGGCCGGCCCCCGGGTGGGGTGGCTCGCGCGGTGCGCCGGGCTCAGCATCGTGAACCAGCGGTACACCGCGTCGGCGTCATCGGGCTGCGCCTGCGCGCTGCGGGCCAGTGCCGCGCGCGCCATCAGGGCCCAGACGCCGGCATGCGTGTACTGGCCGCCGTTCTCGCGCACGCCCGGCGGGTAGGCCTGGATGTAGCCGGCGGCCGGCGTCGCATGGGCCAGCGGCGGGTCGAGCAGGCGGATCAGGCCGCTCGCTTCGTCGACCAGCAGCGCCTCGGCCGATTGCATCGCCGCGCGCTGGCGCCCCGGCGGTGCGGCCCCCGACAACACCGCCCAGGCCTGCGCGATCAGGTCGATGCGCGCCTCCGCCCCGGCCTGCGCGCCCAGCGCACTGCCGTCGTCGAAGAAGGCGCGGCGATACCACTGGCCGTCCCAGCCGGCACGCTCCAGCGCCGAACGCCAGCCGCGCGCGGCGCTCTCCCACTGCTCGGCGCGGTGGGCCTCGTCGCGCCGGCGCGCCAGCGGCGCGAACCCGGCCACCAGCGCGCACAGGAACCAGGCCAGCCAGACCGACTCTCCGCGGCCTTCGTGGCCGACGCGGTTCATGCCGTCGTTCCAGTCGCCGGTGCCCATCAGCGGCAGGCCATGCACGCCCACGCGCAGGCTGCGGTCGAGCGTGCGCGCGGCGTGCTCGTACACCGTGGCGGCCTCGGCGCTGGTGCTCGGGGTCTCGTAGACATCCTCGGCGCCGGCGGGCACCACCGAGCCTTCGAGGAACGGCACCGCCTGGTCCAGCAGCGCCGCGTCGCCGGTGTGCTGCAGGTAGTGCAGGCAGGCCAGCGGCAGCCACAGCAGGTCGTCGGAAAAATGGGTGCGCACGCCGGCGCCGAGCGGGGCATGCCACCAGTGCTGCACGTCGCCGGCCACGAACTGGCGCGAGGCGCACAGCACGATCTGCGCGCGCAGCAGGTCCGGCGCGGCCCAGGCCAGCGCCATCGCGTCCTGCAGCTGGTCGCGGAAGCCGGTCGCGCCACCGGCCTGGTAGAAGCCGGCCTTGGCCCACAGCCGGCAGCCCACGGCCTGGTACAGCAGCCAGCGGTTCACCAGCACGTCGAACAGCGGGTCGGGCGTGCGCACGGTGGTCGCCTGCAGCAGCGCGTCCCAGGCTGCCTGCGCCTGGGCGCTGCGGGCCGGGGCGGAGGACGCGGCGGCGCGCGAGACCAGCTCGCGGGCGGCGGCGGGGTCGTCGGCGTAGCCGAGCAGGAACACCCGTTCGAGCGTCGCGCCGCCGGCCAGCGTCACCCGCGCGCCGAGGGCCGCGCAGGGGTCGAGGCCCAGGCCCTGCTGACTGCCGAAGTGATCGGGCAGCACCAGCCGGCCGCGCGCGTCGAAGCACTCGCGGCGGTCGCAGGTCCAGTCCGGGCCGTCGTCCGGCTCGTCGTCGGCACCGATCAGCGCCAGGAAGGCCGTGCCGCCGCCGAAGCCGGCCGAGCGCTCGTGCTGCGTGCACATCAGCGCGGTGACCTTGCCCGCCGGCAGGCGCTGGCGGAACGGCGCGGTGCTCACCGTGGCACGGTCGCTGCGCTGCGCCCCCATCATCCATTCGGCGATGCCCACCAGCCGCAGCGGCAAGGCGTTGCGGCCGTGGTTGACCAGCTGCAGCCGCACCTGCTTGACCGAGGCCTGCGCGTCCACGCACCAGGAGGCGGTGACCTCCAGCTCGCCGCGGCGGTGAACGATGGTGCTCAGGCCCTGGCCGTGCGTCACGCGGTAGACCGCCTGCGCATCGCCCCAGGCCGAAGGCGCCACGCTCCAGGCCTCGTGCGTGCGGCGGTCCTGGATCAGGAACCACTCCGAGGGCGGATCGGCCACCGGGTCGTTCGACCAGGCGGTGAGCTGGTTCAGGCGGCTGTTGCGGCCCCAGCTGTAGCCGCCGCCGGCTTCGGAGAGCTGGGCGCCGAAGCCGGCGTTGGACAGCACGTTGATCCAGGGCCGCTGCGGCCGCTGCTGCGCGCCGACGTCGAACGTGAAGGCGCCGGTCTGCGCGACGAAGTCGCCGCGCGATTCGGCCACCGGCGCGGCGGCCGACGGCACCAGCGCCACCGCCGTGGTCGAGACGCCGTGGCGCAGCTCGAAGGCCTGCTCATGCGCCTCCATCCACTCTTGCACATGGTGCGGCAGCGGCCGGCCGTCGGCATGCAGCCGCACCCGCGCCAGGCGCACCAGCGTGCTCCAGTCGTCGCCGCTCAGCGCTTCGGCGCGCAACAGGTGGAAGCCGGTGCTGGCGGCCCCGGCGTGCGCCGCGTTGTCGGCGGCATGCTGCTCGCCAAGCGCGGCCAGCTCGTGCTGCAGCGTCATCGCATAGGAGGCCGGCTCGGCATTCACCACCACCAGGTCGCAATCGATGCCGGCCCACGACCACAGGCGCAGCGCCTGCGCCAGCGCGCGCAGCAGCCCCAGGCCCTGCGGCGCCGCGGCGGACACCAGCACGATCGCGCGATCGCCCGAGATGCCGAAGCGCCACAGCAGGCGCCGGTCGCAGGCGGCGCCCGGCGGCCCGTCGGCGCGGTCGGCCGCCGAGGGCGGCCGGCTCAGGCAATGCACCAGCGCGCTGCTGAGCGTCTGGATGGCCGCGAAGTTCTCGGCGCTGACATGCAGGCTGCGCAGCCGGATGCCGGTCAGGGTGGCCGACATCATCGAGGCGCGCTGCACATGGCTGGGCTGCCGGTACTTGTCGATCACGGCGCTGAGCACGCCGCCGTTGTCCGTCGCGGCCGTGGCAAACGTGAGCAGGGCCTTGGCATGCGGCTCGATGCGCAGGTGCACCGACAGCGCGCAGACCGGATCGAAGCCGGTGTCCAGCGCCCGTTCGGCGTCGGCCGGGCCATCGGGCGCGGGGTCGAACCGGGCCGCCGGCTGCTGGGCGCCCTGGTTGCGGCCGCGCCAGTGCAGGCGGTCGGTCTGCACCTGCAGCGCCTGCACGGGCGGGTCGCTGCCGGCCAGGAAGTGCGCGGCCCACAGCCCCGGCTCGCCGGCCAGCCGCGGCGTGCGCTCGAACACCAGCGCCTGGTGCGCCGGGCGCCAGTGCGCGCGCAGGAACAGGTTCGAGAACGCCGGGTGGGCCTCGTCGGCACGCGGCTCGGCCAGCGTCGGCTCGAAGGCCGAGAGCAGCTCGAGGTCGAGCGTGCGCTCGCCCAGGTTGCGCAGCTCGACCTGGCGGAACTCGATGTCGTCCTCCGGGCTGACCCACACGGTGGTGTGGGCCTGCAGCTCCGGCCACAGCGCGTCGAAGCAGACGCGGTCGGCGTGGTAGAGGCTCTTGTACTGCGCGGCCCGGTCGGGTGCCGGGTGCTGGGTGATCGAGACCGGGCGCGGCTGGCGGTCCCAGCGCAGGAAGAAGAAGCTGCCGCAGGCGTCGCGCAGTGCGTCGTCGCGCCAGCGCGTGACGCCGAAGCGGCCCCAGCGGCTGTCGCCGGCGCCGTGGGGTCGTAACGTGACGCTGTAGCGGCCATTGGAGAGCACATGCGTCGGCTCCACCGCGGTGGCGCCGGGCAGCACTTCGCGCAGCAGGCCGGGGGCGCGCTGGCGCAGGGTCCGCGGCAGCGGGCCGTCGGGCGGCGCGTACAGCGTCGACACCTCGCGCGGCGGGCGCTCGTGCAGCAGCGGCGCCACCGCCTGCAGCCGCGCATGCGCCATGCCCCAGCGGCGCGGCGCGCCGTCCAGCAGCACGTTGGCCAGCGCCACGATGGTCATGCCCTGGTGGTGGGCCATGTAGGTGGCCACCGGCGTGAAGCGCTCGCCCAGCGCCTGGCGGCCCGGCGAGTAGTCCAGCGCCTCGATGAAGCCGTAGCGGCCGCGCGCGGCCAGCGCCTGCAGCGCGGTGAAGTTGGCCGTGGCACGCGCCACGTCGATCTGCGCGGCCAGCGCGGTGGCATAGGGCGCGATCACCAGCTCGTCCGGCGGTGTGCGGCGCAGCGCCAGGCGCGGCACGCCCTGCGGCGCGTACTGGTAGGCCAGCGTGTGATCGCGGCCCGCATAGGCCGACTCCGAGATGCCCCAGGACATGCCCAGGCCGGCGGCGAAGCGGGCCTGCTCGCGCAGCGCCGCATGGCAGGCCTCGTCGAGCACGCTGCCCGGCGGCTCCTCGAGCACCAGGCCCGGCATCAGGTACTCGAACATCGAGCCCGACCAGGAGCGCAGGCCGGCCGTCGCACCGGCCGCGTAGAACGGCCGCCCCAGCGCGGACCAGTGGCGCACCGGCACGTCGCCCTTGGCAATGGCCAGCAGGCTGGTCAGCCGCGACTCGGACGCGAGCAGGTCGTAGTACGAGGCATCCAGCTGCTGCTCGGCAACGCGGTAGCCGATGTGCAGCAGGTGCCGCTGGCGGTGGTACAGGAAGCCGAATTCGGGCTCCCAGGCCAGGCGCTCGCAGGCGTCGCCGAGCGCGCGCAGCCGGTCGTTGGCCAGGTCGTCGCGCGCGAGTTCGCGGCAGGCGGCGGCCACCGCCAGCAGGTGGCCGCTGAGGTTGCCGCTGTCGACGGTGGAGACATACATCGGCAGCAGCGGCGCGCAGCTCAGCGTGTCATACCAGTTCAGGAAGTGGCCGCGGTGCCGCAGCAGCGTCGCCAGCGTGGCCAGCGTGGCCTCCAGCCGCGTCACCAGTTCGGTCGTGTCGATCCAGCCGAAGCGGCGCGCGCAGGCCGCGCTCAGCAGGTACATGCCGATGTTGGTGGGCGAGGTGCGGTGCGCGGTCATGTCCTGCGGCAGCACCTGCAGGTTGTCCGGCGGCAGGTGGTGGTCCTCGGCGACGACCGTGCGCTCGAAGAGACGCCAGGTGTCGCGCGCGACGCCCTCGAGGTAGGCCCGGTGCTGGACGGACAAGGCCGCGTCCGCCGCGCGCGGCCGGCCCGTCCACCAGATCCACACCGGCGCGGCCGCCCACAGCAGGCACAGCGGCAGCGCCCACGCCAGCGCCGGCGACCCCAGCAGCAGCAGCGCGGCGAACAGGCCGAGGGCCAGCACCGGCTCGATCGCGTGGCGCCGCCCTTGCGAGGCCAGGTCGGTCTTCAGCCGCGCCTCCACGCTGGCGGCGGTGGTCCACTGCAGCAGGTGGCGCCGGCTCACCGCCATGCGATAGGCCGCGCGGACGATGGCATCGGCCGCCAGCCGCGCATCGTGCAGCAGCAGCGCCAGGTGCCACAGCCCGCCGGCCAGTGCGCGCGCCAGGTCTTCCAGTGCCTGGCGGTAGAAGTGCCGCCAGGCGATGTCGTAGCGGCTGGGCGCCAGCGCCGCCAGCGCACCGAGCAGCGGCCCCGCGGTGGCGGCGGCCAGCACCAGCGCCAGGGCCGCGCCCGGCGCCAGGCCGTGGCCGGCGAGGGCCATCAGCAGCAGCGCCAGCGACATCGGCGCCACCAGCGAGCGGCGCAGGTTGTCGATCATCTTCCAGCGGTTGATCGCGCGCAGACGCCAGTGGCCGGACAGCAGCAGCGGCAGCAGCTGCCAGTCGCCGCGGGTCCAGCGGTGCAGGCGTGCGGTGGCCACGTCGGCATGGCAGGGCGCCTCCTCGGCCAGCACGATGTCGGACACGGTGGCGCTGCGCACCAGCGAGCCTTCGAGCAGGTCGTGGCTGAGCACGCAGCCCGGCGGCAGGCGCCCGGCCAGCACGGCCTGCAGCGTGCGCACATCCAGCAGGCCCTTGCCGCTGAAGCTGCCCTCGCCGAAGACGTCCTGGTACAGCTCCGAGCTGGCGGCGCTGTACGGGTCCATGCCGCCCTGGCCGGCGAACATCCAGTGGTAGGGCGTGCGCTGGCCCGCGGCGGGCAATGGTGTGGCCACCCGCGGCTGCAGGATGCCGTAGCCGCTGGCCACGCTGCGGCCATCGGCCGCCAGGCGCGGCCGGTTCTGCGGGTGGGCGGCCACGCCCACCAGCTCGCGCAGCCGGCCGGGCGGCAGCTGGGTGTCGCTGTCGAGCGTGACGATGTAGCGCGTGCCCGGCGCCAGGCGCGACAGCTCGCCCAGGTCGGTGAAGGCGCCCAGGCGCTCCTCGGCCAGCGCCGCGACCAGGGCCTCGAGCTTGCCGCGCTTGCGTTCCCAGCCAATCCAGCGCTGCTCGGTCTCGCTGTAGCGGCGCGGCCGGTGCAGCAGCAGGAAGCGCGGTGGCGCCGCCGCCGTGGTGGCCGTGCTGCCATGGCGGGTGTTGAGCTCGCGCACCTGTCGCACCGCCTGGGCCAGCAATGCGGCATCGGACGGCAGCTGCGCGGTGTCGGCGTCGGCCCAGTCGGTCAGCAGCGCGAACTGCGCATGCTCCTCGGCGTTGGCCAGCTGGTGCAGCAGCAGCCGGTGCGCCAGCCGCGCGATGGCGGCGGCGTCGCCGAGCATCGCCGGAATCACCACCAGCACGCGGTGCTCGACCGGGATGCCGGCGGCCAGCGCCAGCCGCGGCAGGTGCTGCGGCCGCACCGATTCGGCGATCAGCCGGCTCAGCACGGCCACCACCGCCTCGGCCGCCGGAAACAGCGCCAGCGCCGCCGCCAGCCAGGGCCAGGGCGTGCCGAGGTCGGCCGCGAGCGGCCGGCGCAGCAGCAGCGCCCACACCAGCCCGAGCGTGCCCAGGCCCAGCGCGCCCAGGTACAGCGGCAGCACCAGGCGGCGCGCCACGGCGCGGCATTGGCGCGCCAATTGTTCGTGCAGCGCCAGCCGCGACAGCAGGGCGGGTCGCCCCGGCCCCTCCAGCCAATGGTGGGCCACCTGCCCCTCGGCGTCGCTGCTGGCCTGCATGCAGGCCAGCAAGGCCTGCGCGATGTCGCTTTCGCTGCGGCCGCTGCGCCGCGCCAGGCGCTCGATGGCGTGCAGCGTCTGGTCGCGCGTGGTCGCGTGCTCGGATTCGAACAGCGGCGAGGTGAGCATCCGCCGCATCAGCGGGCTGGTGCGGGTGACGATGCCGGTCCACTCGGCATCGCCGAGCGTGCGCAGCGACTTCACTGCATTGCTGACGCTCAGGTTGTCGGCCGCCTGGTCGGCGCTGTGCTGCGCCTGCGCCACCGCAAGGTCCGGCAGCGCCTCGCGCAGCCAGGCGTGGTGGTCCGTGAGGGCAGGGCGGGTTGCATCCGTTCGATGGTCGTGCAGGCGTTGTGCCAGCTGGGCCAGGAAGACGCGGCCGACACCGCGCCGGTCCATCAGCGCGCGCAGTTCGTCGAGGTCGGACAGCGGGCAGGATTCGATGCGGTCGCCGCACAGGTTGGCGGCCTCGCGGGCCGCCTTGTTGGCCGCGACGCGCTCGGCGATGCGGCGCAGTTCCTCGATCAGCACGACCCGCAGCGTCGTCGGCAGGGCCCACAGCTCGCCGAGCTGCAGCTCGCGGGTCTGCTGATAGGCCATCAGGAAGGCCACGAGCAGGTCCTCGTCGAACGCGCCGTCGGTGTGGGCCACGTAGGCCCAGGCGATGCCGTAGACCCGCGGCAGGCCGGCCAGCGGCGGGTCCTGCAGCAGCGGCAGCGCGCGGAAATAGGCACGCGGCAGCCCGTCGCGGATGGCGCGGATCTGCGCCTCGATCAGGTGGAAGTTGTCCAGCAGCCACTCGGCGGCCGGGCTGATGTCATAGCCCGTGGCCGCCTGCGCGCCGATGTAGCGCTGCGCCTCGCGCAAGGCCGTGATGTTGTCGCGCAGCCGCGGGTGGAAGGTCGGTGCCCACCAGCGGCCGCGCTCCGCGCGATGCGTCTCGCCCAGGCTGCGGCCATGCTGCTCGAAGCGCTCGACGCCGAAGATCTCCGAGCGAATGGGCGGCGCGAGCAGGCCGCGTGCCGGGTCGAGGATGGCGCACAAGGCGGCAGAGGCCTCGGGCAGCAGCCGCAGCAGTCCGGCCGGCACCAGCATCTACCCGAGCCAGGCCATGCCGCCGATCAGCAGCGCCAGCGCCAGCCCGGTCGTCACGATGCGGGCCGTGAGAAAGCCGCGCAGCGCCTCGCCCCCGCACTTCAGGGTGAACAGGCGCCCGGCGGCGCGCTGGCACAGGTGCAGGTGATCGACCAGCGACGACCACTCGCCGGGCGAGGTATCGGGGGCATGGCCGTAGGAGGACGTGCGCCAGTTCGGCGGAGTCGGCATCAGCGGGGCGCTCTGGGCGGCATTGGGGAGGGCGCTGCGCGTCAGACGGCGAGCAGCTTGACCCATGGCACGTAGTGGTCCATCCAGCGCTGCAGGAAGGGGCGGCTGCCGGGACCGAGATGGCCCGCGTCATCGAACAGCCCTTCCTTGGCCTGGACGAAGACCTCCGGCTGGCCCAGCGTGGGCACGTCGAGGTAGGCCAGGATGTTGCGCAGGTGCTGTTGCGCCATGGCCGTGCCGCTCGCGCCGACCGATGTGCCCATCACGCCCGCGGGCTTGCCGGCCCACAGGTTCTCGCCATACGGTCGTGAAACGTGGTCCAGCGCGTTCTTCAGCACGCCCGGGATCGAGCGGTTGTACTCGGGCGTGACGAACAGCAGCCCGTGCGCGGCGGCGATCTCGGACTTCAGGCGCAGCACGCTGGCCGAGGGCGTCGCGTCGTCGTCCTGGTCGTAGGGGGGCAGATCGCCGATGTGCGACATCCTGAATCGGAAGTCGGACGGCGCGAGCCGCATGACGGCATCGGCCAGCCGGCGATTCAGGGAATCGCGGCGCAGGCTGCCAACGATCACGGCGATCAGGGTCTGGCTCATGGCGGTGTCTCCAGCGAGTGCGTCGACGCTAAGTGCAGTCGCCGAGGTGTGTCTGTTCGGCGACGAACATGGCCGGCGGCGCGGCGGCGCTATGTGGGCCAGCCCACAGACGCCGCGCCCTGCAGCGTCTAGGCTGGTGCGCCCAAGGAGTCGGCATGAACATGGCGGTCTCGCCCCTGCAGCGGTGGGAAGACGAGGGCGGCGCGAACCCGGCGCCGGCCGTGACGCCCGAGCCGCCGCCGGGCAACGCGCGCGTGCTGGCGCAATTCGGCGCTGCGCTGGTCGCGGAGTGGCATCGGCTGCCCACCGCGGTGCAACGAGCGCTGTACGAGCGTGCGGTGGCCGACGATGCGCGGCGCGACGACGAATTGGCCAAGCGCGAGTTCGCGTGCTATTTGCATGACCACAAGGACCACGCCGCTGCGGCGGCCACGGCCAGCGGAGCCCTCGATGCCTGAATCCGATGCTGAGCTGCTCGCCGGTTTCTGGCGCCTCGCCGCGGCTTGGCGCCTGACCCTGCCCGAACAGATGGCGATCGCCGGTGTCGAGCGCACGACCCTCTATGCCTGGCGGCAGGCGCAGCCCGAGCCGCTCGACCCGCACCTGGCCGCACGCTTGTCCGGCCTGCTGGCCGTCGAAGCGGCCTTGCGCTCGCGGCTCGGTCAGCCCGAGCGGGCGCACGAATGGCTGCGCAAGCCCCACCCCGGCTCGTTGATGAACGGCCGCCCCCCGTTGCAGCGCCTGCTCGACGGTTCCAGCGGCGCGCTGTGCGCCGTCTCGAGCCTGATCGACATGACCGGCTGAACACGCCGGCTCGCGTGCCGGGCGGCGGATCCGCGCATACTCGGCCATGGACCTTCCGCCTTCCGGCGCCCGCGCCGTCGACGCGGCGGGCATGACGCGCATCGTCGGGCTGGGGGCCTCGGCCGGCGGGCTCGAGGCGCTGCAGAGCTTTCTGGCGCAGGTGCCGCTGCGCACCGGCCTGGCCTACATCGTGGTGCAGCACATGGACCCGACGCACAAGGCGATGCTGGCCGAGCTGCTGCAGCGCGCCAGCGCGATGCCGGTGCGCGAAGCCACCGAGGCGATGCGCGTCGAGCCCGACACGGTCTACGTCATCGCACCGAACTCCGAGCTCAGCCTGGCCGGCGGCGCGCTGCACCTGGCGGACCCGGCGCGGCCGCGCGGCATGCGGCTGCCGATCGATGTGCTGTTCACCTCGCTGGCGCGCGAGCAGGGCGATCGGGCCATCGGCGTCGTGCTCTCGGGCATGGGCTCGGACGGCACGCTGGGCCTGCAGGCCATCAAGACCCAGGGCGGGTTGACGTTGGCGCAGCTGCCCGAATCCGCACCCTTCGACTCGATGCCGCGCAGTGCCATTGCCGAGGGCTGCGTCGACATCGTGGCCGCGCCGGACGAACTGCCGGCGCACATCCTGCGCGTCGCGGCACGGCCCGCCGATCGTCAGCCCGCGGCGCGGCCGGGCGCGGCCGCAGCCGAGGGGGGCGAGAGGGGCGAGAGGGGCGAGGGGGCCGACGCCGCGGCGCCGGCGCTGGCGGCCATCCTGGCGCAGCTGCGCGAGCACAGCCGGCACGACCTCTCCGCCTACAAGTCGAACACGCTGCTGCGCCGCGTCGAGCGGCGCATGGCGGTGCACGGCCTGTCGGCGATGGCGGACTACGCAGGCTTCCTGCGCGACAACCCGCAGGAGCTCGACCTGCTGTTCAAGGAACTGCTGATCGGCGTGACCGCGTTCTTCCGCGATGCGCCGGCCTGGCAGGCCCTGAAGGAGCAGGTGCTGCCAGACCTCATCGCGCGCCATGCCGCCGCCGGCACCAGCCTGCGCGCCTGGGTCGTCGGCTGCTCGACAGGCGAGGAGGCCTACACGCTGGCGATGGTGTTCAAGGAGGCCTGCGCGGCACTGCCCGATGCTGCCGCACCGCCGCTGCAGATCTTCGCGACCGACCTCAGCGCCGACGCGATCGCGGTGGCACGCCGAGGCTTCTACCCCGAGCGCATTGCCGCCGATCTCACGCCCGAGCGGCTGTCGGCCTGCTTCGTGGCCGTGCGCGGCGGCTACGAGATCGCGCCCTCGATCCGCGAGATGGTGCTGTTCGCGCCGCACGATGTGATCCTCGACCCGCCGTTCACGCGGCTGGACATCCTGTGCTGCCGCAACCTGATGATCTATTTCAAGTCCGGGCTGCAGCAACGGCTGATGCCGCTGTTCCACTACAGCCTGCGGCCCGGCGGCGTGCTGATGCTGGGCAGTTCCGAGACCGTCGGGCGCGCGCAGTCGCTGTTCACGCCGCTGCAGCCCAAGTCACGGCTGTACTGGCGCAACGAGAATCGAGCCGGTGCCGTGGCGGTGGACTTCCCGGTGCATCGCCGCGTGCCATCGCGCACGTCCCTTCTGGAGTCGATCGTGCCCAGTGCCCCTCACCAACCCCCACCGAACCTGCAGGCGCTGGCCGACCAGGTGCTGCTGCAGACCTGGTCGCCACCAGCGGTACTGGTGAACGAGGGCGGCGACATCGTCTACATCAGCGGCCGCACCGGCCGCTACCTCGAGCCGGCGGCGGGCAAGGCGAACTGGAACATCCACGTGATGGCCCGCCCGTCCCTGCGCACGCAACTGGCGGTGGCCCTGCGGACCAGCGTGCACGACAAGCGGCCGGTCGAACTGCACGGCCTGAGCCTGGGCGAGGGCGAGCCCGGCACGCTGGACGTCAGCGTGGCGGCGCTGCAGGAGCCGCGGGCGCTGCAAGGCCTGGTGATGATCGTGTTCCGCGAGGTCCCGGCGCCGGCCGGGCGCGGCGCGCGGCGCCGGCGGCATCGCTCCGAGCCCGATACGGCGTTGGGCGACGAGCTCTTGCGCTCG
The DNA here is from genome assembly GCA_964641795.1 of uncultured Bordetella sp. Taxonomy (GTDB): domain Bacteria; phylum Pseudomonadota; class Gammaproteobacteria; order Burkholderiales; family Burkholderiaceae_C; genus Pseudaquabacterium. The sequence continues at coordinate 125 of CAZXLI010000029.1, read as the reverse complement.
CGCGAAGAGATCCGCGCGCTGCGCCAGGAGATGGCCGCCTCGCAGGAGGAATTGCAGGCCGCCAACGAGGAACTGCAGTCGACGAACGAGGAGCTGCAGTCGGCCAACGAGGAGCTGACCACCTC
>CAZXLI010000028.1:0-39006 GCA_964641795.1 uncultured Bordetella sp. | reverse complement strand
GCCCAGGGAGTCGATGCTCTTTTGCGTGCCGGTGTAGAAGGCGTGCGACTCGCTCGTGGTCTCCAGCTTGTACAGAGGCAGCTCGCGGCCGTCGTCCATCTTGATGGTCTCGCGCGTCTGCGCGGTCGAGCGGGTCACGAACTTGAAGCCGTTGGAGAGGTCGACGAAGCAGACCTCGCGGTAGTTCGGGTGGATGCTGTCTTTCATGCTGTCCTCGGTCGTTGCGGGAGCCACGCTGCAGGCTGCAGCGCACTTTCCGGCGGTGGGAAAACGAGAATGATACCAGGGCAGCCGTCAGCCACCGCGCCGCATCATGTCGAAGAAGTCCAGGTTGCTCTTGGTGGCCTTCATCTTCTCGAGCACGAACTCCATCGCCTCGATCTCGTCCATCGAATAGAGCAGCTTGCGCAGGATCCAGGTCTTCTGCAGGATCTCGGGCTTCAGCAGTAGTTCTTCGCGGCGCGTGCCGGTCTTGTTGATCAGGATCGAGGGGTAGACGCGCTTCTCGGCCATGCGGCGATCCAGGTGGATTTCGCAGTTGCCGGTGCCCTTGAACTCTTCGTAGATCACCTCGTCCATGCGGCTGCCGGTATCAATCAGCGCCGTGCCGATGATGGTCAGCGAGCCGCCTTCCTCGACATTGCGGGCCGCGCCGAAGAATCGCTTCGGGCGCTGCAGCGCATTGGCGTCGACACCACCGGTCAGCACCTTGCCGGACGAGGGCAGCACGTTGTTGTAGGCGCGCGCCAGGCGGGTGATCGAGTCGAGCAGGATCACCACGTCTTTCTTCAGTTCGACCAGGCGCTTGGCGCGCTCGATCACCATCTCGGCCACCTGCACGTGCCGCGCTGCCGGCTCGTCGAAGGTGGAGGAGATGACCTCGCCGCGCACCGTGCGCTGCATCTCTGTCACTTCTTCGGGCCGCTCGTCGACCAGCAGCACGATGAGATGGATCTCGGGATGGTTGGCGACCAGCGAATGGGCGATGTGCTGCATCATCACCGTCTTGCCGGTCTTGGGCTGGGCGACGAGCAGCGCGCGCTGGCCTTTGCCGATCGGCGCGATCAGGTCGATGATGCGGCTGGTGACGTTCTCGTCGTTCTTGATCTCGCGTTCGAGCTTGAACTGTTCCTTGGGGAACAGCGGCGTCAAGTTCTCGAACATGATCTTGTGCTTGCTCTCCTCGGGCGTCAGGCCGTTCACGCGGTCGACCTTGACCAGCGCGAAGTAGCGCTCGCCGTCCTTGGGCACGCGCACCTCGCCCTCGATCATGTCGCCGGTGTGCAGGTTGAAGCGGCGGATCTGGCTCGGCGAGAGGTAGATGTCGTCCGTCGACGCCATGTAGCTGGTATCGATCGAGCGCAGGAACCCGAAGCCGTCGGGCAGCACCTCGAGCACGCCGTCGCCGAACACCTGTTCGCCGCCCTTGGCGCGCTTTTTCATGATCGCGAACATCAGCTCCTGCTTGCGCATGCGAGCGACGTTGTCGATCTCCAGCGCCTCGCCCATCTTGATGAGCTCGGAGACGTGAAGCGCCTTCAGTTCTGAAAGATGCATATCGGGGAATCACCCTCGGGTGGTGGGCCATGCGCCTTGCCAGGGACACATGACCGACAAGCCGGCACGAACCGCTGCGACCAAGCTCCGCGGCAAAGCAGAGCACAACAACAACGCGGGGGAGGTGGCCGGAACCGACGCGCTTGCCCCGAGCCAATGCTCGGGCGGCGTGGTGGCAGATCCTGCGGCAACCGGAGGGCGACTACGCCGACTCCCCCGATTGCATTGAGGCGGATTATAGGTGCGGGGCGAGGAAGGCCGTCAACTGCGCCTTGGACAGCGCGCCGACCTTGGTGGCGGCCAGCTGGCCGTCCTTGAACAGCATCAGCGTCGGGATGCCGCGGATACCGTACTTTGCCGGCACATCGCGGTTCTCGTCGACATTGAGCTTGGCCACTTGAATGCGGGCACCCAATTCTTTGGCTGTCTCGTCGAGGATCGGCGCAATCATCTTGCAGGGGCCGCACCATTCGGCCCAGTAGTCGACCAGCACGGGAGTGCCGGACTTCAGCACATCGTCCTCAAAGGTCGCGTCGGTGACGTGCTTGATCAGTTCGCTGCTCATCACATTTCCTTGGGCCTTCAGCCCGAGAACAGGGTGCGAGGAATTCTGACACAAAGGCCTTTTCCACGTCGTCAGCGACACTCTGGCTCGATCCTATGGCCACGATAGAGCAGATCCATCTCCCATTGCGCTGGACCGCAGCCGACTTGTGGGACCAGTTGCCGGCGCTGGCCCTGGACTGGCTGCTGCGCCGCGAACTCTCGGTCCGTGATGCCGTGCTCCTGCTGCCTTCGGCCGATCTGCTGCCGCTGGCACGCCAGGCCTTTGCGGTGCGGCCCGGTTGGCAACCGCGCATTGAAACGCCCCAGACCTTGGCAGCAGCCTTGGGCCCGGCGCCGGAGGTGCCTGCGGGTGCGCCGACGGGCGATGTCGGGATCGACCGGCTGTTGGCGAGCGCGCTGCTCACGCCCCTGGCAGGCGTGGCAGATTGGCGCCGGCGCGACCCGGCCGCCTTCGAGCAGGCCATCGACGACCTCGTGCAGGCAGCCCATGCGCTGCAGCGCGCCGCCCAGGCCCAGGCACCGGACGAGCGCACCGCTTGGTGGCGAGCGGCCCAGCGTGCCGTGGAGGGCCACGCCGGTCCGCCGCTCGTGTCCCAGGGACTGTCCGGTGACCTGACGCGCCTGGCCCTGGCATGGGCAGCCATGGCCGGGGAGCCGGCGAGTGATCGCCTCTTCCACTGGCGGCCGTCGGCCTGGCTCCAGCTGTGTGCCGGAGGCGACGACGTGCTCGGCAGCGCGGTTCTGCAAGCGGCGATGCGGGTGGGCGTGCCGGCCGTGCGCCTCGTCGCCGACGCCACTCCCGACGGGCTGTTCGTCGAAGCACGCGAGCCCGTGCTCTGGCGTGCCGCAGAGGCCGAGGAGGAGGCCCTGGCGGCCGCCACTGCAGTGATCCGGCATCTGCAGCAGGGCCACTCGCCGGTCGCGCTGATAGCCGAAGATCGACTGCTGGTACGTCGCATTCGCGCACTGCTCGATCGTGCACGCATCAAGGTGGCCGACGAATCGGGCTGGACGCTTTCCACCACCCGCGCCGCGGCCCACCTGATGGCGGTTCTGCGCGCCGTTCGACCTTCCGCCCAGCCTGACGCGCTGCTCGATGGATTGAAGGCCGAGGCGGCCCCCGAGGCCGCGGACTGGATCGACGCGCTGGAGGTCCATTGGCGACGTGGCCAACCCGCCGATGCGGCCGCGTCGGCGCGCGTCCAGCAGGCCTTGGCGCGGTGGGAGTCCACGCGCCATCGCTGGCAGGCGTGGTCCACGCCCGTGCGGCGATCCCTGGGCGCATGGCTGCAGGCGCTGCGGCAATTGCTGCTCGAGGCGCCATCGGCCGGCCGATGGCGCGCAGACCCCGCGGCGAGGGCCGTCTGGCAAGCCTTGCGGCTGGACACGGCCTCGGCGCGTGGCGACGTCGACGCGATGCCGCTGCACCTCGATGATTTCATCGCCTGGGTCGATGCAAGCCTGGCAGCCGGCAGCTACATCGCGGCGGTCGATCGGGAAGCGGCTCAGGTCGTGATCACGCCACTGGCCAGGGCCATTCTGCGGCCCTTTGGCGCGGTGGTGGTGCCCGGGGCAGACGAGCGTACCTTGGGGCCGCCACCGCCTGCGCCCGCCTTGCTGGGCGACGCCCTCTTGCGCGCGCTGGGCCAGCCCGACCGCGAGGCGCGGGCGCAGCGCGGTGCGCTGGCGTTTGCGCAGCTGCTGCGCGAGCCCCGGGTGGTGCTGCTGCGCCGCGTGGCGGAGGGCGACGAGCACATCGGCCCCTCGCCGTGGATCGGGCGGTTGCAGCTGGCGCGCCATGCGCGGGGATTGCCATTGTTGAGCGAGGCCGTCGCACCGCTGCAGCGACGCACGCTGCAGCCTGCGCCGGCATACCCGCCGCTGCCCACGGCAGCCGGGGCCTTGCCGGCCGCCATCAGCGCCAGCGCGCTCGAAGCGCTGCGCGTCTGCCCCTATCGGTTCTATGCCCGATCGGTGCTCCGGCTGTTCGAAGCCGAGGAGTTGGCGCAGGACCCCGGCAAGCGCGACTACGGCAACCTGCTCCATGCCGTGCTCGAGCGATTCCACGACCAGCGCGTTGTCGGCAGCCGACCTGAGGACGAGTCTGCGCGTCTGCTCGCGCTGGCCGACGAGCTGGCCACCGAATGCGGGCTGGACAGCCCGGCGATGCTGCCGTTTCGGGCTGGAATGGTCGGTTTCGCTGCGCGCTACCTGCAGTGGCTTGCGCAGCGGGACGCCTCGGGCTGGTCGTACCTGCAGGGGGAAGTGGAGGCGCGCTGTGCGCCGCCTGCCCTCGAAGGCCTGCAATTGCAGGGGCGTATCGACCGTATCGATTGCAAGGGCGCCCAGCGGCAGCTGATCGACTACAAGACCGGAAGCCTTGCCGGCCTGCAGGACAAGGTGCGCCAGCCCTTCGAAGACACGCAGCTTGCCTTTTACGCCGCGCAGGTCCTGAGCGGCGAGGATCCGCCGGACGCGCTCTTGGCGTGTTATCTGGCGCTTGACGAGCGCGAGGGCGTCGTCGAGCTGCCGCACCCGGATGTCGCGAGCAGTGCCGCAGCGTTGCTGCAGGGCCTGTCCGGCGAGTGGGCCCGGCTGCGGGCTGGCGAACCCTTGCAGGCGCTCGGCGAGGGCATGGCATGCGATTTCTGCGAGGCCCGCGGTCTGTGCCGCCGCGACCACTGGAGCGCCGGACAGCCGGCGACGGGCATGCCATGACGAGTTCCGACGGGGCCGCCTTCCATGCCGATGGCGCGCCGTGTTCGCGCGAGGCCTTCTATGCCATCGCCTGCGACCCGGCCCGCAGCGTGGTCGTGCAGGCTTGTGCCGGTGCCGGCAAGACCTGGATGCTGGTTTCGCGCATGCTGCGTGCCTTGCTCGATGGCGTTCGGCCGCAGGAGATCCTGGCGATCACCTTCACGCGCAAGGCAGCCGGCGAGATGCGCGAGCGCCTGAACGGCTGGCTGGCCGAGTACGCGCTGGCCACGCCGTCCGCCCGGGTGCAGGCATTGCGCGATCGCGGGCTGGGCGAAGGCGAGGCCGAGCGCCTTCAACCGCTGCTGGCTGATCTGCAGGCCCGCGTGCTGGCCAGCGGCCGCGCGGTGGACATCCACACCTTCCATGCCTGGTTCTCCCAGCTGATGCGGGTGGCACCGCACGACCTGCTCGATCGCCTGGGCCTGCAGCCCGGCATGGACCTGCTGGAGGACACCACCGAACTGCAGCCCGAACTGATGCGGCGCTTCCACGCCGTGGTGGCCGCGGACGCCGCGGCACTGGGCGACTACACCGGGCTGCTGCAACGCCATGGCCGCAACCGGCTCATGGCCTGGCTGGCCACCGCGCTCGACAAGCGCATCGAGATCGAGCTGGCCGACGAGGCGGGTCGCGTCGAGGGGTCGGTGCCGCCGGCAACGGCCACAGGCCGCGATCCCGTGCAGCGGCTGCTGGAGGATTCCGCCTTGCGCGCGAGGATCGACGGCGCCGCTCGCATCCTCGGATCAGGCGGCATCAAGTTGCGTGATGCCGCCGACCGTTTGCGCCAGGCCCTCGATCAGTCGGATGCCGCGCAGGCCTTCGACGCGGCTTGGCAGGCGCTCTTCACGAAGCAGGGGGTGCCGCGCAAGCTGGGCCACCACCGCGAAGTCGATGACCTGGTGCAGTCGCTGCAAGCGCTGCAAGACTTGCGCGCGCAGCACCAGGCGCATGAGGACCACGAGGCGATGCTGCGCCTGTCGCGCCTGCTGCTGGCCGAGTGGCGTGCGTTGAAGCGCCAGCGCGCGGTGGCTGACATGCCTGATCTCGAGCGCTGCGCGCTGGCGTTGCTGTCCGATCCGGTGTTGTCTGGATGGGTGCAGCAGCGGCTCGATGCGCGCATCCGCCAGGTGCTGATCGATGAATTCCAGGACACCAGCCCACTGCAATGGCATGCCCTGTCGGCCTGGTTGTCGTCGTATGCCGGTGCTGGCGGCGGCGCGAGCGGGCAGCGCCCGCCGGCGGTGTTCATCGTGGGCGATCCGAAGCAGAGCATCTATCGATTCCGCCGCGCCGAGCCGAGGGTGTTCGAGGCGGCGCGCGAGTTCGTCCGCCGCGGCCTCGGAGGCTCGGTGCTGGAATGTGACCACACGCGGCGCAATGCGCCGGGCGTCATCGATGCGCTGAACCAGGTGTTCGGTGCTGCCGCCAGGGCCGGCGAGTTTGCGGGTTATCGAGCACACAGCACCGAGGTGATCGAGGGCCCGTCGCCCGCGTTGCTGGCCTTGCCGGAGGCCGTGCGCCCCGTCCGGAACAAGGCCAGCATGCCCGAGGTGCCGCGCTGGCGTGATTCGCTGACCGAGCGCCGCACGGAGCCCGAGCAGCTGTTCCGCCGCGCCGAAGCCGCGCAGGTCGCGGCGGCGGTCGTCGAGCTGCTGGCCGCCGGCCAGGCGCCGGGCGAGATCATGGTGCTGTCGCGCAAGCGGGCCAGCCTCGCGCTGGTGGCCGAGGAACTGAGGCTGCGCCAGGCTCCCTGTGTGGCGGCAGAAGACCTGCGCCTGGCCGACCTGCCCGAGGCCGGTGACGTGATCGCGTTGCTCGACGCGCTGGCTTCGCCAGCACACGATCTCGCACTGGCCCAGGCGCTGAAGAGCCCGCTGTTTGATGCCGCCGATGCCGAGCTGCTGGCCTTGTCGCAGCGTGCCCGCGTAGCGGGCCAGCCGTGGCAGCGCGCACTGGACCGTTGGCCGGATGCACCACCGTCGCTGGCGCGTGCCCGTGACCTGCTGGCCGGCTGGCGCGCACTGGTGCCCGTCCTGCCGCCGCACGACCTGCTGGACCACATCGTGCACGAAGGTGACGTCCTGGCACGCCTGGTGGCTGCAGCGCGGCCCGAAAGGCGCGGCCTCGCGCAGCAGGCCGTGCGGGCCTTGCTGGCCCAGTCGCTGGCGCTGGACGGGGGGCGCTACGCGACGGTCTACAACTTCGTGCGCGCCTTGCGACAGCGGGCCTTGCGCGTCAGCGCGCCTGCGCAGGCCGAAGCGGTGCAACTGCTCACCGTGCATGGCGCCAAGGGCCTGGAGGCCGAGGTCGTGTTCGTGCTCGATGCGGATGCCGAGCCGCTGCGCGCGGGCCAGGCCGGCGTGATGATCGACTGGCCGCTGCACGAGCCGGCGCCGGCCTGCGTGGCGTTCGTCGCCAACGAGGGCCGCTGCCCGCCCAGCCTGCGGCCGCTGAGGGATGCCGAGGCGGTGCTGCAGGCGCGCGAGGACCTGAACCTGCTCTATGTCGCGATGACGCGGGCACGCAGCCGTCTCGTCGTCAGTCGCACGCCCGCGCGCAGCCCGAGTCCGCACGCCTGGTGGCCACGCCTGGTGCCACTGGCCAGCCCCTGGGCGCCGGACCAGGCGCTGCAGTCGGGCGATGGCGCTGCATTGCCGGTGGTGCCCGAACTGCCGGATCCGCCGAACCTGCTCGACGCGGCACCGCTGGCGCCTGGATGGTCCCAGAGTTCGGCGAAGGGCGATGCAACGGTCGACGAAGCGGCGGCGCGTCTGGGCCAGGCGGTTCACCGCGTGCTGGAGTGGGCTGCGCGGGACGGCCCGCGGCGCGCACAACTGCCACTGCTGGTACGTGCGGCGGCACGCGCTTTCGAGGTGCCGGACGACCAATGGGCGACGATCGAGCGGGCTGTCGTCCAGGTGCTGAACGCGCCGCACCTGGCGCCATTCTTCGAGCCGGTTGCGCTGCGCTGGGCAGGCAACGAGGTCCCGGTGGCCGTTGGCGGCCGCAGCCTGCGCATCGATCGCCTGGTGCAACTGCAGGCCGACGGCTGCTGGTGGGTGCTGGACTACAAGCTGAGCGAGGCCCCGGAACGGCTGGCCGAGAACCTCGAGCAACTGCGCGAATACCGCGCCGCGGTGCAGGCGTTGCAGCCAGGCGATTCGGTTCGGGCCGCGTTCATCGCCGGGGGCGGTCGGCTGGTCGAACTGGACTGAAGCGTGATCTGGTGCCGGTTCACCCGGCTGTTCCGGGTATCGGGCAGCGAGACTCTTGGGTCCAATCGGCTGCATTACCGCGTCTTGCGCTCATGCCCGCTTCACCATCGCTCCAAACCGCAGCCGCCCGGCCCCAGGCCGTGCGCAACTTCGGCCGCTTTCAACTGCTGCAGCTGTTGGGCAAGAGCGCGCGCACGATGCTCTGGCTGGTGGCCGATCCGCGCAACGATCAGGAACTGGTGCTGGCCATGCCGCGCCAGCGACCCGGGGACGCCACGGCGCTGGAACGCTGGCGTCAGGTGGCGCGCAAGGCTACGCGCATCGACCACCCTTCGCTGGCCCACGTCGTCGAGGTCGGCGAACACGAACAGTGGCCGTACATCACGTATGACCGCGGCAATGCGGTGAGCCTGGCCGAGAGCCTGACCGCCAAGGGCTTGCCGGCACAGGAGTTCGTGCCCCGTGCGATGCTGGCGCTGCAGGGCCTGGCGTTTGCCCATGATGCGGGCGTGGCGCACCATGACCTCCAGCCCGGCATGCTGCTGATCGGCGAGGGCAACAGCTGCCGGGTGATGGGCCTGGGCGTCGCGATGGCGCCGACCGACCTGGCGGTCAGCGCCGGCACGCTGCATGGCCAGCGCCAGGCAGCCGAGCGCGACCTGCTGGCCTTCGGGCTGGTGATGCACCACGCGCTGACTGGCCAGCCAGCGCTTGAGCAGCCCGATGTCTGCGCCGTGATCGAACGCTTGCCGCCGCACGGCCGGGACATCGTGCGCCTGCCTTGGGGTACCACGCACCAGATTCCCGAGGTGCTGCGCGCCATCGTCAACCGCGCCACCGACCGCCAGGAGCGCCAGCGCTACCGCAATGCCCGCACCTTCGAGCGCGCCCTTGAGGGCTGGTTCAGCAGCGAAGGCGAGCAGGGTGGCGGTGCGGTGGCCCAGCTGATGGACCGCATCCGTGCCAATGGCGTGCTGCCGTCGGTGCCTGGCGGCGCCGCGCGTGCGGCGCGGCTGGCGTTGATGGAGCGCGAGCGCACCATCGAACTGGCCGAGATCGTGCTGCAGGACACCGCGTTGACCTTCGAGATGATCCGCCTGGTGAACAGCGCGCAGGTGCGCGGCGCGATGGCGGCCGGCAGCGGGCCGGTGCTGACGATTCGCCGCAGCATTGCGATGATGGGGCTGGACGGCGTGCGCCGCGCGGCCTTGTCGCTGCGGCAGTGGCCGGGCCCGCTGAACGATGAACAGGCCGCCGAGCTCGAGCGGGTGTTCGACCGCGTCCGCCGTGCGGCGCGCATCGCGCAGTGGCTGCGTCCGGCCGGCTACGACGCCGAGGTGGTGTACCTGCTGGCGATGTTGCAGAACCTCGGGCGATTGATCGTGCAATACCACTTTCCGGACGAGGCCCAGCAGATTCGCCGCTTGATGCAGCCGGCGCCTGCGGCCAAGCAGGGTGAACCCGACGAGCCGGGCATGAGCGAGGAAAGCGCCGCCTTCGCGGTGCTGGGCACCGACCCTGAATCGTTGGGCGCTGCCGTGGCGCGCCAGTGGGGCCTGGACGAAACGGTGCTGCACATGGTGCGCCGCGTGGCGGTGACGAGCCCGATCCGCTCGGCCGAGACCGACGACGAGGTGCTCCGGCTCACGGGCAGTTGCGCAAACGAGGTGGTCGATGCGACCGGCCTGCCGGCACAGCAGCAGGCTGCGGCGCTGCAGCGGGTGGCCCAGCGCTATGCCCGCGTGCTGGGCCTGACGCTGCGCGACATCCAGCTCTCTGCGCAAGGCATCGCCCCGGGCTCGGTCGAAGATGATGCGCCGCGTGCGTCGCAGCTGGGAGGCCTGCATTGAGTGCTGTCAGCATGCCGGCGCGCAGCGGGCGCCGGGTCGGCCGATTCAAGCTGGCCGAGGAACTGGGGCGGGGCGCACAGGCCACCGTCTGGCTTGCGCATGACGAGCGGCTGGACCGCGATGTGGCGCTGAAGCTGTTGAGCCCGGATGCCGACACGCTGGCCGTGAGCCAGTGGTTGCACGAGGCGCGGGCGGTGAGCCGGCTGGCACACCCGCACATCGTGCCGGTGTTCGAAGCCGACGAGCACGAGGGCCAGCCCTACCTCGTGTTCGAGCTCGTGCGCGGCAAGCCGCTGTCCGAGGTGCTCAAGCGCAAGGGCGCCATGGGTGGCCGCGATGCGGCCGCCCTGATGCTCGGTGTGCTGGACGCGTTGCGCGTGGCCCATGAGCAGGGCATCGTCCATCGGGACCTGAAGCCCTCGAACATCCTGATCGATGCGGATGGCCGTGCCCGGGTGATGGATTTCGGCATCGCCGCGCGTGCCGCCGACACCAGTGACGGCCGCATCGTCGGCACGCCGGGCTACATGTCGCCCGAGGCCGCGCGTGGCCAGCCGCCTTCGGCGGTGATGGATGTGTTCTCGGCCGGGATGGTGCTGGCCGAACTGCTCAGCGGCAAGCCGCTGCTGCGCGAGAAGGACCCGTACCGTGCGCTGCACCGCGTGGTCAACGAGGACATGAGCCTGCCGGAGGGCGTGTCGGTCGATGACGGGCTGCGCGCGGTGGTGCAGCGCGCACTGGCGCGCGATGCCGCGCTGCGCTACGACAGCGCCGCGGCGATGCGCGAAGCACTGCAGGCCTGGCTGCAGCCGCAGCAGGCCGAAGCGGGCGCCGCTGCTTCGAACGGCACGCTGGATTTCCTGCTGCGCCGCATGCGGCACAAGAGCGACTTCCCGACGCTGTCGGATTCGGTGGTGCGCATCCAGCGCATTGCCACCTCGGAGAAGGAAAGCCTCAACAGCCTGGCCGGCGAAATCCTCAAGGACGTGGCGCTGACCAACAAGCTGCTGCGCATGGTCAACACCGTGCACTTCAGCAGCGCCGGCGGCGGTTCGATCAGCACAGTGTCGCGCGCCGTGGCGCTGGTGGGGTTTGCCGGCATCCGCAACATGGCGCTGTCGCTGGTGCTGCTCGAGCACATGAAGGACAAGGGCCATGCCAACCGCTTGCGCGAGGAGTTCCTGCGCTCGCTGATGGCCGGCCAACTGGCCAGCGAGCTAGCGCCCAATGCACGCGACAGCGAGGAAGCCTTCCTCGGCGCGATGTTCCACAACCTCGGCCGGCTGCTGACGGAGTACTACTTTCCCGAGGAAGCGCAGGCGATCCGCGACCAGCTTCAGTCGGCGGCGCAGCGTGGCGATGCACAGCCGCCCTCGGCAGAGAGCGTGTCCGAGCGCGTGCTGGGCATCGGCTTCGAGAAGCTCGGCATGGGCGTTGCCAAGTCCTGGGGCCTGCCCGACACGCTGCAGCGCTGCATGCTGCGAACCGACAGCGAGCCACCGAGTCGCGCGGTGGAGCGCGGCCCCGATCGTCTGCGCTGGCTTGCCGCAGCGGCCAACGAAGCGGCAGATGCGATCCTGCGCAACGAACCCGAGCATCTGTCGAGCAAGCTGGCGACGGTGATCGAGCGCTTCGGCAAGGCGCTCGGCCTGGGTGTCAACGAACTGCAGGCTGCGGCGGCCAGCGCCCGCCAGAAGTTGGCGCAACTGGCGCCCGCCATGGGACTGCAACTGCCGTCCGGTAGCACTGCGCTGCGCCTGCTGGCCGACAGCGCCAAGGCCGCGCCCAAGGAGGCCGGGGATTCGCTGTCGCCCTATGAACTGCAGGCGACGATCCCGATGTCGGCGTCGGCCGCGGCGATGGATGCGTCAAATGCTCCGACGATGGTGTTGGTCACGCCCGATCGCACAGCCGAGATGCTGGCTGCCGGCATCCAGGACATCACCAACACGATGGCCGGCGAACAGTTCCGGCTCAATGAAGTGCTGCGCATGATCCTCGAGACCATGTACCGCAGCATGAGCTTCCAGCGCGTGGTCTTCTGCCTGCGCGATCCGCGCAGCGGCTGCCTGCTGGGCCGGTTCGGCCTGGGCGCACAGGCAGACGTGATGGCCAAGGCATTCAACGTCGATCTGCGGCGCGGCGCGACGCCGGACCTGTTCAATGCGGTGTGCCTGAAAGGGGCGGACACCCTGATCAGCGACGCGCGGGCAGCGCACATCGCGCAGCGTCTGCCGGCCTGGTATGCCAAGCATGTGAACGCTGCCTCGTTCCTGCTGCTGCCGATGTCGATGAAGAACGCGCCGTTCGCGCTGATCTATGGCGACAAGGCGTCGGCGGGGGAACTGGCGCTCGGCGAGCGCGAACTGGCTTTGCTCAGGACGCTGCGCAACCAGGCCGTGATGGCGTTTCGACAGGCCGGTTGACCGACGCGACACCGCCAAGACAAAACAAAACGGCTGCCCGCAGGCAGCCGTTTGATCTTCAGGCCAGCGGCCCGGAGATTACTTCTTCGGCGTGGCAGCTTCGCCAGCCGGAGCGGTAGCGCCTTCCTTGACGGCCTTCTTGGTCTCGGCCTTCACTTCGGCGCGCGACTTGTCCGACTTGCCTTCGGCGGCGGCAGCAGGAGCGGCTTCACCGGCCTTCAGGGTCTTGCCTTCCTTGACGGCCTTCTTGGTTTCGGCCTTGACGTCCGCACGAGCCTTGTCCGACTTGCCGGCGGCGGCGGCCGGAGCGCCAGCCTCACCGGCAGGGGCGGTCTTGCCTTCCTTCACGGCAGCCTTGGTTTCGGCCTTGACTTCGGCACGGCTGGGCGCCGAAGCACCTTGCGCGTAGGCGCCTTGGGCGAGAACGGCCATGGCGGCGGCGATCAGCGAGAGAGCGGTCTTCATCTTCATCAGCAACTCCTGGTTGGATATGAGGGGGGCACTACGCGATGGAGCCAGAACGCTCGGACCATCAACCCTCATCTGGTCGATACGCCTTCTCGCGGAGAGTGCGACAAGGGAGCGAGGCCTCTATCAAGCATCATAACGTCGTGGTTTCCCGTGGGTTGACTTGGGACGCCTGCGACGGGTGCAGCCCCGCCCGCGGCACGTCAAAGCGTTGCGCCGACGCTGCACTTGGCGGGAACGGAGGGGGGGTGACGAGCCTTGCCCTCGGCACTGGTCGCAACGGTTAGGGCTGCTTCGTTCCCGACCTGACCCGGTTGGCCGCGCTTCCATGCGAGGAGGCCCGTCACGGTGGATTGTAGGCGAGCGGGCAATGCCCGCCGGACGCCGGGTGGTCGATTAGTGGTCTATCGCAATTGCAGGTCGTCGTCGCTGAAGCGGATGCCGAGCGGTTCGATCAGCAACTGCTTCGGGCCGGCTTCCACAACCCCGGCCAGTCGCGCGCCGATACCCTGTGCTTGCGCAATCTCGACCACGCGCTGCGCATCGCCGGCGGCCACGAAGATCGCGAAGCCCGCCCCCATGTTCAGTGTGCTGTAGGCTTCCCGATCATCCTGGTGTGCATGCTGCTGGATGAACTGCAGCACCGGCGTTACCTCGGGCACCGTGTGGATCCTGTAGGTCAGTTCTGACGGGTGGCGCAGCAACTTGCGCCAGCCGTGGCCAGTGATGTTGGCGCAGTAGTGCGGCACGATGCCGGCCTTCCAAAGGGCCTCGGTCACCGGCGAATACAACACGGTTGGCGCCAGCAGGGCGGCACCATAGCTCAGGCCCGGCGCCACGGGCGTCAGCCAGCCTTGAGGCAGGCGCTCGACCAGCTTGCGCGCCAAGCTCAGGCCGTTGGCATGGATGCCACTTGAATCGAGCAGCACGATGGCATCGCCCGGGCCGAGACGATCGCCGACCGAGAGCCGCTCCTTCGGGTTGATGATGCCGGTGCACGAGGCTGCCAGGTCGATCCGATCGGACTCCACAATGCCCGCCAGCGCAGGCGTCTCGCCCCCGCCCCAGGCCACGCCACAGACATCGCAGGCCTTCTTCCAGCCCGCCACCAGAGCCTGGGCGCGCTGGGCGTCGCCAAACCAGTCCGAGCCGCCGGCGGCCCAGTAGGCCTGCACCACCAGCGGCGTTGCGCCCACGGTGATCAGGTCGTTGACGGCCATCGCGATGGTGTCCTGCGCGATGCCGTCGTACCAACTCCTGCCGGTCAGCCGCGCCATCTCGTCCGCCACCATCGCCTTGGAGCCCAGGCATTCGACGATCGAGGCGATGTAGAACGGTCCGACATCCACGACATAGGCCGATTCGCCGCGCGAGGCCTTGACCTCGGCAAAACCATGTGCGGCCAGATGGCCGGCGGTGGCAGCGGCTGCGCGCTGTGCGCTGACCTTCAGCGGGTCGATCAGGTCGTAGTTGACGCCGGCCTGCTCGTAGCTGAGCGTTGTGCCTTGCGTCTCGGAAGCGATGGGTTTCATGGGGCGGATTATCGGCGAGCGCCTGGCGCCGGACCGGCGCCTGGTCGAGACCCGGCCCGTAGAATGAAGTCGATGAATCATGTCGTCCTGGCCCGCAAGTACCGGCCCCGCAGCTTCGACCAGATGGTCGGACAGGAGCATGTGGTGCAGGCGCTGGGCAATGCGTTGTCCAGCGGCCGGCTGCACCATGCCTACCTGTTCACCGGCACGCGCGGCATTGGCAAGACGACGGTCAGCCGCATCCTCGCCAAGAGCCTGAACTGCACCGGCCCTGATGGCCAGGGGGGCGTGACCGCGCAACCCTGTGGTCAATGCCTGGCCTGCACGGAAATCGATGCCGACCGCTACATCGACTACATCGAGCTCGATGCGGCCTCGAACCGCAGCATCGACGAGATCCGCGACCTGATCGAGCGCGCCGCCTACAAGCCCAGCGTCGGCCGCTACAAGGTGTTCATGATCGACGAGGCGCACCAGCTCACGAAGGATGCCTTCAACGCGTTGCTGAAGACCCTGGAAGAGCCGCCGGAGTACCTGAAGTTCGTGCTGGCCACGACGGACCCCGAGAAGATGCTGCCGACGGTGCTGAGCCGCTGCCTGCAGTTCAATCTGCGCCCGATGCCGCCCGAGGTCGTGCATGCGCACCTGCAGGCCGTGCTGCAGGCTGAAGGCGTGCCGGCCGATGCCGGATCTCTGCGGCTGCTGTCGCGGGCGGCGCGGGGCTCGATGCGCGATGCACTGTCGCTCACCGATCAGGCGATCGCCTATGGTGCCGGCCAGCTCGATGAGGCGGGCGTGCGTGCGATGCTCGGGAGCGTCGATCGCCGGCATGCTGCGCGGCTGGTTCAGGCGCTGGCCGTGCGCGACGGCGCGGCAGTGCTGGCCACCGTGAACGAATTGCGCAGCCTGGGCCTGTCGGCCGCAGGCACGCTGGAGGAGATGGCCGCGCTGCTGCAGCAGATGGCGGTGGAGCAGGCCGTGCCGGGCGCTCTGGACGAGACCGATCCGGACGTGGCCGAAGCGCAGCGCCTCGCGGTGCTGATGCCTGCCGACGAGACACAGCTGCTCTACAGCATCGTGCTGCATGGCCGTGGCGAGCTGAGCCTGGTGTCCGACGACTACGCCGCGCTGACGATGGTGTTGCTGCGGCTGCTGGCCTTCCCGCCCGCCGGACCGGCGCCGGCCACGACGACCAGGGCCGCGCCCTTGCAGGTGACACCGCGCGAAGCGCGTACGAGCGCGACGCCACGCCCGGCTGTCGCTCCTCCACCCAGGGCGCTGCCCGCGGCCCGTGTGGCGCCGGTGGCGCCCGTGTCTGCGCCCGGTCCGTCGGCACCGACGCGACCGGTGCCGCCGCTGCGTGCGACGGCGCCGGTCCCTATCGCACCTGCGGACGAACCGCCGCCGTGGGTTGACGACGCGCTGCCCGACATCGAGGCCGAGTCCGCGCCGATGCCCGAGTTCGACGAGCCGCCGCCGAGCGCGCCGAAGGTGGCGGTGCCGCCGCTGGTGACCACTGCGCTGGGCGACCGATGGGTCGCCTTGCTGCAACCCGTGCTGGCCAGCGGCGCGATCGGGGCGCTGGTGCGAGAGTTGGCGTGGCAGGCAGAACTGGTCGGCGTCGAAGAGTCGCCGGCCGACGGCCAGCAGGTATGGCGCTTGCGCGTCGAGAGAGACAGTCTGCGCACGCCGGCCCTGCGAGACAAACTGCAGGCTGCGTTGCAGGCGGCCGGTGCCGATGGCTTGCGGCTGGAGCTGGAGCCTGGCGTGGCTGGCGATTCGATCGCACGCCGCGATGCTGCCGAGCGCGAGGCGGCGCAGCAGGCGGCCGAGCAGCTGATCCAGGGCGATCCGGCCGTGCGCGCGCTGATGACGCAGTTCCGCACGGCCCGCATCGTGCCGGGATCGATCAAACCCGTTTCCGAACCGAGGACCTCACCATGATGAAGAACCAACTTGCCGGCCTGATGAAGCAGGCGCAGGCGATGCAGGACAACCTGCGCAAGGCGCAGGAAGAGCTGGCAACGATCGAGGTCGAAGGCCAGTCCGGTGCCGGCTTGGTGAAGGTGCTGATGACCTGCAAGCACGATGTCCGGCGCGTCACCATCGACCCCAGCCTGCTGGCCGACGACAAGGACATGCTCGAGGACCTGGTCGCTGCCGCCATCAATGATGCGGTGCGCCGCGCCGAGGCCACGACGCAAGAAAAGATGGGCAAGCTGACCGCCGGCATGCCGCAGATCCCGGGCATGAAGTTCCCGTTCTGAAGCCGCGGCGCGCGTGGCCGAGCACAGCCTAGAAGCCCTGATCGACGCCTTGCGCCGCCTGCCCGGCGTGGGCGTGAAGTCGGCGCAGCGCATGGCCTTCCACCTGCTGCAGCACGATCGCGAAGGGGCCCTGCGGCTTGCCGGCGCGCTGCAGGCGGCGGTGCAGGGCATCCACCACTGCGCGCGCTGCCATACCTTCACCGAGGCCACCCTGTGCAGCACCTGTCTGGATAACACGCGAGATGCGCGTCAGCTGCTGGTGGTGGAGACGCCTGCCGACCAGGCCGCGATGGAGCGCACCGGCAGCTACCGGGGGCTGTATTTCGTGTTGATGGGGCGGCTGCGACCGCTTGATGGCATTGGCGTCGGCGACATCGGCATGCGGGCCTTGCTCGAGCGTGCCGGCGACGGTGTGGTGCAGGAGGTCATCCTCGCCACCGGCTTCACAGCCGAAGGAGAGGCCACCGCCCATGTGCTGGCGCAGGCGCTGAAGGCGCGCGGGCTGTCGGTGACCCGGTTGGCGCGCGGCGTGCCGGCGGGCAGCGAACTGGAGTACGTCGACCTCTCGACGCTGGCGCACGCGCTGAGCGACCGCCATTGAACCGGCGGGCGGGCGCCGGCGCCCGGGTCAGTTCTGCGACACCCGGGTGCGCGCAGCCGGTCCGGGCTTGGTGATGCGGCGGCCGCTGGCGCCGCCGGCGCGCGCTGCCACACGCACCGGCCTGGCGGCCGCCACTGGAGCGCTGTTGGCCACCACCACCTGGATCACCTGCCCGGGCTTGAAGGCTGCCTGCGGCGACGTCTTGTTCCACTGCGCCACCTGGGCCGGCGTGACCTTGTAGCGCTTGGCCACGGCGGCCACCGAGTCGCCCTTCCTGCCGGCCTTGAAGCTCACGCGGCGCGTGGCAGGGCGGTCGGGTGCCAACGCCAGCATGGCATGGTCTGCGATCTGCTCAGTCACGTCTTCGTGCCGCCTGGCGTCCCGAGGCACCAGCAGGGTCGAGCCCACCTTCACCAGCATGCCGGGCGGAATGTGGTTGACTTCCCGCAGCAGGGCTTCGCTCATGCCGACCTGGCGCGCGGCCTCGGCCGGCTTCAATGTCTTTGGCGCGACCCAGGCCGTCCAGCTCGCAAGCGTTCCCTTGTGCTGGGCGAGCGACCGCACGAAGCTGTTGGCGTTGTCGTAGGGCAGCAGCACCTGGGGCGTGCCAGCGGCCAGGATCACCGGCTTGTTCATCTGCGGGTTGAGCTGCCGGAACTCTTCCACCGGCAGACTGGCCAGACGCGCAGCCAGTTCGACATCGATGTCGCGCTGGATGGGCACCGACAGGAAGTACGGGTGGTTCTGCAGCGCCGGCAGCGTCAGTGCAAACGCATCGGGGCGCAGCACGATGTTCTTCACGGCCTGCAGCTTGGGCAGGTAGTTGCGCGTTTCGTCCGGCATGCGCAGGCTCGCGTAGTCGACCGCCAGACCTTGCTTCTGGTTGCGCGCGATGGCCCGCTGCACGTTGCCCTGCCCCCAGTTGTACGCGGCCAGGGCAAGCTGCCAGTCGCCGAACATGCCGTACAGCGATTGAAGGTAGTCCAGCGCGGCGCGCGTGGAGGCCAGCACGTCGCGCCGATCGTCGCGGAACACGTTCTGCTTCAGGTCGAAGTCGCGGCCGGTACCGGGAATGAATTGCCACATGCCGGAAGCCTTGGCACGCGACATCGCTTCGGGGTTGTAGGCGCTCTCGATGAAGGGCAACAGCGCCAGTTCGGTGGGCATGTTGCGCCTGGCCAGTTCTTCGAGGATGTGGAACAGGTAGCGGCCGCCCCGCTCGGTCATGCGCTGCACGTAGTCTGGCCGGGTGGCGTACCACTGCTCCCATTTGCGCACGTAGTCGTTGTCGATCTCGGCCATGCCGAAGCCCTGGCGCACGCGGCCCCACAGATCGATACGCGCAGTTTGGTCGTTAGGATCGATGCGCGCCTCGGGGCGCAGCGGATCGATGGCGACGGCCTCGGGCTCGGGATCGGACGCGGCGGCAGCCACCGGCTCGGGCGCCGGTGGCGGGGAGGGTTCGACTGCAGGGGCGACGACAGCAGGCGGTGCAGGCGGCGTGATCGGCTCGGGGGTGGTGGCGCAGGCGGCCAGCAGCAGGGCGGCCAGGGCCGGCGGGATCAGGCGGTGCACGTGTGTCATCGTCTTTGGTTCTTCCATTCCTGCCAGCGCAGGACACTGGCTTCATCGGCAAGCCGATGGGGCATCACTAGAATGGCGGGCTGCGCGTTGAGGGACTCAGCAAACGGGGCGATCATTGTCATGACGCGCGAGGCAACGATTATAGAGTTGGCCCAGTGGCTGAACAGCCCGCCGGGCCGCTACTTGCTGGCCTGGGAGCAAACGCAGCTCGACCATGGCGTCGCCGATCGGTTCGGCTTCAATGCCCTGCAGCTGGGCCTGTGCGAACTGGATGGGCTGCGCGCCAACCGCATGCCACAGCGCTGGGTGGCCAGCGACTCGATGTTCGTGCCGGAGCGGGTCGACCTGCCGCCGGTCGACGACGGCCTGAGCACCCTGGCGCCGCATGCGCCGCTGGCGCTGCACTGTGAGTTCGACGCGTTGCCATTCCCGAATCAGAGCCTCGATCTCGTGGTCCTGCCCCATGCGCTGGAGCTGGCGCGCGATCCCCACGACACGCTGCGCGAGGTCGAGCGGGTGCTGGTGCCTGAAGGGCGCGTCGTGATCACCGGCTTCAACCCGACCAGCCTGTGGGGGCTGCGGCAGGGAATGGGCCGCACCCTTCGGCGGCTGGGATTGGGCGGACCGCTGTTCCTGCCGCAGGCGGGTGACTTCATCGGCTACTGGCGGCTGCGCGATTGGTTGCGGCTGCTCGGATTCGAGGTCGAGATCGGCCGCTTCGGATGCTGGCGGCCACCCTTCCGTACGCAACGCTGGCTGGAGCGCGGACAGTGGATCGAATCCTCGGGCGAGCGCTGGTGGCCGGTGCTCGGAGCGGTGTATGTCCTGGTGGCCGTGAAGCGCGTGCGCGGCATGCGTCTGGTGGGACTGGCACGCCGCCAGGCCAGCAAGAAGGCGGCAGCGCCGGCCGTGGTGGCCAATCGGGAACTGGGTGAGGTGCGCGAGTTGCAACGGGAGACGATCGAGTGAGCGAAACGGTGGTGATCTACACCGACGGTGCCTGCAAGGGCAACCCGGGGCCCGGTGGCTGGGGCGTGTGGTTGCGCTGGGGCGAACACGAGAAGGAACTGTTCGGCGGCGAGGCGCTGACCACCAACAACCGCATGGAGCTCACCGCGGTGATCGAAGCGCTGTCGGCGCTGAAGCGACGCACACCCGTGGCGATCTACACCGACAGCGAGTACGTGAAGAACGGCATCACCAGCTGGATCCACGGCTGGAAATCGCGTGGCTGGCGCACAGCGGACAAGAAGCCGGTGAAGAACATCGAGCTGTGGCAGAAGCTCGATGCGCTGGTGGCTCAGCACGATGTCAGCTGGCATTGGGTGCGCGGGCACACCGGCGATCCGGGCAACGAGCGTGCCGACCAGCTGGCCAATCGTGGCGTCGAGCAGGTTCGCCGCGGCTGAGCGTCGACGGCCCCCTCGCGTGCCTCGCCGTCCAGGGTATTCATACGACGTTACATTGCGAGATTCGCTGAGACTCCCGTTGCGATGAAGAAGGTCCACACGACGATTGCGGTGCTGGCGCTGGCCGGTGCCGCCCTGGCCGCTTGGTGGTTGCAGAACCGGCCCTCCGCTGCTGGTGCCGGTGCCGCCAGTGCGGCGGCCAGCGCGACCGCGCCACGCGGGGGCGCTGGCACCGGCGGGCCGGTGGCGGTGGAGGTCGGCAGGGCCGAGCAGGTGCGGCTGGAGGACGACGCACTGGCGGTCGGCACCCTGCGGTCGAACCAGGGCGTGATGTTGCGGCCTGAGGTCAGCGGCCGCATCCTGAAGCTGGGCTTTGCCGATGGCCAGCGTGTCAGGCGCGGCCAGGTCCTGGTGCAGCTCGACGATGCGTTGCAGGTGGCGCAGTTGCAGCAGGCACAGGCCCAGGCGGGCATCGCGCGCACGAACCTGCAACGCAACCGTGAGCTGCTGGCCCAGAGCTTCGTCAGCCAGAGCGTCGTGGACCAGGCACAGGCCGCGCTCGAGGTGGCCGAGGCCCAGGTGGCACTGGCCCAGGCACAACTGCAGCGCATGAAGGTGGTTGCGCCCTTCGATGGCGTGGTCGGCATTCGCAATGTGAACGTGGGCGACTATGTCAAGGACGGTGCCGACCTGGTGCAGGTCGAGGACATTGCCTCCGTGCTGGTGGACTTCCGCCTGCCCGAGCGCTACCTGGCGCAACTGAAGCCGGGTCAGGCCGTCAGCGTCAACCTCGATGCCTTGCCCGGCAAGGCTTTTGTCGCCCATGTCGAGGCGATGGATTCGCAGCTCGATGCAAGTGGCCGTTCCCTGCTGGTGCGCGCGCGCCTGGCCAACGTCTCGGGGGAGCTGCGCTCGGGCATGTTCGCCCGCACGCGCGTGGTGTTCGGGGTGCGCGAGCAGGCCATCGTCGTGCCTGAGGAAGCGCTGGTGCCGCTGGGCGACCGGCAATTTGTCGTCAAGGTTGTCGACGGGCCGAACGGCAGCAAGCTTGGCCAGCGGGTCGAGGCGCACATCGGCGCACGCCGCGCCGGCCGTGTGGAGATCCTGCAAGGCCTGAAGCAGGGCGACCTGCTGGTCACGGCGGGCCAGGCGCGTCTGATGCGTGGCGAGCCGCAGACCTTGCGCATCGTCGAGCTCGGCGACAAGGCCGGCGGCGGGGCCAAGCCTGCAGCTTCGCGCGCAGGGTCCGCCGCTGGCGCATCCTGAAGGCGGGGGCCGCGATGAAGCTCTCGGAAATCTCCATCCGTCGCCCGGTCTTCGCGACGGTGATGTCGCTGATGCTGCTGCTCGTTGGCGCGGTGTCGTACACCAAGCTCAATGTGCGCGAGTACCCGCGCATCGACGAGCCGGTGGTCACGGTCAGCACCCGGCTGGTCGGGGCCTCGTCGGAGGTGATCGAGTCGCAGGTGACCAAGGCGCTGGAGGACTCGATTGCCGGCATCGACGGCGTCGACATCCTGACCTCGATCTCGCGCCAGGAATCGAGCCAGATCAGCGTCCGCTTCAAGCTGACGAAAGACCCCGACGCCGCGGCGGCCGATGTGCGCGACCGCGTGGCCCGTGTGCGCAGCCGCCTGCCCGAGGCGGCCGACGAACCGGTGGTTGCCAAGGTCGAGGCCGATGCCTTCCCGGTGATCTGGCTGGCCTTCACGAGCGAGACGCTGTCGCCGCTGGAGGTCACCGACGTGATCAACCGCATCGTCAAGCCGCGGCTGCAGACGATCCCCGGCGTGGCCGATGTGCCGATCTTCGGCGAGCGCAAGTTCGCGATGCGCATCTGGCTCGACCCCGACAAGCTGGCCTCCTACCGGCTGACGACGCTGGATGTGGAAGACGCCCTGCGGCGCCAGAACCTCGAGGTGCCGGCCGGCCGCATCGAGAGCCAGCAGCGCGAGTTCAACGTCACCGCCCGCACCGACCTCAACACCGAGCGGCAGTTCGGCGAGGTGGCATTGAAGGTCGTCAACGGTTTCACCGTGCGCCTGAAGGACGTGGCCCGCATCGAGCAGGCGCCAGCCAGCGAGCGGCAAAGCGTGCGCCTGAACGGCGTGCCCTCGGTGTCGGCGGGCATCATCCGCAATGCCACGGCCAATCCGCTGGACATCTCGGCCGGCATCCGCGAAGCCCTGCCCAAGGTGCAGCTCGACCTTCCGCCAGGGCTCAAGGTGCAGATCGCGAACGACAACTCGGTGTTCATCGAACGCTCGGTGAAGTCGGTCTACAAGACCATCGGCGAGGCGGTGGCCTTGGTGGCGCTGGTGGTGTTCGTGTTCCTGCGCACCCTGCGCGCCTCGGTGATCCCGCTGGTGACGATCCCCGTCAGCCTGATCGGTACGTTCGCGCTCATGGCTGCGGCCGGCTTCACGATCAACACCTTGACGCTGCTGTCGCTGGTGCTGGCCATCGGCCTGGTGGTCGACGACGCCATCGTCGTGCTCGAGAACATCTTCCGTCACATCGAGGAAGGCGATGGCCACCTGATGACGCCGTTCCAGGCTGCGCTGAAGGGCGCCAAGGAGATCGGTTTCGCGGTGATGGCCATGACCCTGACCTTGGCCGCGGTGTTCGCGCCGCTGGCGTTCACGCCTGGGCGCACGGGGCGATTGTTCGTGGAGTTTGCGCTGGCCCTGGCTGGTGCCGTCATCGTCTCGGGCTTCGTCGCGCTGACGCTCACGCCGATGATGTGCAGCCTGCTGCTCAAGCACAACCCGAAGCCGAATTTCTTCGACCGCGGCATGGAGCGCGTGCTGGTCTGGATCACCGCGCGCTACACCACGGCGCTGCGATTCGTGCTTGGCCAGCGCTGGATCGTGCTGCTGGTGATGCTGGCCTGTGGCGGCGGCAGCTGGTGGCTGTTCAAGGGCTTGCGCAGCGAACTGGCGCCCATGGAAGACCGCGGCATCGTGCTCGGATCGATCAACGCGCCGGATGGCGCGACGCTGGAGTACACCGCGCGTTACGGCCGCGAGATCGAACGCATTGCCGCTGACTACCCGGAGCTCGACCGGGTGTTTGTGTCGTCCGGCAACCCGACGGTGTCGCAGGCGGTGTCGTTCATGGGCACCAAGGACTGGTCCGAACGCAAGCGCAGCACGCTGCAACTGGCGCGTGAGATGCAAGGCCGCTTCGCCGGTTTGCCCGGCGTGAACGCCTTCGCGTCGACGCCGCCGAGTCTGGGCCAAGGGTTCCGTGACCGGCCGGTCAATTTCGTCGTCGTCACCAACGACAGCTACCAGAACCTGGCCGCGGCGACGCAGCGCATCCTGGCCGAGATGGCCAAGAACCCTGGTTTCGTCGCGCCGGACAGCGATCTGCGGCTGAACAAGCCGGAGCTCTTTCTCGAGGTCGATCGCGATCGCGCGGCCGATGCCGGTGTCAGCGTCGACCAGGTGGCGCGCACCGTCGAGACCATGCTCGGCGGTCGTGCCGTCACCCGCTACAAGCGCGGCGCCGACCAGTTCGACGTGCTGGTCCAGACCGCCACATCGGGTCGTACGACCCCCGAAGACATCGAGAAGCTGTTCGTACGGGGCCGCAACGATGCCATGCTGCCCTTGTCGTCGCTGGTGAAGGTGCGCGAATCGGTCAGCCCGCGGGAGCTGAACCACTTCAACCAGCGTCGCTCGGTGTCGATCACGGCCAACCTGGCGCCGACCTTTGCGTTGGGCGAGGCGCTGGCCGTGATGGACGACATTGCGCGCAGGGTGCTCGAGCCGGGCTACACCACGGAGCTCAATGGCGTCTCACGCGAGTTCCGCTCGTCCAGTGGCGCACTGGCGCTGGTTTTCGTGCTGGCGCTGGTGTTCATCTTCCTGGTGCTGTCGGCGCAGTTCGAAAGCTTCGTCGACCCATTCGTCATCATGCTGTCGGTGCCACTGTCGATGGTCGGCGCCTTGGGTGCCATCCAGCTCAGCGGCGGTACGCTCAACGTCTACTCGCAGATCGGGCTGATCACCCTGGTGGGCTTGATCACCAAGCACGGCATCCTGATCGTCGAGTTCAGCAACCAGCTTCGCCAACAGGGGCGCGCCACGCTGGAGGCGGCCGTCGAGGCCGCCTCGCTGCGCCTGCGGCCGATCATGATGACCACCGGGGCGATGGTGCTGGGCGCCTTGCCGCTGGCGTTGGCCACCGGCGCAGGAGCGGAGAGCCGCCAGCAGATCGGCTGGGTGATCGTCGGCGGCATGAGCGTCGGCACGGTGTTGACGATTTTTGTCGTGCCGACGGTCTACACGCTCTTCGCGCGCCGCGGCGTGCCCGGCGAAATCTCGACGCCGGCGTTGGCCGAAGCGGCAGCGGGCGCACAGTGAGGCACACCGGGTGCCGGTGGCGGCTTCCGGGCTGCCGGGCGTCGGATCGTGCCAACATCTGCCTTGGCGCTGCCCTGCGTCGAGCGGCAAAATCCGACAGCGGCGCGGAGAGTCCGTGCGAACACGGGACATGACGGCGGCCAGCGGCAAACGCACCCACACGCAGAACAGGCGCACCATCGTCAAGATGCTCCTGCTCGGGCCCGCCGCTGTGCCGGGTTCCCTGGCGGCCGCGGGCGCTGATGCGTCGTCCATCGCGGTGCTTTACCCCGACATCGGCGAGCCCTACCGAAGCGTTTTCACCAAGATCATCGAGGGCGTGGAGCAGCAGGCCAAGGGCAAGGTGGCCAGCTTCGCGATCGGCAGCGCCGCCGTCGGTGCCGACCTGGCGACGGAACTGCGCCGACGCGACCTGCGTGCGGTGATCGCGCTGGGCCGCAACGGCCTCAAGGCGGCGGCGGCTCTGGAACGCTCGATGCCGGTGGTGGCCGGGGGCGTGCTGTCCGTGCCCGAGGCCGAGGCGCGCGACCTGCTCGTGCACAGCCTGACACCGGATCCGGCGCTGCTGTTCACCCGGCTGCGTACGCTGGTGCCTGGGGTACGCCGCATCGCCGTGGTGTACGACCCGAAGCAGAACGCCTGGCTCATGAAGCTCGCCCGCGACGCGGCACGCGCCCAGGGGCTCGAGATGCTGGCTGCCGAGGCCGAGGACCTGAAATCGGCCTTGCGTGCCTACCAGACGGCCCTGCCGGGGCTCGAATCGCGGCGTGACGCCCTGTGGCTGCCGCACGACTCCGTCACGGTCGACGATTCGGCGGTGCTGCCGCTGGTGCTCCAGGAGGCGTGGGACCGCAGCTTCTCGGTGCTGTCGAGCAGCGTCGCGCATGTGCGCCGCGGCGCGCTGTTTTCGCTCTACCCGGACAACGCAGCGCTGGGCCGCCGACTGGGCGCCGCCACGCTGGCGGCGTTGAACTCCAGCGCTCGACCGGTCGGCGTGCAACCGCTGAAGGATGTCCTGATCGCGGCCAACGTGCGGACCGCAAATCACCTGGGGCTGAATTTCGCCAATGGCCAGTTCAGCTTCGACATGGTCTTCCCGGAGTCATGAGCCGATGAGTACCGAAGCAGTTGGGTCCTCGGGCCAGCCCCCTTCCGGGCAGGGGCTGCAACGCAGCACGTTCCGCCGCCAGCTCGGCGTGCTGGTGGCGGCCGGTGTCCTGGTGATCGCGCTGCTGTCCTCGCTGATCAGCTCGTGGCAGGCCAGCCGCGAGATTCGCAACACGCTGATCGAGCAGGGCGAGCGCATCACGCAGAGCCTGGCGACGCAGAGCACGCTGGCGCTGCTGTACGGCGCGGCTGACAACGTCAACGAGGCGGTCCACACCACCCAGGCCTTTCCCGACGTGGTCGGGGTCGAGGTGCGCCACGCCAGCGGGGCGGTACTGCTGTCCAGGGACATGCCGGAAGCGCTGGCCACCAGCGCCTCCGAGCGTCCGCAGCCCGAACCACGCCAGGCCCACCTGGCGCGCGAGAACAGCGACGCCTGGCAGTTCGCAGCGCCGGTGTGGTCGCGCCGCGCCAACGATTCGCCGTTTGTCGTGGCCGCGCAGCCCGAGGAGCTATTGGGCGAAGTACGCGTCGTGCTGAGCAAGAGCACGCTGACCCGCATGATGGCCAAGGTCTTCCTGACCAACATGGCCGTCTCGGTGCTGTTCGCGCTGCTGCTGCTGCTGGTGGTGCGCTGGTTCGCCGAGCGCCTGATGCGGCCGTTGCAGGCGCTGTCGCAGGCGATGGCCCGGGCCGAGCGCGGCGAAGCCCAGGTGCATGCCGAGGTGAGCGGTGCGCGCGACATCGGCGCGATGGCACAGGCCTTCAACAGCATGATCGGTGCGCTGCGCCAGCGTGAGGGCGAGCTGCAGCACCACCGCGATCACCTCGAGGAACTGGTGGCCGAACGCACCACCGAGCTGAGCCTGGCCAAGGAGCGTGCCGAGGTCGCCAACATGGCCAAGAGCGAGTTCCTGGCCCGCATGAGCCACGAACTGCGCACGCCGCTGAACGCGGTGCTCGGCTATGCGCAGCTGATGCAGATGGACGCCGGCCTCACCGAGCGCCAGCGCAAGGGCCTGGCGACGATCCAGACCAGCGGCGAACACCTGCTGACGCTGATCGTCGACATCCTGGATCTGTCGCGCATCGAGGCCGGCCGTACCGAGCTGCGGCCGGTGACAGCCGACCTGCATGCGATGCTGGCCGGCGTCTCCGACATCATCGGTATCAAGGCGCTCGAGAAGCGCCTGAGCTTCCAGCTCGAAATGGCGCCCGATGTGCCGGCGACCGTTGTCGTTGACGAGCAGCGGTTGCGTCAGGTGCTGCTGAACCTGTTGAGCAACGCGGTGAAGTTCACCGATCGTGGGCAGGTGGCCCTGGTGGTGCGCGAGGTGGGCCAGGAGGAGGCGCTGGTTCGCTTGCGCTTCGAGGTGCGTGACGAAGGCGTGGGCATCGACGCCCAGCACCTGGAGCACATCTTCGAGCCCTTCGAGCAGGTGGGCGACATGCACCGCCGTTCCGGGGGCACCGGGCTGGGCCTGGCCATCAGTCGACAGCTGATTCGGCTGATGGGCAGCGAAGTGCATGTTGCCAGCCAGGTCGGTGTGGGCAGCGTCTTCTGGTTCGAACTGGTCGTGCCGTTGCGCCAGGGGGGCGTGGGCGAGTCGATGCCTCGGCGCAATGTGGTCACGGGCTATGCCGGCCGTCGCCGCCGCGTGCTGGTGGTCGACGATGTCTCGGCCAACCGCGGCCTGCTGTGCGAGATGCTGGGCACGCTCGGCTTCGATGTCGAGGAGGCCCACCACGGCCAGGAGGCGGTCGACCGTGTGCTCGATCGTCCCGCCGACGGACGGCCCGATCTGGTGCTGATGGACTCGGTGATGCCCGTGCTGGATGGACTCTCGGCGACGCGACGCATCCGCGAGCGACTGGCAGCGGCGGAACTGCCGATCATCGCGGTGTCGGCCAATGCGTCGAACGAAGATCGCTCACGCTGCCTGGACGCGGGCGCCACGGCCTTCCTGCCCAAGCCGATCGAGCGCGCCAGCCTGATCGAATCCCTGGGTGCCCAGCTGCGCCTGCACTGGGTGACCGAGTCGGCCTCCCCAGTGCCCGCGACGCAGGACGCGGCGAATGCCGCCGTCTCGAGCAACGCGGCCGATTGATCAGACCAGGCCGTCGAACATCAGCACGTCCACCAGGTCGCCGGCGGCAACGTGGCCCTGGTGGTGGTGCAGTACCACCAGGCCGTTGGCCTCGCTCATGCTGCGCAGGATGCCCGAGCCCTGGCTGCCGGTGATGGACACCTGCCAGCGACCATCGTCCGCGCGGCTGACGATGCCGCGCTGGAATTCGGTGCGGCCGGCTTTCTTGCGCAAGCTGGCGGTGCAGGCCGCCTGCAGCAAGGGCAGCGGCTCGGGCGTGGCGCCGCTCATGTGGCGCAGCGCATCGCGCACGAAGGCGTAGAACGTCACCATCACCGCGACCGGATTGCCGGGCAGGCCGAACAGGATGGCGGGGCGGTCGCGGCCGATCCGACCGATGGCCATCGGCCGCCCAGGGCGCATGGCGATCTTCCAGAACAGCACTTCGCCGAGCTCGGCCATGATGCGCTTGGTGTGGTCGGCCTCGCCGACACTGACCCCGCCAGAGGTGATCACGGCATCGGCATTCGCCGCCGCCTGGGTGAAGGCCTCGCGCAAGGCGACTGGATCGTCTGGCACCACGCCGAGGTCGAGCATGTCAACGCCCAGGCGCTGCAGCATGGCCCAGATCGTGTAGCGGTTGCTGTCGTAGACGCAACCCGCGTCCAGCGGCTCGCCGATCGAGCGCAGTTCGTCGCCGGTGGAGAAGAAGGCCACGCGCAGCCTGCGGAACACGGGTACCTCGGCGCGGCCCAGCGAAGCCAGCAGGCCCAGGTCGGCCGGGCGCAGCAGGCGGCCGGCGCGCAGGGCGACCTCGCCGAGCGCCAGGTCCTCCCCGCGCAACCGGCGGTTGTCGCCGGTGCGCACGATGCCGTGCGGAATGCTGATGCGGCCGTCTTCCGCGACGCTGGTGAACTCCTGCGGCACCACGGTGTCCAGCCCGTCGGGCATCACCGCGCCGGTCATGATGCGCACGCAGTGGCCCGGCGGCGCCGCCCCGGCAAACTGCTGGCCGGCCAGCCCGGTGCCCGCCACCGGCAACAGCGTAGGGCCTTCTGCGGCGAGGTCCATGCCACGCAGCGCGAAGCCGTCCATGGCCGAGTTGTCGTGCGAGGGTACGTCGATCGTCGACAGCACGTCACGCGCCAGCACCCGGCCCAGCGCACTGCGGATCGGCAGCGATTCGATCGCCTGCACGCGCGGTACCAGTCGGGCGATGAATTCCTGCGCCTGCGCCACGGGCAGGGCATTCGGGTCGTAGCCCGAGATGCAGGAGGCAATGTGTTCGAGGCTCTCGTCCATGGTTCAGCCGCCGATGTAGTGCATCTCGACACGGCGCTCGGCGGCCGCCACCTGGCCCTGGCCGCGCAGCTCGGAATAACGATCATCGCGAGCGGCCCACAGTGCGCCCAGCGCGGCACTGATCTCTTCGTCGCTGCGGCCGCCGCGCAGCAGCGCACGCAGGTCATGGCCACTGCTGGCGAACAGGCACATGAACAGCTTGCCCTCGGTGGACAGGCGGGCGCGATTGCAGTCGCGGCAGAAGGCCTGTGTCACGCTGGAGATCAGGCCGATTTCGCCGGCGCCATCGGCATAGGCCCAACGCTCGGCCGTCTCGCCCGGCGCGGCTGCCGAAAGCGACCGCAGCGGCCAGCGTGCCTGCAGCCGGGCCAGCAACTCGGCCGACGGCAGCACCTCGTCCATGCGCCAGCCATTGCTGGCACCGACATCCATGTACTCGATGAAGCGCAGCACGATGCCGGAATGCCGGAAGTGCGCCGCCATCGGCTCGATCTCGTGCTCGTTGGTGCCGCGCTTGACGACCATGTTGACCTTGATGGGCCCGAGGCCCGCGGCCTGGGCGGCTTCGATGCCGCGAAGCACCTCGGCCACCGGGAAGTCGACGTCGTTCATGCGGCGGAACACCGCGTCGTCGAGCGCGTCGAGGCTGACGGTGATGCGCTTCAGGCCCGCCGCGGCCAGCGCGCGGGCCTTGCGGGCGAGCACCGAGCCATTGGTCGTCAAGGTCAGGTCCAGCGGCTGGCCCTCGGGCGTGCGCAGCTGGGCCAGCATGTCCACCAGGGCCTCGAGGTTCTTGCGCAGCAGCGGTTCGCCGCCCGTGAGCCGCAGCTTGCGCACGCCGTGCCCGACAAACACCCGCGCCAGCCGCGTGATTTCCTCGAAGCTGAGCAGGGAGGTTTGCGGCAGGAACAGGTAGTCGCGGTCGAACACTTCCTTGGGCATGCAGTAGCTGCAGCGGAAGTTGCAACGGTCGGTGACCGAGATGCGCAAGTCGTGCAGGGGTCGCCCCAGGCGATCGGCCAGCAAGCCATCGGCCGGCGTCAGGATGGCCGGGACGGGCGGCACGGGCGCGGTGTAGCGCAGGTCGGCCAGAGGAATGACGGTTTCGCCCATGGCGCGGATTGTGCCGTCGCGACCGGCGTTGGCCAGCGTCGCGGTCAAGACTGGCCCCGTTCGCCAGCGGGAATTGGCGACGTGCGTGGCTTCAGCGCGTCGCGGTGGGCATGGCGACCGGCGTTGCCGCCGCACTCATGTCCGCCCGGCGGGCGCCGGTGAATCGGCGTGACCAGTAGGTCTCGCGCATGTTCTCGATGCGCACCTCCCCGCCGGCACGCGGGGAGTGGATGAACTTGTCGTCACCGATGTAGATGCCGACGTGCGAGAACGTGCGGCGCATCGTGTTGAAGAACACTAGGTCGCCCGGCTTCAGTTCTTCGCGGGTGATCTTCTGCAACAGGCCTGACGAGGCCTGCTCGTCCGCCCGGCGAGGCAAGACCAGCCCGACACTCATCTCGAAGATGTGGCGCGTGAAGCCGCTGCAGTCAAAGCCGGCCTCTTCCGAGCTGCCGCCGCGACGGTAGGGCACGCCCAGGAAGTTCATCGCCGACATCACCAATTCGGAAGTGGTGTCGCGCACCTGCTGCACCAGTGCTGATCCGTCCAGCTGCTTCAGCAGCTTGCGCTCGACCAGCAGGTTCATCACCGGATCGGTGGCCGTGGTGGCTGGCGGCGAGGCGACCGGCTGCTGGGGCGTCGTGGCCTCCGGCGCAGCCTGCGCATACGCGGCGGCCAGCACGAGGCTCAAGGTGCACAGGGGTCGCGTCAAACGCATCGGGCGAGGGCGGCTGGGTGGGTGTCTCGGCGTAGGGGCGGAGGATACCACCCCCTGATCAGGGGGCCGCATCCGGCCGAACCCGGGGCGGGCCGCAGTCTTGCGGTTGGTCAAGCCTGCGGCAGCAAGGGGCTCGGGAGTCAGTGTGCTGTCAGTGCCGGCGCATGCAATGCGCGGCGATCAAACCCAGGAGACATGCGCGATGACCGCCTACGCCGACTTCTACCGCCGCTCCATCGAGGATCGTGATGGCTTCTGGCGCGAGCAGGCCGCGCTGATCGACTGGGAGACGCCGTTCACGCAGGTCTGCGACCACAGTCGTCCGCCGTTTGCGAACTGGTACGTCGGTGGTCGCACCAACCTGTGCCACAACGCGGTGGACCGGCATGTCAAGACGCGAGGCGACCAGCCGGCGCTGATCTGGGTGTCGACCGAGGTCGAGCAGGAGCGTGTCTACACCTTTGCCCAGTTGCAGGCCGAGGTGCAACGCATGGCCGCGATGCTGCTGTCGCTGGGGGTCAAGTCCGGCGACCGAGTGCTCATCTACATGCCGATGATTCCCGAGGCGGCCTTCACGATGCTGGCCTGCACCCGGATCGGCGCGCTGCATTCCGTGGTGTTCGGCGGTTTCGCGAGCGGCAGCCTGGCCAGCCGCATCGACGATGCACGACCCACGGTCATCGTCAGCGCCGATGCCGGCAGCCGTGGCGGCAAGGTGGTGGCCTACAAGCCGCTGCTGGACGAGGCCATCCGTCAGGCCAGCCACCAACCGGCCCGCGTGCTGATGGTCGACCGCGGACTGGCGCCGTTCGAGCGGGTGGCCGGCCGCGATGCCGACTACGCCGCGCTGCGCGAGCAGTTCCACGACGCGGCCGTGCCCTGCACCTGGGTCGAGTCGACGCACCCGAGCTACACGCTGTACACCTCGGGCACCACCGGGAAGCCGAAAGGTGTGCAGCGCGACACCGGCGGCTACGCGGTGGCGCTGGCCGCGTCCATGAAGCACATCTTCTGCGGCAACCCCGGCGAGACCTACTTCTCCACCAGCGACATCGGCTGGGTCGTCGGCCACAGCTACATCATCTACGGCCCGCTGATCGCCGGCATGGCCACGCTGATGTACGAGGGCCTGCCCACGCGGCCCGACGGCGGCATCTGGTGGCAACTGGTCGAAAAGTACAAGGTCACGGTGATGTTCAGCGCGCCCACCGCGGTGCGGGTGCTGAAGAAGCAGGATCCTGCCTTGCTGACGAAGTACGACCTGTCCTCGCTGCGCGCGCTGTTCCTGGCCGGTGAGCCGCTGGACGAACCAACCGCGAAGTGGATTGCCGATGGCCTGGGCAAGCCGATCATCGACAACTACTGGCAGACCGAGACCGGCTGGCCGATCCTGACCATCGCCAATGGCATCGAGCGCAAGCCGTCCAAGTTCGGCTCGCCCGGCGTGCCGATGTACGGCTACGACCTGCAGTTGATCGACGAGACCACTGGCGAGCCGGTCAAGGGCGCCAACCAGAAAGGCGTGGTCGCCATCGCCGGCCCGTTGCCGCCCGGCTGCATGCAGACGGTGTGGGGCGACGACGAGCGCTTCGTCAACACCTACTGGCGCAGCATCCCGGGCAAGCTGCTCTACAGCACCTTCGACTGGGGCATCCGCGACGAGGACGGCTACTACTTCATCCTCGGCCGCACCGACGACGTCATCAATGTCGCCGGACACCGGCTGGGTACACGCGAGATCGAGGAGAGCATCTCGAGCCACCCGAACGTTTCCGAGGTGGCGGTGGTCGGCGTCGCCGACCAGCTCAAGGGCCAGGTGGCCATGGCCTTTGCGGTGCTGAAGGATCCTTCGCAGGTTGCCGATGCATCCGCAGCCCTGAAGCTCGAAGGCGAGATCATGAAGCTGGTCGACCAGCAACTCGGCGCGGTGGCACGGCCGGCGCGGGTGCGCTTCGTCAGCGTGCTGCCCAAGACGCGCTCGGGCAAGCTGCTGCGGCGTGCGATCCAGGCGGTGTGCGAACAGCGCGATCCCGGCGACCTGACGACGATCGAGGATCCGACCGCCCTACAACAGATTCGCGATCTGGTGTCCGCAGCCTGATCCGCCGGATCGGCGGTTCGTCGCATCGCGAAGGCGGCGGCACGGCGCGCCGTTAGCATCTCGGCCCTGGACTTCCGGGGACCCCGATGTTGCACAACCGACTGGCGCGCTGGTGCGCGTTGCTGTCGCTGTCGCTGGCCACGAGCCTGGCGGCGGCGCAAACCAAGCCTCGCATCGAGAAGGCGGCCGACCTGCCGCGCTTCACCTACAAGATCGAGGGCAAGCTGGAGGACGTGGTGCGCTCGCCCGAGCGCTTCGCCACCTTCGCCGCCACCTTGCGGCGCGACACCGAGAGCGTGCTCTCGGGCTACGACATCCCGGACAAGGGCACGCAGCGCGACCTGATCGGCACGCTGGCGGCGCTGGACTTCCTGGCCGGCCAGTACGACAGCTCGCTGGCGCGCCTGGAGCAGGTGCGTGCACTGCAGGAAAAGCCGGCCGACAAGCTGATCTCGGGCCTGCGCCTGCGCGCGATGGCCACCGCGGCCAAGAGCAACGCGATCGGCAGCCCCGGCTACGCCAAGGCGGTGGCCGAGTACATCCAGCGCGAGCTGGCGCCGCTGCCCTTCGCGGTGATCGAGAACGACATCAAGGGCGGCAAGGCCAGCGCCGAGCTGATCGGTGAAGCGCTCATCCTCGGCCGGGTGCGCGAGGCCTGGCAGCCGATCGTCGACACCAACGGCGCGCTGAGCAGCGACTTCGCGCCGGGTCTGGTCAACGCCCGCCTGGCGTTGACAGCCGTGCTGCCGCTGAAGCAGACCTTGATCGAGACCTACGGCAGCTACCTGGCCGCCCACAAGGTGCAGAAACCGGACATCTGGGCCGCGCGCGAGATCGTGATGCCCAACCTGCCAGCGGGGCGCACGGTCATGGTGGGCGTGTGGGACAGCGGCGTCGACAGCAAGCTCTACGGCGCCCAGCTGCCGCAGCCGGCGGTGCCGCCGATTGCCTTCGACAAGTACGCCAAGCCGGCGCAGGGCGAGTTGATGCCGATTCCGCCTGCACTGCAGAGCAAGCTGCCGCAAATGATCGGCCGCACCAAGGGCTTCTCGGACCTGCAGTCCAACATCGACAGCCCCGAGGCCAGCCAGGTCAAGCAACTGCTGTCCACGCTGCCGCCGGACCAGTACAAGAGCACGGTCGAGGAGATCAACCTCGCCGGCAACTACGAGCACGGCACGCATGTGGCCGGCATTGCGCTGGCCGGCAACCCCTATGCGCGGCTGCTGATCGGTCGCATGGAGTTCGGCCACACACTGAAGCCCGATCCGTGCCCGAGCCTGGAGCAGACCCAGCGCGAGGCGCTGCAGTACCAGGTCACGGTCGATCACTTCAAGCGTTATGGCGCCCGGGTCGTCAACATGAGCTGGGGCGGCAGCGTCGGCGCGATCGAGAGCGACCTCGAGCAATGTGGCATCGGCAAGACGCCCGACGAGCGCAAGAAGATCGCCCGCGAGTACTTCGACATCGGCAAGAAGGCGCTGACACAGGCGATGGCCAGTGCGCCGGAGATCCTGTTCGTCGCCGCGGCCGGCAACAGCAACAGCGACGCCAGCTTCGCCGAGGACATGCCCGCCGACATCGTGCTGCCGAACCTGCTGACCGTCGGCGCAGTGGACCGTGCAGGCGACGAGGCGCCGTTCACCAGCTACGGCCCGACCGTGAAGGTGCATGCCAACGGCTACCAGGTCGAAAGCTACCTGCCGGGCGGCCAGAAAGTGGCGCTGTCGGGCACCTCGATGGCCTCGCCGCAGGTGGCCAACCTGGCCGGCAAGCTGCTGGTGGTGAACCCGAAGTTGAAGCCGACGGAGCTGATCAGCACGATCGTCGGCACGGCCGAACGCAGTGGTGACGGGCGCCGCAACCTGATCAACCCGAAGAAGGCGCTGGCAGCGGTTCAGACCGCGGCCGGCGAATGAGGCGAGGCGGACGTACCCCGATGACGAATCGTTCCTGTTGCCTGACGGCCGTGGCCGTCGGCCTGACGCTGGGCGGCGCCGCGCTCGCGGCGACCCCGACGCTGCCCGGTCCGGCCTTTCCAAACTACACGAGCGGCGATGCGCTGAAGGCGGCTTGCGACGCCGGCCTGAAGCGCGCCACCGAACACCTGCGCCGCCTGGAGAAGCGGCCAGTCGACGCCGGATGGCTGGCCGCGGTGGATGCGTTCAACGCCGAAGTCGAGGATCTTGGCAACGCCGATCAATTCCTCTCGGCCGTGCATCCCGACAAGGGCGTACGCGACGCGTCCGAAGCCTGCGAGCTGCGCTGGAGCGAGTTCGCGACGACGCTGGGCCAGAACGAGGCGCTGTTCAAGGCCGCGCGTCGCTTCAAGCCCAAGGATGCGATCGACCGCGAGATGGTCAAGACCATGCTCGAGGGCTTCGAGGACGCCGGCGTCGGGCTGCCGCCCGAGCAGCGTGCCAAGGCCAAGCAGTTGGCTGATCGCATTGCCGAGCTGGGCGTGGAGTTCCAGCGCAACATACGCGACGAAGGCGTGCGGGTCGCCTACACGGAAGCTGAGCTGAAGGGCGTGCCCGAGTCGGTGTGGAAGAACGCCAAGCGCGACGACGCGGGCCGCGTGCTGCTGGGCCTGGACTACCCGACCTTCTTCCCGCTGCAGCAGACAGCCGAACTCGAGGCGACGCGCGAGCGCATGTGGCGCGCCAAGATCAACGAGGGTGGCGAGAAGAACCTGAAGGTGCTGGCCGAGATCGTGCGCCTGCGCAAGCAGTACGCGGCGCTGTTCGGTGCGCCGAGCTGGGCCGAGTTCACGCTGCGGCGTCGCATGGCCGGCAACGTGGCCAGGGCGGAAGCCTTCCTCGCCGAGGTGAAGGGCGCAGTGCAGGAACGCGAACGGCGCGAGATCGACGAGTTGCGCCGGGCCAAGGCCGAGCACCTGGGTCTGCCGTTGGAGCAGGTGCGCGTCGAGCGCTGGGACCTGCAGTTCTACACCGAGCGCCTGCGTCGCGCCCGTTTCAGCGTCGACCAGAACGCCTTCCGACCCTACTTCCCGCCGCAGGAAAGCCTGCAGTTCTGCCTGCGCCTGATCGAGAAGCTGATGGGCGTGCGCTACGAGCGCGTCGAAGGCGTGGCGCTGTGGCATCCCGAGGTACAGGCCTATCGCGTATCAGACGCGGCCAGCGGCAAGCCGCTGGGCTCGCTGTTCGTCGACCTGTATCCCCGCGACGACAAGTACAACCATGCGGCGCAGTGGAGCATCCGCAATGGCGCGACCTCGACCGGGCGGCTGACGCAATCGGCGCTGGTGGTGAACTTCGACCGCAAGGGCCTGACGCTGGACGAACTGGAGACCCTGCTGCACGAGCTGGGCCATTCGGTGCACACCAACCTCTCGGCCACGCGCTATTCGCAACAGGCGGGCACGACGGTCAAGCGTGACTTCGTCGAGGCGCCTTCGCAGATGCTGCAGGACTGGGTCTACGACAAGCAGGTGCTCAAGCTGTTCGGCGAGGTCTGCCCCAGCTGCAAGCCGGTGCCTGAGGCGATGCTCGAGCAGGCCAAGGCCGCCAAGGACTACGGCAAGGGCGTGCGCGAAAGCCGGCAGCAGCTGTTCGCGAGCTACGACCTGGCGCTCTACGACGGCCAGGCACGCGACCCGATGGCCTTGTGGGCCGAGATGGAGGGCGCGACACCGCTGGGCTACGTGAAGGGCTCGATGTTCCCGGCCGGCTTTGCGCACATCGCCACCAACTACAGCGCCGGCTACTACGGCTACCTGTGGAGCCTGGTGGTGGCGATGGACATGCGTACCGCGTTCGGCACCAACCGGCTGGATGCGACGGTGGGCAAGCGCTACCGTGACGTCGTGCTCGGCAACGGCAGCCAGAAACCGCCGACCGAGCTGGTCCGGCAGTTCCTGGGTCGCGAGTTCAATGCGAAGGCCTTCTTCGATGACCTGAAGAAGTAGCCCGGGGAAGCACGGCCGCCCCGCGGCCGGGGGCCTACAAGACCTCTGAGGCGAAGTCGGCGAGCCGGGACCGCTCGCCGCGCGCCAGCATCACGTGGCCGGAATGCGGCCAGCCCTTGAAGCGGTCGACCGCGTAGGTGAGGCCGGATGAACCTTCGGTGAGGTAGGGCGTGTCGATCTGCGCCAGGTTGCCCAGGCAGATGATCTTGGTGCCAGGGCCCGCGCGCGTGATCAGCGTCTTCATCTGCTTGGGCGTGAGGTTCTGCGCCTCGTCGATGATGACGAACTTGTTCAGGAAGGTGCGGCCGCGCATGAAGTTCAGGCTCTTGATCTTGATCTTCGAGCGCACCAGGTCCTGCGTCGCGGCCCGGCCCCATTCGCCGGCTGAACCGTCGCCGCGGGCCAGCACCTCGAGGTTGTCGTCGAGCGCGCCCATCCACGGGCCCATCTTCTCTTCCTCGGTGCCCGGCAGGAAGCCGATGTCTTCGCCCACCGGCACGGTGACGCGGGTGACGATGATCTCGGTGTAGCGGCGGTCGTCCAGCACCTGGCTCAGGCCCGCGGCCAAGGTCATCAGCGTCTTGCCGGTGCCGGCGGTGCCGGTGAGCGACACGAAATCGCACTCGGCATCCATCAGCAGGTTCAGCGCGAAGTTCTGTTCCCGGTTGCGCGCCGTGACGCCCCAGACCGAATTCTTCGCGTGGGTGTAGTCCTTCAGCGTCTTCAGCACCGCGGTCTTGCCGGTGATCTCCGTGACGCGGGCGTACAGCGCGGCGGCGCCTGGGGACTCGAGGTAAACGAACTGGTTGACCATCAGCGCCGGCACCAGAGGGCCGCTGATGCGGTAGAAGGTCTGGCCGCCTTGCTGCCAGCTCTCCATCGTCTTGCCGTGGCGCTCCCAGAAGTCGCCGGGCAGCGGCAGCACGCCGGTGTAGAGCAGATCGCCGTCTTC
This sequence comes from uncultured Bordetella sp., assembly GCA_964641795.1. Lineage (GTDB taxonomy): Bacteria > Pseudomonadota > Gammaproteobacteria > Burkholderiales > Burkholderiaceae_C > Pseudaquabacterium. The sequence goes on along the minus strand of CAZXLI010000028.1, from coordinate 1,095 downwards.
CAGGACCTTGTCGTTGAAGTAGTCCTCCGCGGCCAGGCCCAGCGCGCGGGCCTTGACCCGCATGTTGATGTCCTTGGACACCAGCACCACGTCGCGGCCGGCGTGCTGCTCGCGCAGGCTTTGCACCACGCCGAGGATCTGGTTGTCGGCCTTGCCCTGCGGCAGCCCGTCAGGCAGCTTGATGTCGAACAGCGTGGTCTGGAAGAACAGCTTGCCGCCGGCGTCCTTGTGGCCGGTCTTGGCCAGCGGAATGCCGGACTTCGGATCGAGCGTGCTGTCGGTGGCCAGCGCGTCGAGTTCGCGGCTGACCTGGCGCGCATTGCGCGCGACCTCGCTCATGCCCTTCTTGTGCCCGTCCAGTTCTTCCAGCGTGATCATCGGCAGGAAGACGTCGTGCTCCTCGAAACGGAACAGGCTCATCGGGTCGTGCATCAGCACGTTGGTGTCGAGCACGAAGAGCTTGGGCGGGCCGTCGCCACGCGGCTTGCGCACGCGCGGCTTGGGTGCCGCCGCCAGGCTCGGCGCCTTCACGGGCATCGCGTTCGAGCCGGGCTTGGCCGACGGAGACTTGACGGGCGCGGCAGCGGTGGCCGAGGCGTCGTGAAGGTTCAGCGAGCCGGTCGCAGGCTCGGCCACCGCGGTGGTCTTCAGGCTCTTCTTGTCGGTGCGGGGCGCGGCCTGCGCTTCGAAGTCAACGGGGGTCAGCAATGCGGCTTTGGTGGCAGGCGGCTTCGGCAGTGGCATGGACTCTGGTCGGCAACGTGTGAAAAGGACAAACAAAAAAGCCGCACAGTCGACTGTGCGGCTTTGGCCTTCAGGTGAAACGCGGTGGGCGACTCACAAGCATGAATTGATGATACACAAGCTCCGAGACCGCGTCGTTGCAAAGACGTGACGGACGCCCGCCGCTGACTCAGGCGGCCTTCTTCAGGTCCTTGACGGCCTTGAGCACCTCGTCGACATGGCCGGCCACCTTGATGCCGCGCCATTCGGCCCGCAGCACGCCCTGGCCGTCGATCAGGAAGGTGCTCCGCTCGATCCCCTTGACCTTCTTGCCGTACATGATCTTGTTCTTGACCACGCCGAACATGTGGC